>CAYNMU010000053.1:0-13946 GCA_964398395.1 uncultured Eubacteriales bacterium
AATGATATTGGAGGTGACAGCACCATGTCGCAAACGGTTCTCTACGCGGCTTCGGCAAGAAATGCCGTACAGGGCGTCTTCACCACCCCGAAGCGTACCGCCTACGCGATGTCGAACAAGCAAGCGGTACTGACCCATGAGCTCAATGCAGTAAGCAACAAAACCGCAACCCTTAAAACCGCTGGCGGAAAAAAATATATTGCTGACTCGATGGACACATTTTGTACGCTCAATAACGGCACAACCTATTATTCGTCTAAATCTCCCACAAACGCACGCGTGAACACCATCCGCCTCGGGCAGTACTATTATGAGTGCCATGTGCGCGACCTCGAATTTGCCGCGTTGCTTGATCCGCTTTTTAAAGTTAAACCGACATTTAAGGTGGACAAGACGTATCATGTCTATGCCGACAGGATGTATGCTGAGCTGAAGATTTTAGCGGCCGAAGCGACCGAGAACCTTTCGGCGTTCGGCAGTATCATCAAAATCCCCGCCAATACCGTTGCTGCGCTGCAAATTCGGGACGAAAACGGGACATACAGCGGTATAATGGGCTTTGACGCGTCAAAGGTATGCTACGCGGCGTTTGATATTAAAGACGCGGGTGTGGTCGGCTTTATTGTGCCGTCGGACAATTCGACGAAGAGCCTGAACATTACGATCGAGAACGGCTACTATGTCATCCGCCAGACGGCAAACTACACGCCCGGTGCCGGCATTAACAAAAACGACGAAACCGGCGGCTATGCTTTAAATGACGTCCGCTTCGGCTTTCGTATTTACACCGACGAAACACATGCGTTTGCCGGAATAGATAAAGCTTCTCACCTCGAGAGAAACCCGCTGACTGGCATTACGGTGCACAGCGGCAACGCCAATGCCGCGTATATCGGCTATGAAGCGCTGCGCGGCTCGTACAAACTGACCATGGACGGCACCGACTTTCAGACTGCCTACGACCATCCTGATGACCGGTTCAGCGTGCCGGTTTCCGTCACCTGCGACAACAGCGACCGGGATATTTATATCAGGTCACAGGGGAAAATCGGCTGCCTTGAGGCGGCGGCGCTGCTTGACGATACGGGCACGCTCGCGGCTATGGATATCCAGGTCTGCAAAAATTTCCAGGGTGACGGCGGCGAGGGGTTCTACAGCGTCAAAGATTACCAGTACGGCGACAGCATCTTTCCCCTAAGCCTTAAAGCCGATGAAACGCTCCGTTTCACGCTTTTGAATATTTATCAAAACTGGGGCGCGTATCCGATCAAACAGCTTTCCTCAATTGAATTCCACATTTCCTACTATCATCTTTCAACCGGTACGACCGAGTCGAACTGCATCGCCCCGTATTTTGTCGATCATAAGGACGGTTGGACACTGCCCGACCACCGCGGGCGCAGCGGGACGATGTGGAGCGGTCAGCCGCAGTTCAACTCCGTGGGTAAACTGCACTTTATGAAGTACCGCACAGATGTTTTCGGCAGCGAGACGCTCAGCGAGTACACCGGCTCAAACATCAAAAGCGCGGGACTGACCTACGCGGATATCGAGTACAGTTATATTTCCGACTGCGGCTCGTACCGCTTCACGCTGCGCCACACCGAGTTTCCCCAAACGGACGAAAACCGCACCTATTATACGGAGACTGTCACATTCGACCGCGATATCACCTTCAAAAACTTCAAGCGGGATGTTGACCTTTTCGCCTTCGACGGGCGCTCTGCCGCCTTTGATAAGGTGGACTATCTCGATGAAAACAACGCCCTTGCTTACGCGGACACCGACCTTGCGCAAGAGTCGCCAAACTATTACACGCTCGGCAGCATCAGTCCATACTTCGGCTATTTTGACATACGCGATGAAGACAGGGAGCAGATAGACAGAGGCTTTGGCTCGAATTTCGCGCTGCTCGTGCGAAACAGCAAGATTGTAAAGAATGGCCGGGAATACCGCACAAACTTCGTTTTTCGCGACAGTGCCAAGAACAATATCAACTTCGGCGCTTTGACCCTGAATGAAAAGAATATCACCTTCAAAGCGGGCGATACAATCACACTTGACCTCGTCCTGCTGCCGTGGGGCACCGGACGCGAGGAAACGGATACGAACGTGCAGACCGTCCGCGAGGACAGCGCTTTAAAACCCCTGACCGTTACCGCAGAAACCGGCACAGCCGAAGCAGACCGAACCGTCCCAACCGTCACCGCCAAAGACAACACAGCGGAATTCACCCTGACCGGCGGCAGAAACAACAACGCTGTACGTGTAAACGGCTTTACGGAGCTTGCCTGCCCTACAGTTGAGCTGTACAAGGACGGTCAGTGGAAAAAGGTAAATCTTGCCTCAGCCTGCGGCTATGACGGCTATACGGTATTCTATGACAAACTCACCGGCTATTACGATTTCTCATTCGTCTATACCGCGGAAAACCCAGATGCATCGTACACCTACAGAGTGTCGCAGTAACGGAAACGGCAATCCCTTCACCGCTGTGGCGGTCCCCTTCCCTTTAACAAGGGACGTAAAGAAGTACCGCTTTGGCACTCCTTTTGTAGGAGAGCTGGCGCCGAACGGCGACTGAGAGGTAGATGCGAACGCAATCCCACCAACGCCTCGGCGGTCCCCCTACCGTTAACAAATGAGGTGGGGATAGAATGACGGGCGAATTATGTTTAATACAAGATATTGCTATTGACAATGGTGCTACACTTAGCTATAATTGTAGCACCATTGTAAGGTGAGGCGTTAACATGGATAATGCAACGAAACTTTCTAAACTTATTGAATCGAAAAACGGCATGGTAAAAACAAAAGACACAGAAAGCATCGGAATTCCGAGGCAGTATTTATCGTTGTTTGTTGAAAATGGTAAATTGCAACGCGTTGCACAGGGTGTCTATTTGTCTCCGGATGCCTTTGAAGATGCTATGTATTTAATTCAAGCCCGTTCCGAAAAAATTATTTTTTCAAATGAAACAGCTTTGTACATACATGAGCTTACCGACAGGGACCCCTTGCAATATTCCGTATGTGTTCCGCGGGGTTATGGCGTGGCACGGCTTCGGGAGTCAGGGATTATTGTTTATACGGTGAATGAAGCACTGCATGAACTTGGTAAAGAAACAGCGAAAACAATTCATGGCCGGAATATTTCTGTATATAACCTTGAAAGAACTGTTTGCGATATTATACGTTATCGCAACCAAATGGATGGTGATATGCTCGTAACCGCTTTAAAACGTTTTGCATCCCGCAAAGAAAAAAACTTGCCGCTTTTTATGGAATATGCAAAAGTTTTTAAAATTGAAAAAACAGCAAGGCAGTATTTGGGGGTATTACTCTGATGAAATCAAGGCAAATCAAAGATTTGATTCGTAATCTGGCAAAAAATAATATTGATGCACAAATACTGTTGCGCAACTACATGCTGGAGCGGCTGCTTGAAAGAATATCCCTCTCAAAATTTAATCAACATTTTATTCTGAAGGGCGGTATGTTAATAGCGGCTATAGTAGGGTTAGATGCTCGGTCTACTATTGATATGGATGCCACTATCAAAGGCTATCCGTTAAACGAAGATAACCTGCGAAATATATTTAATGAAATACTACATATTCCGGTATATGATGATATTACAATAACCTTACTTAATATCTCTGAAATTCGGGAAGAAGCAGAATATGCATGTTTTCGGCTGAACCTTTCTGCACAGGTTGAAAATACAATAATTCCGATCAAGGTTGATATTACAACCGGAGATGTTATTTCGCCCGGTGAAACACAATTCAGTTTTAAACTGCTTTTAGAAAACCGCAGTATTGAGATTTTTGCGTACAATCTTGAAACCGTACTCGCGGAAAAGATGGAGACAATAATTTCACGCGGGATTTCAAATACTCGCATGAGGGATTTCTATGACCTTACAATTCTAAAAATACTTAAATCCGAAAGAATAGACTATTCACTGCTATGTCAAGCCATAAAAGCAACCGCAAAAAACAGAGGTTCAACTTCACTATTTAACAACCATTCTGAAGAGTTGGAAAAGGTGTTAAATGATCCGGAAATCATTAGGCTATGGGGTAATTATCGCAAAAAGTTCATCTACGCTGCCGATTTGGAATGGGAAACGGTAACCGAATCAATAAAAAAACTCTTTGCATCAGCAATAAAATGCTAAACATTTAGGAATTCCAACAAAATTACTAGGGCGAATATGAAATTTGCTCCTTTTACAAGGTGAACAGATGAATTCTCCAATCTTGAAAGCAATAACCGAACACAACAAGAAAAACCGCGCAAGCTTTCATATGCCTGCCCACAAGGGCGGGGCGGAATGCCTTTCGCCTTTGGCGGAAGCCTTGAAATTGGATATTACGGAAATACCAGATACGGGCAGCTTATTTGACGGCGAAGGCGCTACTGCCGAAGCGGAAGAATTGGCGGCAGAATTGTTTCAAGTTGCCGGCAGTTTTATGAGCGCTAACGGCTGCACACTCTGCATTCAGGCCATGCTGCGCCTTGCCGCGTCACAGGGTGGTAAAATTATTTGCGGGCGTGTTATTCACAGAGCTGCATCCAATGCCATGGCACTATTGGATATTATACCCGTTTGGTTGATGCCGGATGATTCCGCGGGTGCGGGTTTTACGGGCAGAATAACCGCCGAGGGAGTTGCTCTTGCACTGAAAGAAAATCCTGATGCAAAAGCTGTTTATATTACAACGCCGGATTATTTCGGCGTGATGAGCGACATCGCCGCCATTTCGAAGGAAGCAGATAAATATGGTGTACCGGTGCTTGTGGATAATGCGCACGGCGCGCACTTAAAATTTATTGACAACTCACTTAGTCCCATCACGCGCGGCGCGGCAATGAGTGCGGATTCGGCGCATAAGACACTGCCCGTGCTCACAGGCGGTGCATGGCTGAATATCGCCGATGAAAAATACTTGCCCCATGCGCGTGCGGCGCTTTCGCTTTTTGGCTCAACAAGCCCTTCCTACCTGACAATGCTTTCCCTTGACCTTTGCAGGGCATGGCTTACTGATAACGGAGCTGAGGCGCTTAAAGCGTTAGCCGTTAAGGTTAAGGAATTAAAAGAATATGCAAATGACCTTGGTTTAATTTTGCCGGATGGGGAATGCGACCCGTTGAGAATTGCATTCAACACCGAGTTAAGCGGATTAAGCGGGGAAAAAGCCGGAGAATTGTTGAGGGATAACAAAATCGAACCGGAATATGCGGGGCACGAAGGGGTAATTCTTATCCCGTCGCCATTCAACAGCGAAACAGATTTTGTTCAGTTAAGGTTTGCTTTGCGTGAATTGTCAACGCAAATAAGAAACAGCGGTAAAAAAATTAACTCTTTAGCTCAGCAAAAAGAACTGCCGGAAGCACTGCTTACTCCCCGGCAGGCTTTGATGACTGAAAAAAGTACTATTCCGGTAAAAGAGTCGGTTGGCCGAATAGCTGTTCAGGCTATCTGCCCCTGTCCGCCGGCAATTCCTGTTGTTATACCCGGCGAAAAAATCACAGCACAGGCTGTTAAAATCTTATTGATATATGGCATTATAAATATTGAAGTTGTAAAATAAGCTGATTTGCGCTATACTTATATAAACATGATAATGGGAGGCTATATGTATGAAGCTGATTGTTGCAATTGTTAACAACGATGATTGTCATACTGTTCTGGGTGAGATAACAAGGAACGGCTTTAGCGCCACAAAGCTTTCCACCTCCGGCGGATTTTTGCGAGCGGGCAATGTGACCTTGATTATAGGCGCTGAGGACGAAAAAGTTAATGAAATTATGGATATCTTCAAGCGTTTCAGCAGCAAACGCACACAGCTTGTGGAAGCAATGCCGACCCTTTCCGGTGAATCTTTTATGGCAATGCCCGTTGAGGTTACCGTAGGGGGCGCTACTGTTTTTGTACTGGATGTTGAACAGTTTTACAAGCTTTAACCTTTGCGATGCACCGCTAAATCCCTTTATTGGAGTATTTAATGGATTTTCAAAGTATGAATTTAAACAGTAAATTAAAACGCAGTCTTTCCGAAACGGTTGATGCCGGCAAGTTGCCCCATGCAATTATTCTTGAGGGAGGCAGCTCAGCGGCTCGAATCAAGCTTGCTCGGTTGCTTGCGGCTACTTTATTGTGCTCCTCTTTGGGGGAACGTCCCTGTATGACCTGCTCAGCGTGCATAAAGGCTTTTGGTTCAAGGCTGAATAACAAGAAGTATGTTGGCGAAAAGCTGCTGAGCGAAAAGCTGAACCATCCAGATGTAAGCGAAATTACCAAAGAAGCCAACAAGGTTCAATTTGGTATTAATCCAATTCGTGTAATGCGAAGCGAAGCGTACATTGTACCTAACGAGGCAGATGTAAAGGTATATATCTTGTCAGACGCTCATCTTCTGAATGTACAGGCTCAAAACGCCTTTCTTAAGATTTTGGAAGAACCACCCTCTTATATCTACTTTATTCTTGAATGCACAAGCAAAAGTATATTTTTGCCCACCGTTCTTTCACGTGCTGTTGTTTTCAATCTCGGTCAAATCGAGCAAGGTGAAGGAGCGACATCAAAAAAGATAGAAAAGGCAAAAACGGCGGCAACGGATATGGCCATAGCGATAATGGCACCCAAAGATTATGAGCTGTTGAAATGCGTTGCGATTTTTGAAAAGGACAAGGCACTTGTAAAACTTTGCCTCCCGATGCTTGAATTAATTTTCAGAGATGCTTTGGTGATGAAGTTAGGTAACTGTGAACCGCTTTCGGGTTCGCCTGAAATTGCTCAGGAACTTGCGCAAAAATTTTCGAGCGAAAAACTGATTAAACTGATTGATGAAACAAGAAAACTTTTGGAAGCAGCCGAAAGAAGCACAAACCATAATTTGCTGATAACCTTAATGTGCAGCAGACTCAGAGTGTAAAAACTCGTTTAAATATAAATTGTATAAGGAGAAAACAAATGGCAGAGGTAATAGGCGTAAGATTTAAAGAAGTAGGCAAAGTGTACTACTTTGACCCCGACGGGCGAAAGCTCAAAAAAGGGGATAGGGTAATTGTTGAAACGGTGCGTGGCATTGAATGCGGTGAGGTCGCGATGGATAACAGAGATGTGCCGGAAGACCAAATTGTTAAACCGCTAAAAAAGCTAATAAGGGAGGCAACACCCGAAGATTTGGCGAATGCTGAAAAAATTATTGAAAAAGAAAAAGAAGCATACACGGTATGCTGCCAAAAAATCATACAACATAAGCTTGATATGAAGCTTGTAGAGGTTGAATATACTTTTGACGGCAGCAAAGTTTTATTTTATTTCACCGCAGACGGCAGAATTGATTTTAGGGATCTTGTTAAGGATTTGGCAAGCATTTTCCGCACCCGTATTGAACTCAGGCAAATTGGCGTGCGAGACGAGTCTAAGATGATTGGCGGGCTTGGTCTTTGCGGAAGAGCCTTTTGCTGCAGCACTTTTTTGGGAGATTTTCAGCCGGTTTCTATTAAAATGGCAAAGGAACAGGGACTTTCACTTAATCCCGTTAAAATCAGCGGAACCTGCGGCAGACTGATGTGCTGCCTAAAGTATGAGCAAAGTGCTTATGAATATCTTTTGAAGATTACGCCAAAGCAAGGCGCAATCGTGGAAACCAATGACGGGAAGGGCGTTGTCATCGAAAACAATTTGCTGACAGGCAGGTTAAAGGTTCGCTTGGACCGCCACCCGGAGGCACCGCCGCAATATTTCCAGCGTGATGATATAAAGATTGTTAAGGATGTTCCGATTCGCGTAGCTCGTGAAGAAATGGAAGCGCTCAAACACATTGAATGAAATAGTACCCCGTGACACCTATTCCAGTACTTTATCGGTTTTAACAAAACTTGAAAAAAATCCTTGCATTTTTTCAAGTTTGTGATAGAATAACTTTTAGATTTTAATAAGGAGGTTAAGCTATGTCATATTCAATTAATGATGATTGCATCTCGTGCGGTTTATGTGAGTCCGAGTGCCCGGTTGAAGCTATATCCGAGGGTGACGGCAAGTATATTATCGATGCCGAGCTTTGCACAGATTGCGGAAATTGTGCAGAAGTCTGCCCAACATCAGCTCCAAATCAAGACTAATTAAACAAAAAAAGCGCTTGAGCTTTGCTCAGGCGCTTTTTTTTGCACATAAAACAGGAGGTAGAATATGAAAAACTCAAAAGGTTTCCAATATACCGGGCAAAATACCAAGGAAATTTCGTTCCCATTGGGCGGTATCGGCGCAGGTTGTATAGGCTTGGGCGGCAACGGACGGCTGATAGACTTTGAAATATTTAACAAGCCCAATAAAAACAGCTTTAACGGGTTCAGTCATATTGCGGTTAAGGCAGAGAATGCTGATGAAGTTATTGACGCCCGTGTTTTAAACGGAGATATTCAGCCGCCCTATATGGGTGAACTCAACGGCGGCAATTATGGCGGTTATGGCTTTGGCGTTACCCGCTATGCTTTAGCAGGATTGCCTCATTTCGAAGAGTCAGTGTTTTCTGCTAAATTCCCTTTTGCTTCGATGGATTTTAAAGACAGCCGGTTTCCGGGGGCTGTTAGTCTGGCGGTATTTAATCCATTCATCCCGCTCAATGACAAGGACTCGAGTTTGCCTGCCGCTTTTTTTGAAGTGGAGTTCAATAACAACACCGACCAAGAGATTACCTATACCGCAGCGTTCAGCTTGACCAACCCTGCAAAAAGCAAAAATTTGAATATAGTCGGCAAAGAAGGTAATATAACATCTATAACTTTAGAAAACGCAAGAGATCAAATAGAAAAACCCGAACACGGCAACATGTGCGTTTCAACAGATTGCGCCTGTACAGCCTCTCAGAATTACTGGTATAGGGGAGAATGGTTTGATGCGCTCGGCGTTTATTGGCGGGATTTTTCGAAGCAAGGCAATATCTCTGAAAGGGATTATAAAGATTATGCTGAAAAACAGGACACTGTCACGCTTACCGGAAGAGTAAAAGTTGCTCCGAATGAAAAAGGCTCGGTAAAATTTATTGTTGCCTGGTATTACCCAAACTGTGTTAACTACTGGAACAAAGAAAAATGCGACTGCGACGGTTCTTGCGAAACTAAAACTTGGCAAAACTATTATTCAACACTATTCGGCAGTGCCAAAGAGTGCGCGCTGTACGCTTTTGAAAATTATGAGAGGCTTGAAAATCAGTCTCGTTTATTCAGCGATGCTTTATATTCATCAACCTTGCCGGAAAGCGTTCTTGATGCGGTTACCGCAAATATTGCTGTTTTAAAAACACCTACCTGCCTAAGACTACCGGATGGGTCGTTTTATGGCTTTGAAGGCTGTCATTGCGATGGCGGCTGCTGCGAAGGCTCCTGCACGCATGTTTGGAACTACGCATATGCCCTCCCGTTCCTTTTTCCTGCGCTCGAACGCTCCATGCGCGAGCTTGATTACAAATACAATATGAATGAGTTCGGTGGCATGACATTCCGCATGCAACTGCCGCTCGGCAGGGAACGCGGCACCTTCAGACCCTGCGCGGACGGTCAGTTCGGCGGGATAATCAAGGTTTACCGCGAGTGGAAGATATATGGTGATAAAGAATGGCTTAAAAGTATGTGGCCGGGCGTAAAACAGAACCTTGAATATGCATGGTCAGAAGGTAATTATGATAAATGGGACCCGGAAAAAACCGGAGTTTTACACGGCAGACAGCATCATACGCTTGATATGGAGTTGTTTGGCGCGAATTCCTGGCTGACCGGATTCTACCTTGCTGCACTCAAAGCAGCGGCAGAGATGGGCACTTTCCTGGGTGAGACGGAGACTGCAACTGAATATTCCGCGTTGTTTAACAAAGGCAAGGCATGGGTTGAACAAAATTTGTTTAACGGAGCGTTTTATTACCAAAAAATCGATGTTAAAGATGAATCTGTGCTTGAACCCTATGAAAATGTTCTCAATTATTGGAATTTTGAGGCGAACGAGATAAAATATCAAATTGGCGAGGGTTCGGGGATTGACCAGGTGCTTGCCCAATGGCACGCCAACATTTGCGGGTTGGGAGAAATCTTTGACAAAGCAAATGTTAAGAAATCGCTCGAAACAATATACAAACATAACTATAAGCGAGACATGCGAAATCACTTTAATCCTTGCCGTATTTATTGTCTTAATGATGAGCGCGGCACGGTAATGTGCGACTGGCCGGACCAGTTAAAAAAGCCGGTTATTCCCGTGCCGTATTCCGAGGAAACGATGCACGGCTTTGAGTACCAGGCTGCTATACATATGCTGCAAGAAGGCATGGTGGAACAAGGTGTTGAGCTGATTAAAGCTGTGCGGGACCGTTATGACGGTTACCGTCGAAACCCATGGAATGAGATTGAATGCGGCAGCAATTATGCGCGTTCCATGGCAAGCTATGCCGCTCTTTTAGCCTTTTCCGGGTTCATGTTTGATATGCCGAATTTAACAATCGGGTTTAATCCGATTGTGCAAGGCAATTTTAAGTGCTTTTGGTCATTAAATTCCGGTTGGGGTGTTTTTGAAAGGGATGATGAAACCGTTAACTTAAAAGTCCTTTACGGTGAGTTGGAAATAGCCCGGATTAAACTGCCGTTTATGAACCCAAAAAGTGTTATTATTGATGATGAAAAAGTTTATTTCATGCTTGAGAACGGCGAAATAATATTCGACAAACCCGTTTCGCTTAAAGCAGGGAATAAAAATAATTGTATTATTTTAATAAATGACAACACTTGATTTCACAGTGTTATTGTTATTGACTTTCAGCGGTAGAAGCGGTAACATAGTAACACAAGCAAAAAGCGGAGGAACAAAATGAAAATCAGCCAAAAACTAACAATAGCAGGTGTGGCAATAGTAGTAATTTTAGGCGCGGCTATTGTATACAGCAATATTCCCCAACTGACAAACATCCAAACCGTTGATGCGGCTGTTATTTATAATTATGCCGGTACTAACATAAAGGAGCCTCTCCAAAACGAAGAAGCTCTTATACTTTACAACATTTTTAACCGCAAAACACTGACCTCAAAAACTCCGCCAGGTGAATTTTCGCCCAATGTTGCTATTGGTTTTAGAGAAATGATTTTTTGCATCCCCATCGATGGAAGTCTTTCAGTTAAACTGCAAAACAGGAATAAATATTTTACAATTTCCGCAGATGACAGGAAGGTGATTGTAGGCATTTTCAATAGACATGGGGCTGAATTCCCGGAGGCATAGCACTTTGTAATAATCTTCAGGCGCTTGAGTCGATTCTCAGGCGCTTTTAAAAATTTGTTTTGCCTATGGATTTTTAAAAAAGTTTGCACCGAATTCGCTTATGTTATATAATGCTTGCAGGACAGCCTTGACACAGTATAGTACAAAATAAATCGGAGGCTAATCAATGATTTGCAAAGGTTCAAATTTTCAGGTGACAATTGATGAGAGATGATATGACAAGAACTAAAAGAAATCTCATATTTTTTACAGTCTGCATATCCACTTTCATGGCTACTTTGGACGGGAGTATCGTTAACATTACACTTCCCGTTATATCAAAATATTTTTCTGTCAGCATCAATTCCGTACAGTGGGTTGTAACGGCTTATTTGCTTGCGATATCCTCCATTCTTCTTGTATGGGGAAAAATATCCGATATCTACGGCAAAAAATATCTCTTCGCTGTCGGTTTGGCCATCTTTACGGCTGGCTCAGCGTTATGCGGCGTTTCAAACAGCCTGTCAATGCTTATTTTTTCCCGTGTTTTGCAGGCAATCGGCGCGTCAATGACAATGGCTCTTGTTCAGGGCATCGTAACCTCAATTTTTCCGTCTACGGAAAGAGGCAAGGCTTTGGGTATCATCGGAACCGTTGTTGCAATCGGCAGTTTGGCTGGTCCGGCTCTTGGCGGGATACTGGTGCATTTATCGGGCTGGCGGTCGATTTTTTTCATAAATATTCCCTTTGGGTTAGCCGGTGTTGTCCTTGCCCTGATTCTGATGCCAAAGACCGAAATAAAAGCCGAAAACAAAACGTTTGATATTAAAGGCTCCATCATTTTTGTATTATCTATTTCCTTAATGTTTATCGGCCTGCTTTCTATGCAGGATGGGATTGTATCCGTTAAAGTGATGTTCTTTATGATCGCCGTTTCGTTATTTCTGTTCGCCGCGTTTATTTTATATGAAAGGAAACTGTCTAATCCGCTTCTTGATATTAGACTTTTCAAAAATATAAAATTTTCAATAAGTCTCGCTACGGCGTACATTTCTTTTCTCGCAATGTTCTCCTATATCTTTTTTGCACCCTTTTATCTTCAATATGTGCTGAAGCTGAATATATTGGCATCAGGCCTGATTATGTCGGTATATCCTTTGACTACGGGAATAATCGCTCCGTTTAGCGGGTGGCTTTCAGATAAAAAGAAAAATATACCATTAACCGTAATCGGGTTAAGCCTTAATACCATTGCGTTGACATTACTGTCATTTTCAAATTCGACCACATCCATCATTAAAATAATACTGCTTGTTTTCATTTTGGGAATCGGAGGCGCTTTATTCCAATCCCCGAATACGAGCTCAATCATGGGCGCTGTAACAAGGGATAAACTTGGAGTCGCGGGAAGCATAAACGCGTTTTTCAGGAATTTCGGCATGGTATCCGGCACGACAATTTCGGTGATAATTTTCATGTTTGTTACCAAAATAGGAATTAGTACTATCACGGGCAGTACTTTTGACAGTGTATTGTTTCTGAAGGGATTCAGAGTGGTTATGCTAACTGCTGCAGGACTTTCGCTTTTTGGGGTTGCATTAAGCGCATATCGCAGGAAAATAAAAGATGTTGTTCATGCTCAGCCATCCATAAATTAAATCATTTAATTTTGAGGTTATTTTTCGTTTCTCCGGACAATTATTTTCTGATTTGACTCAATCGTCTCAAAATAACAAATAGGAAGGAATGAATGGAACAATGCCCGATACAAAGCTTGAATACTTAGGCTCGGGTATATCTGTTTTTGTTTCTGCCGAACATACCTTCGGTACAGATGCCTTGCTTTTGGCGTATTTTGCAGCTCCCAAAAAAACAGATAAAGCCTGTGATTTTGGCACTGGCTGCGGAATAATACCGCTGCTTTGGTGCAGGCAAGAAAGAACTGCAAAAATTACAGCCGTTGAAATTCAAGCCAATGCCTGTGAACAGGTTAGAAAATCAATAGAATTAAACGCGCTTGAGGAAAAGCTGGAAATAATAAACACAGACCTACTCAATTTAAAGGAATTACTGCCCATAGGTCAATGGAATTTGGTGACAATGAACCCGCCCTATTATGCGGCAAATACGGGGCTGAAAAGCTGTGGTGAAGCTGAACTGATTGCACGCCATGAGGTACTGTGCTCGCTGCAGGAAATATCAAAAGCCGCCGCCGCTGTGCTTAAATTCGGCGGGCGTTTCTGCCTTTGCCATCGGCCCGAAAGGCTCTGCGATGTTTTTGCGGCAATGCGTGAGGCCGGCATTGAACCAAAACGCCTGAGAATGGTCGCCCATTGTACGGGCAAAGCACCAAAGTTAATCTTGGTTGAAGGCAAAAAAGGCGGCAAACCCGGAATAAAAATTGAACCGCAGTTGGTTATAAAAAACGATAACGGCGAGTATTCGGACGAAATGCGAGCAGTTTATGGGGAATACGCTGCTGACAACCGTTAATGAATAATGAATGATGAAAAATGAATAATTTTGGGCGGGATACCCGCACCCGGTGATAAGGGGCTCCGTCCCCAACAACTCCTGACCACTATTCACTAATCACTGACCACTAACGTAAGGATGTGAAAACACTGAGCAAGCTAATGATAGTCGGCACGCCGATAGGCAACCTGGGCGACCTTTCACCAAGGGCGCT
>CAYNMU010000053.1:14046-15578 GCA_964398395.1 uncultured Eubacteriales bacterium
TAATGATAGTCGGCACGCCGATAGGCAACCTGGGCGACCTTTCACCAAGGGCGCTTCAAGTACTGAGTGACTGCGATTTTATCGCTGCCGAGGATACACGGGTGACCGTTAAAATATTGAATCACTTCGGGCTAAAAAAGCCTATGGTCAGCTATTTTGAGCATAATAAGCAGGAAAAAGGCGAGCAGATTGCGGCCAGAATAATCGGCGGAGAAAGCTGCGCATTGGTTACCGATGCCGGTATGCCGGCAGTTTCCGACCCGGGTGAGGATTTGGTGCGCCTTTGCCATAAACTCGGTATCAAGGTTGAGGTGATACCGGGACCTTGTGCGTTTGTTTCGGCGCTTGCTGTTTCCGGTATGCCGGCGGGTCGCTTCACTTTTGAAGGCTTTTTGAGCATGAACAAACTCAGCCGAAGGGAGCATATCAATTCGCTGTTAGAGGAACGGCGTACGATGATTTTTTATGAAGCGCCACACAAGTTGCCTTCAACGCTGAAAGACCTTTCTGCGGCCTTTGGGGAAAGAAAAATAGCGATAGTCCGCGAAATTACAAAAATATATGAAGAGGTAATTCTTACTGATTTAAAAGAAGCAGCTCAGCGGTTTGGTGAAGCGGGACCGAAAGGTGAAATTGTTTTAATTATCGAGGGCGCACCCGAACCGGTTGCTGAAGTGACAACGCTCGAATCGGCTGTGCAGGCGGCAAGGGTTAAAATTGAAGAGGGTATGCCTTTGAATGAAGCCGCGAAGTTAACCGCTAAGCAGACAGGGCATAAAAAAGGCGATATATATAAGCTGTTGCAGGGGGAAAAGGAATGTTAGAAGCTATTACACAATATTGGTATTTAAGTCTGGCATTTGTATTCTTCTCAATTATTACGGTGTTTGTCTGTATCAAGGCATATCAAGCTTCAAAAAGAACAAGGCTTGTGCGGGATAAAATCATCAATCGGCTTAAATACGAAAACAGAACCCGCGCGGAGTTTTCGGAGCTGACAAAGGAATTAATCTCATCCGCCGAGCCCCAAAAACTTTTTGATGGCGTTGCTTTAAATATTCAGGCAAGGCTTGAAAAAGAAAGCGATATGAACGCTGCGTTTGAAAACCTGTCGAAGCCCCAAAAATATATCTATGCTTTGTATTATGTGGCACACGACGGTGCTCAAAAGTTGAGTGATTTTTTCAAGATGAACGGCAAACCGCTGACTCCGGTTGCTGGTGAGGCTGTTGAATTAATATTAGGATGTAAAGCTGGAGAGCTTTACAAAAAAGAACATGAAGCTTTTGATGATGACAATGAGGATACTTCTCTTTTGCCGCAGGAAATAAAAGAGCAGGATGAGGCTTATACACTATTAAAGGCCGAAATGGATATAGCTGCCCTTGTGGCAGCGTATATTAAGCAAAATTCGGAGCAATTCATTACAAATAACAGTTAAGTCAATTGAAAATTTAAACAAAATAGTTTTGTAAACATTTTTGAATACTTGATTATTTTTTATGCTTTTGTTATAATAAACATCAGCAAAA
>CAYNMU010000054.1:0-15127 GCA_964398395.1 uncultured Eubacteriales bacterium
ACGGCAGGCAATCCGGCGGTGGTAGTACGTGCGCCGCAACAACAGCCCAAGCCCAAGGCAACGTCAAATTTGAAAATGTACCGGGCCATCAGTATGCCTGCAATCAACGGGATCATAGTAGCCAATGCACCAATTACAAAGAGCATCGGACCTACCTCTTTGAACCCTTCAACAAATCCTGGTCCGGCTGTAATACCCACAACAGCAATGAAGGCATTCAAACCAAGGTTGGTCATAATCCACAAAGCCGGTTCCGGAATCTGGGCGTGATTGGGGTGCTTCGACCGCAGCCAGCCGAAAAAGAGTCCGGAAATCAATGCGCCCCCACTGGTACTCAGGCTTAACGAAACATTCCCTATATGTAATGCCAGCACGCCAACCAAACCCCCAAGCAAAATACCCAAACCCAGCGCTATCATATCAGTCTTTTCCGTTGAAACATCAGGGAATCCGAGTAATTTCACAGCTTTTTCAACATCTATGCGGGGGCCTATCAGCGAAAGCATATCTCCTTTGTACACCGGAGTTCCCGATAACAAAGGAATTTCGATCCCCCCGCGGGTAACCTTTTCCAGAGAAACCCTTAAATCATAACGTTGATGACTCAAATCACCTATCGTATGACCATCCAGTTTACGGTTGGTGAACAGAACCTTAACAGAGTCCACTTTAAAATCGAGCAGCAAATGGTCGAATATCTCCTTCCCCAGTTCTTTTTCCTCGGTAATCAGATAATCACCGCGACCCTGCAATACAATGTCGTCATGGGCTTCAAAACGATAGTCGGGCAAAGGCTCCTGAATGAGATGAGTGCTTTTACTGCGCATTCTTGATACAAAAATCCGATATCCTTTTTTAATGAAATCCTGCTGAAGTTCAGCCGAAGTTTTGCCGATGGCAATAGAATTCGTTCCCAGATTATATCCCCTGAATACCACATTCGCATAAGAAGAGATCATGGAGGGTTGATCCAGGGAGTCAACCCCCATCTTATTCTCCAACACGCGGCACTGTTCCCGGGACTTTTTTAGCCCGCCCCAAAAAACGGGTCCTAACTGAGCCAGCAGGAATGCCGAACCGATGGTACCAAACAGGTATGTTACCGCATAACATACGGGGATGGCATTTATCATTGTTTGCTTAGAAGTTGCATCAAGTCCTAATGAACTGATAGTTTCACCGCCAACCCCGATAACGGCAGAGATGGTTTGGGCTCCGGCAAACAACCCCGCTGCCTGACCGGCATTATAGCCCATCATTTTGGCCAGCAACCATGTTGTAATCAGGGCAATGACACCCATGAGGGTGGCAAAAATAAGTTGAGGGATACCCGACTTTTTCAGGCTGTTAAAAAATTGCGGGCCCACGCTGTATCCAACGGCAAAAAGAAAAATAAGAAAGAAAACCTGCTTGACTTCGGGAGCAATTACGATTTTCATCTGCCCGACAATCACCCCAACGAGTAAAACACTTGTAACATTTCCAAGTGAAAAAGTACCGTATTTAAACTTCCCGATAAAAAATCCAAGGGCGATTGTTAAAAAAATTGCCAGTTCGGGATACTGACGAAAAGTGTTTACAAACCATTCCATAGCAGCATTGTTATTTATTGAACAACGAAATTAAAAAAAAAACGAATGGAATACATTTACTTACGGTGCTAATTATATTTTTATCTTTGTTCTGTTGCATGACCATTGATTTATTGTTTTGTTATTTGTTTGTTAACTACCACAAATATTAAGAAGTCATCCGGAAGTAATTTCCTACTGAAAAACACCCGAATCCGAAGAGAGCCCATGGCGAAAATGAGAAAAATAACGAAGATTTTTCCATGAGTGGCGGGTCCGGCCGTGATCCTAAGTATATAGTATTTAAATAGAAAAACATAATATCAGGAGGTCAGACTATGAAAAAATATTGTTTTAACGGCCGGGTTATTGATCGTAAAAGTCAATCAGGCATTGCCGGTCTCCGTGTTGAGGCCTGGGATAAAGACTTAATATTTGACGATTTTGTCTGTAGCGCTCTCACAGATAAAAATGGTGACTTCCTCATTAGCTTTGATGAATCACATTTCCGGGAAATTTTTTTTGATAGAGAGCCCGATCTCTTTTTTAAAATCTTTCGTCAGGATGAACTCATTGCCCAGACCAGGGACAGTATCTTATGGAATCTGTCAGACAGCATCAAGTCAATTGTCATCGAAATTGATGTAAACCCTAAAGATGCTGACCCGGATGCAAAACAGTTAAAAAATACTGTGCAGGGTTATATAACAGGCTTGGAGGGCCGGCCTCTTGCCGCAGCAGGAATTACCATCTGGCGTCAACTGATGCGATCGCGTTCTCTGCTTGCAGATGGGCTCACCTCTTACGAGGGTCATTATTGCCTGAGTTATTATAGACCTGCAGAAGCAGAGGGCAAACTCAGGATTGTAGTCGAAGCAAGATCGAAAGATCTCCCGGAACCTCTTTTTTCACAGGTAGTTGAAGCACAGCAGGATCAGCAGATAGATCTGCATAAAGAACCCATTGATCAGTCTGAATTTACAAAGCTGGTTCAAAATATTAACAAGTTAACCAATGGACTTGAGTTATATGAACTGGTTGAAAACGATGTTCATCAGGATATCTCCTACCTGGCAGGTGAACTCAGTCAGCCACCTGAGAAAATAATGACAGTTGCTCTGGCAAGCCGGCTCGGGGTCGCGTATGAACTTCCGGCTTCGGCTTTCTATGCGTTCCTCATAAAACGAGTACCGGCTAAGATACCACCTTCGTTGCTTGAAGCAAGCCAAAAGTTCACCCTGATTGATGAATTGGTAAGAAATGCAGGTTCCTTCATATTTTCACTCACAGCCGACATACAGAAGAGAACATTGGAGATTGCTGTGAATCAAAATCTGATTGGTCCGCAGTTCGAACAGGAAATTCCGGACATCATAAACAAACTGCAGGCATATGGTAAAACCAGTATCCTTTCACAACCATACCTTACCGGAAAAACCACCCTGGGCCAGTTACTCGATAGTTCCAAACTGTCAAAAGCGAACCAGATTGCCTTTGCCAATGTTTTGAACAGTAATACCATGTCAATGAAGGATTTATGGGCGACATACGGCGACGGCGGGCACGGCTTCACCTCATCAGAGGTGTCGTCAGTGAAGTTAACCCTTGATATCGGCGCGGTTGTAAAAAACCACGTACCGTTGATCAATATCCTTCTTCAGAGGTTTGAAAAGAGTGATTTTTCGCATCTGTCAGATCTTGCCCGGCTTGATATTGAGGATTGGAATGAGCTGGTTAATTTGTCGGGGGTTCCTGAGGGCATTGAAGATGTGAGCGACGACCGCCAGGCTGGAACGTTCGTGCAGTTAGTCTATTCTGGGATTACCCGCGCATTTCCAACTGCTGCTCTGTCCAGGCGGGTAATCCGGGGAGAAATTATTCCTCAATCAGAAAGAGATTCACTCACTCAATTTTTTAACAATAATAAGGAGCTCGAGCTCCTTAAGCATAATCTGACTATATATCTGGAGCAGGAGGGAGAAAAGGCATTCACCGGAATTGACCTGAAAGATCGTTCAGGTGTAATTTCCGTTGCAAGACAAATGCAAAGGGTACTTTTCATTACATCCGATGTAGATGACTCCGCACAATTGCTTGGCATGGGAATCCATTCTGCCTCACAGATCGCGACGATGGGCCGCCGGCAATTCTCAGACAGAGGAGCCCAATCGGGACTTACCGCGTTAAAGACCGATCAGATCTATAACAGGGCCAACCAGCGCTATGCTGAACTCATCGCACAACTGTCACAATTCAACCGGAATATTAATGGGATCATGCCAAAGGCTATCGGGGATGGGTCACGTACTGATCTGCTTATTTCCCAGGCAGTTTCAAGGGATCAGTCCCTGTCTAACCTGTTTGGCTCCCAGGATTATTGTGAGACGGAATTTTCCACCTCGATCCTGAGTCCCGCTGCCTACCTGTGTGATCTTTTATCCTGGCTCAGGCAGCGTGCGCCTGATCCAAAATCTGCAGGAACCACGCTTGAAATATCAATAACCGACAAGCAAACCTCCATAGTAGTTAAAAACGGCATTGGTTTCCCGGCGACACCATTTTACGTATCTCTCGGTTTTGAGGTGCTCCAGGTTGTTGTGGTTAGTGGAAGTATGTCGAAAACCTGGGAGGTGTTGCGAGGCCAGTTAGGCACGACTGCAGCAAATGCTTCAAATGGGACCGCTGTAACGCAATCCGCCCTGTTAGTAATGCTCTCCAGACGGCCCGATATCAGCAATCTCAGACTAAATAGCCAGAATACCGAGATCCCCGTGCCCTACATTGATCTTATCAATGAAATACTCAGTGATGCAGTGATACCGACAATGAAGTCCATTCCTGTTCAAAACCCTGTGTGGAAACAGACCTCAGGCGGGATGACAGCGGCCGACCTCCGCGCTGTGCCTGAATACTTCAATCAGGATGCCTTTGTTACCATCTATAATGCCCATTATCCGCACTCGCTGCCATACTGTGAGGGTCTGGACGAGTTGAGGACATATCTCCAACAATCGGGAATTGCACTCTGGCAATTACGCAAAGCGCTTATACCTTTGAATGACAAGTCGGCTACTCAACAATTGCATGTCGTTGCTGAGCGGTTTAATATGGCGCCCAGGACGGCAGAGCTTATCATCACTCCGGGTTTTAATCATGAATCAATCTGGAACATCCCGAATCCATACGAGGCTCTTGCTCATGTGCCAGCCTTCCTGAATTCTGCCTCCATCACCTATGATCAGCTTCTCGAGTTGCTGGATTCAGGTTGGGTACAGGGTAAATCAGCCATTTCCATACAAGGAGTCAGCGATTCATGTGATACTAATTGTCAAAGGCTCTCACCATCGCCGCTCGATAAAAACTTTCTTGACCGGGCTCACCGGTTTCTGCGGTTGTGGAGAGAAACAGGTTATAAAATGTGGGAACTTGACCTCTTGTTGAATTGGATTGGCACGCTTGATACGGAGGGATTTTGCAAACTTGGTGAATTCCGTTTTTTACAGGATGTTACAAATCTTTCAGTGGATGAACAACTTGCCTGGTTTAAGTCCATGGATAAAGAGATCCATCGCGGACCCCATCATGTCTTTACTATTCCGCTTTACTCACGTGTTTACCTCAACCCGGCGATGGTTTCCCTGCATCCGGATGCGGATCTTGAGGCGATATTATCAGGTAAGCCGATTGTTGAGGGAAGAATAAGCATGCATCTGGACTCTATTGTTGCGTCGCTCGGTATCGCGGTATCTGATGCGAATTTACTTTTTGCAAAGTTGGGGCTTTTGAAAGAATCTGATCTCAATCCGACGTTATCACTGAAAAACCTGTCACTTCTCTACCGCATTGTACAACTTGCCGGTATTGCCAGGGTCTCGGTTACCGATTTGATCAGTATATCAGCGATAATATATCCTTCAGCCTTAAATACCAAAGCTGCGATACTGAGTCTGTTCGAGAGTTTATCCAATGCAACGAACTCACTCAGGCAGATTCAATCTATCAGGGAATCAGGTTTTAGTATTGATGAGCTTACCTATTTACTCCAATATCCGACAAAAACACCTTACGGCTGGACCTCTTTAACGGCCATGCCGGAAACCGCCATTGCAGCTACCCTTGAGGTTGTCAGGCAGGCGATCCTTGTCCCGGGCGGCAGCGACATCACCGGAAATGTGATCGCGGCCATTGCCACACAGCTCAACCTGGCCAATGATGTGGCCGCCCTGATGCTGGAACCGCAGCCTTTCGTCTCCGGCGCAACCTATACGCCGGGTGAAGTGGTCGTTCCGGTTATCCCTAATGGAAGCATGTACCGGGTGATTGGTCTGTCAGGAGCACAACAGTCAGGTCAGGAACCGGAATGGCCAACCAATTTAACTCCGGTTTGTTCCGGATCTGTTTTTTTTCAATGGGTGGACAACCAGGCCGGACCCATACTGCGACTGCCTTGGGTTTCCAAAACCCTTCTGGAAATCCTCACTGATCCTGCCCTTATCAGCCAGGAGAACGGGCAGTTTACGGAAATTACCCGGATGAATTACCCTGATCAGTTCCTGGCAATCCAGTTACTCGAAAAGGTTGGTATTATTGTTAATGCGCTCAACTTAGTTAAATCAGATCTGCTTTGGTTGATAGTCAATGCTCAGGTTTATGGCGGTCTGGCCATTGCAAAGTTGCCGGTTTCAGGCAGCCAGAATGCTCTTTTATTCACTCACCTCGAAATGACCGTTCTCCTGGTAAAATTGTCACGTCTCTTTACCTCTGCTCCAGCCTCTTCATCTGTTAAAACGCTCTTCGATATCATCACAGGAGTGAAAATATTGACCCTTGCCAATGAAGCCGACACCAGGAAAGCGATCAGCATCATTACCGGCTGGAAGGAAGATGATATCTCTTCTTTGTGTTCAGCGCTTGACATTAAATTTCCGGATGATTATTTATCACCAGTGCTCTATGATACTTTGCGGATACTCATGGCGATGATCGCAGCTATGTCCGGTCAGGCCAGTGGTACTCAACTTGTCGAATGGGGCTCAGTGCCGAAGGATGAGGTGACGGCTGAAAGCATGGCCGCATCGGCGCTGAAAGTACTCAAGTCATGTTATACAAACCCTGAATGGCTTGTGGCTGCTCCCGCCATTATGAACCCGCTCCGCGAACACCGCTCCGGCGCATTGCAGGATTATCTCATCGGGAACGGTGACAGGTTGGGAAACAGGTTCCCTGATGTCAACGCCCTTTTCGACTACTTTTTGATTGATACACAGATGAGTTCGTGCGAAGTAACGACCCGCGTCGTACAGGCGTATGTAGCCGTTCAAATCTTCGTTGAACGATGCCGGATGAACCTGGAAACTGAGGAAACAAGATCGTGGAGTAGTAAGAATCACCCACTCCGGCCAATTCAGGTTGATCCGTCAGACGATATATGGGATTGGTGGGATTGGATGAAGCGCTACCGCCTGTGGGAGGCAGCCCGTAAAGTCTTCCTTTACCCCGAAAACTGGCTTATCGAATCGCAACGGATCAACCGGACTGAGCTGTTCCGAAAGCTTGAGCAGGATGTGCATCAGGGTGAATACAAAACCGATAATTTTGAAACTGTCACCCACAATTATCTCGATGGTTTGGAAGGGATCTCAAACCTCCGGGTGGTAGGCACCTGCCAGGACCCTCTAACTCCTGAGGTTCACGTGGTGGGGAGGTCTGAAGACAATCCTCCCCGCTATTATCACCGGAAACAAAGCGGTAATACATGGGAAGGCTGGACTAAGATACCGCTGAACATCAAGTCGCCCCAGGCAGTGCCCTATATGTTCTGCAATCGCCTATGCCTGTTCTGGTTCGATATTCATATAAACAATGAACCCCATCCTGCTTTTACAGACGAAGAGGATGCCTTGTATAAGGACAGGATTAAGAAATATGTTTCAGTTACACTTTATTATTCAATATTTCGCAATGGTACATGGGCTCCTGCACAAGCCTCCAAAGGAAAGCTTTTTGATATTCCCTTTCTTGCATCCGATCCGGATAAAGATATACAGTCAACCGAATACCTTTATACGTTGAAAGTTAATCCCTCCTTGCCATCTGATGGCTATGGCACAGCGCTCTTTGTTGATTTGTTTCGCTGGCCGAAATACGGGTTCCAAATATTCTACCCCGACAACGGACCCTGGATATCGGAAAATATTGGTGCTTTTTCCTACTCCACACATATTGGCCGCGGAGTATTCGATGGCAGATTCAGGGTGCTCGAGTTGCGGAATATCGCTGTTCCATACTGTGGTCGGGCACAAACAGACTATTCCCTGTTTTTCCTCCTTTCTCATGCAAGGAAATTATATGGGATGGATGCGCGAAACCTGCAGTTGCTAAAATTAGCGCAAGTGTCACTCCTCGTTGAGGGAAATTTCTTTCCGCAGGCCGGGGCACTCGTCACTGAACCGGTTGAGCCGGGTGATAAATCTCAGAAATCCCTCATTTTGACTAAATATCCAAAAAATGAATACACAGATGGAAAAGCATATATAATGCTCGACACGGTTGATTTACCTTTCAGTGTGATTTTACCTGCAGATACCCTGAACTTCAATCCTGACTATTATTTCTTCTTCCAGGATGACAAACGTTGTTATTATGCCCGGGCACAATGGGGGGAAACTACGCAGAAATTTCTCTTTACTAATTTTTACCAACCCTATTTGAATTTGCTGTGGCATCAGCTTGGAACATGTGGTTTTAAGGGGATCTACGATTATAATCTCCAGCAGAATCCGGATAAGGTTACTCCTGAAAATTCTGATCAATTCAGTTTTGAAGACACCTATCACCCGCGACACAATCTTGTTTATATTAAGGATGATAACGAAATAATTGATTTCTCCGCAGAAGCTCCCTGTTCGGTCTATAACTGGGAACTATTTTTCCATATTCCACTGTATATATCCGAATTACTTTGCCAGAACCAGCAGTTCGAGGATGCAATGAAATGGTTTCATTATATCTTCAATCCTTCCCGCCATGGTTCCGGACAGCAGCGGTTCTGGGTCACCAAACCACTGCACAATTTAACCTCGGTCATGGAAGAAAGTATTAATAACCTGTTGAAGATGGTGAACCAGGGTGACCCGGCAATTGCAAAGCAGGTTGAACTTTGGCGCGATGATCCTTTCAATCCGTTTCTTATCGCTGATATGCGTCCCGCGGCCTATATGAAATCAGTGGTCATGAAATACCTAGATAACCTGATTGCATTTGCAGATAACCTCTTTGCCACAGATTCGCGCGAAGCCCTCAGCGAAGCGACCTTACTCTATGTCATTGCATCTGAGGTTCTGGGGCCGAAACCTTCTGCTGTCACTCCTCCAAAACATGCCGATGATTCTTACAACGACCTTGCCCCGAAGCTCGATTCGTTTGCAAATGCCATGGTTGATATTGAAAACACAATGGGAGCTACCGAAGGGGATGTTCCAGGCAACGGAAATGAAAATGGAATTCCGCCCCTGCAAACATTCTATTTTAAAATTCCATCGAATGATATCCTGCTCGGTTATTGGGATACCGTAAGTGATCGTCTTTTCAAGTTGCGTCATTGCCAGGATATCCAGGGCAGCCTCCGTGAACTTGCACTTTTCGATGCTCCCATCGATCCGGCCCTTCTCATCAGGGCACGATCTGCCGGCATTGACCTTTCTTCCGTGCTTCAGGATATTTTTGCCCCGCTTCCCAACTATCGTTACACTGCGCTCTACGCACAGGCTCTCGATTTCGTGAATGCTTTACGGGCCTATGGAGCATCTGTTATCGGAGCCATCGAAAAATCAGATAGTGCCGCATTAACTATCATTCAGCAAACCTCGGCACAGCAACTTTTATGGGATGGAGAACAGGTACTCAACTGGCAATTGGCACAGGCAGAAAAAGATATCGAGGCATTGAGTAAAGCAATAGATCTTGCGGCGGCAAAGTATGACTATAATAAAAATCAGAAGTTCAAAAATGCGGCGGAAGAAGCCGGCAGCGTACTGAAACTGCTGGAGAGTTATTTAAAACTGCTCGCTGCAGCAACCACAGAAGTCGGAAAAGTCGCTGCAGTGCAACCACTTACTACGGAGGGAGGGACGCCAATGGGACCGGTTTCAATATTCACGCATGGTAAAGAAACGGCCAAACAGGCAAAATATGCAGGACTGGGTTTAAGGGAATGTGGCGACATTGCAGGGATCGGAGCCTTTGTAGCAAACGCGATCGGGGGTTGGCAGCGACGTTATGATAATTGGCAGCAGGCAGCAAAAGAGGCGAAAATTTCAAAAGAACAGGCTACAATCCAGAAAAGCAAGGCAGAACTGGCAAAGCAGATTGCCCTTGCAAATATTGCGAAGAACCAAAAGCAAATTGACAATTTTCAGCAACAGCTTGATTTTATCAATGAAAAATTCACGAGTAAAGAGCTTTACGACTGGATGGCCGGCAAACTCACCGAGATCTATTTCCAGAGTTATAAGTTAGCCTACCGGATGTGCAAGCAGGTGGAGAAATGTTATCAATATGAGCTTGGGATAACGGATAGCAATTTTATTCAGTTCGGGTACTGGGACAGCCTCCACAAAGGGCTGCTCTCGGGCGAGACCCTGAACCATGATCTCCGGCGCATGCACTCCTCATACCTTGAAAAGAATACCCGCCGTTTTGAGCTCTCACGTTATGTGTCGCTGGCCGCGCTTGACTGGGAAAAACTGCGCGACCTCCTGGTAACGGGCACCTGTAATTTCTCGCTGCCTGAATCGCTCTTCGATAACGATTATCCCGGTCACTATAACCGTCATCTTGTGCGCATGAGCGTGACGATTGTTTACTCAAGTCCGGGTAAATTCGATAATGTAAAGGCAACCCTTACAATGAATTCAAACAAGGTGCGGTTTTCTGACAAACTCAACGATGAGACTCCCTATCCGTACCAGGAAACTATTGAAGATAAGAGGTTTAAAATTGGATACGCCGCGGTGCCGCAAAAGATCGTGCTCGGAAATGCGCAGGATGATCCCGGACTATTCCAGTCAGCGCTGGGAAGCAATATGGCTGATCCCCGCTACCTGCCCTTTGAGGGGGCAGGTGTGATCAGTAGCTGGACCCTTGAAATGCCTCAGGAAAACAATGAAATAGATTTAAGTACAGTCAGTGATGTCGTGCTACACCTCTATTATACGGCGCTCGAAAGCAACAAGACTGACTTCAGGACAAAGGTCATTGAATATAATTCGACTATTCAGCAACCCGAATTCAAGGTACTCAGCGCCAGGTTTGACTTCAATGCAGATCCGCCTACCGTTGACGATCCTTACCCGTTGTCACCCTGGGAGAAACTGATCAAAAAAACCGGCCCCGATGAAGATGATCAGACTCTTGAGCTGAAAATAACGGCATCGAAATTTCCGGCATGGACACGCGGGAAGACGGTAAAGATTAATAAAATTACCATATTGACCGTCTCCTGGCCCTTGGTGGAGTTTGTAATTCAACCACAGGTTTTGCCATTCCAGGCCTCGGCTGATATTCCGCTGCCGCAATTTCAGGGTGCCCAGGTGCCTTTTATTTGCTGCGGCGATATCCCGGCTGATATCCTGCCTGCAGAATTAAAGGAGCTGTTGACGGCAAAATGGATATTCAAACTGAAGACTAAACCGGCAATCAACTTCAAATCGCTTAAGAAGTCCGACCTTGGCGACCTGCTGTTTATTGTCCAATTCACCGCAGAGTAGGTTTGGGTTAGCTTTACAGCTTTTTTGTGAATAACTCAGGTTAAGAAGAATAAATATTATAATCCAACTTTTTATTTACTTTTACAAAAGAATCATATCTTAAATTTCAACTGTTTATTGTTCATCAAATTGTACAATTAAAATTTACCCATGAAAACACAACTCATTAAACATTACGAAAGGATCTCAGGGATACTGTTGATTTCACTCATGTTTCTCGGTATTGTACTGTCTGCCGGCTGTAAAAAATCGTCAGATCCGGAAACACCTCCTACTCCTCCCGATGCGCAATTAATTGGGGCGTACAGCGGGTTGACATCACAAAACGATACTATTTTAATCAGCGTCTCCAATGTCAATGGTGTTTTAAAAATTACCCGCTATGCTTTTACTGTGAAATTTACAAACCCCCCGGGCGTAAGAAGCATTGACGTTACCGATTCCGATGGTATTTCTTCAGTGGTTAACCGCTATTTTACTTTTTTGCTCATTGACCCGGGCTCTCCGGGTGATGAATATCTGAATGGAACCTTTAATATATCAAACCTTACCCTGAATGGCGCTTTCATGGTCTATCCCAGTTTCAGCACAACCGGTGCAATTACTGTGACCTACACTGCCGCAAAACTGCCGCAATGATGCTTCATCTCAGGGTTAGAGTGAGGTCATTATAGCTATTAAACCAGATTTTACGATAATTTTTATAGCTTTGACACTAAGATAAAACAACATGAAGAAGTTAAAATTTTTTATTCCGGCGCTTGGGTTCTTGCTGCTGGTTGGCTTTGCGGGATGTAATTCAAAAGCCAAATCCTGGAGTCAGGAACAAAAGGATACATGGACCAAAAGCTGCATGAAATTCATGAACGACCGCGGGGTGGCACAGAAAGATGCAGCCGACTTTTGCGACTGTATGTTGAAAAAGACCTCCGATAAATATACACCCGAAGAAGCAGTCAAAATTACCCCTGACGAAGAGCGGCAACTCTGGCAACAGTGCAATTACTCGTGGTAAACTAAACTACGGTTCTTCTTTATCCGCCAGACGCTATGTAAGAACTATGTAAAGTAGCATTGCAAGTCCTACGAATGCTATTATCCACCATTTGTGCTTGTCAAGTTTTTCTAACATATAGTTTATTTTGTTTTATTGCTAACCCCTTTCGGCCAAGTTGGAATTTTATTAAATGATTATTACAATTGGCAACGTAGTTGCCCAATCTTTGTAGTTAATGTGCAAGATCAGGACATCAAAGCAGCATAGCTGCGATATAAATCCATTCAGGTTATCCAAATATGAATGGAGCTGCCATATTGTTTCGATTTTATATTTCGACAAGGTCAATGACCATTTTTCGACAGGCTCAACAACCATGTCGCCCCTCTGGGGCTTTTGAATCTGAGGCTTTCCATTCTACTACAAAGATAACGCCCCCCCGGGGCTGGTTTATTCTGGCTTGTCTGGGTTGAGAATAATAATCAGAGATAAGCTTGGTATTATACTTAACCCAAATGAATAAGCAGTTTTACTTTTTCCCTGCTATAATTAAGAATGGCAATACGGTAAAAAGAACCGTTCCTCCAAGAACTAATCCTACGTATTCGAGAGGACTTCCGACCGGAAGCTGCGAAGGCGGGAAAAATGAAACAACAAATGCAAACAATACGGCTAAAAAGCCAATTCCTGCAATTATCCACATGCCATTATTCCCGCCGGGAACTTTGTACGACCGCGGAAGGTCGGGTTGTGTATAACGTAAACTGATGCCGGCAGCATACATCATCAGGTACATAATCAGATATAATCCAATAGTTAAAGCGCCCAATAAAAAGAAAGCTACTCCTACATTCGGAATAATAAAATAGATAGATGACAGGAGAGTAACAATCAGTCCCTGAATGATAAGGATATTTTGCTGTATTCCTTTTTTATTGACTTTTGCAAGACTTGCCGGCAATAACCCGTCTTTCGCGGTCCATAATAGACCACGACTCGGACCTGCAATCCATGAGATTACACTACCCAGTACACCAAATGCCATCAGGAGACAAATAACCGGAAGCAACCATTTTATGCCCATGCTGACAAAAATGTTTTCAAAAGTTTGCATCAAACCTGATTGTAAAGTAATCTGGCTTTCCGGTAAAACAACGGCAACAGCCAGAGATCCTAAAATCTGAAGGAAGAAAATAAGCGCTGCGGCAAAAAGAAGAACTTTCGGAAACTGTTTGGAAGGATTTTTTAACTCGTTGGCATGAACAGCCTGAACTTCAATCCCGGCAAAAATTAAAATTACCGCAGCCAGAAAGGTAACATTGTCCAAACTGGTAATATGAGGAAACCATCGCGGGTGAGAGATTCCGTTTACTAAATAAGCAGATGTTACATCAACATGTGAAGGATGCAGAAATGCCAGCGGGTTTCCCATTGCGATGTAAATAATCGTAAAAATAATTAAAACAGCGCCGGGAATTACTGTTCCCAGCAAGAAACCATAACTTGCAATTTTTGACATTATTTGTGAACCATTCAGAGTAATAAAAGTAGAAAGCCAATACACGATGATACAGAAAATCCCAACATAAGTACCATTGTTGCTTAATTCGGGTTTCCCGATCATGTAGGCAATAATGGAAGCTGCAAACCCCAGAAGAATAGGGTAATATACAACATTTTGTATCCATTGTAACCAGATGGCAAGAAATCCGAATTTTTTATTAAACGCTTCTTTTACCCATGTATAAACACCACCGCCGGTACTTCCAAAAGCGCCTCCCAGTTCGGCCGAAACCATTGATGCAGGAATTAAAAATAAAACTGTCCCGAATAATACATAGAAAAACATGGTCAACTCTTCGATTGCCATGAATGATAAACCACGAAGACTAAATACAGCGGCGCCAGTCATAAATACCAGACGGGTGGTTGTAATATTGATATTTTTTGTCGGTTCCATTTATATATTTTTATTAACAGGTTGAACTAATTATGATTGAATCCTTTACAATCTTCAATTTCCTTTGAATTATTGACGGGATGTTTTTCAAACCATTTCAGGGCACGTTCAAAATCAGCAAGTAAAAGATCGGCCATATCGCGGCTGAAACCATGGCGGATCAATACCCTTTGTACAACCAAATCTTCACGGTTTGCAGGCATGGAGTAAGAGGCAATTTGCCAACCCCTGCTACGCAAACGGTCAGATAAATCATACAGACTGAAACCGACATTGGCGTCTTTTTTCAAAGTCCAGCATGCACCCGGGAGAGCTCCCTGACCGTCATAGATAATATCAAAAATTTTCAACTTGTCCAATTTTCTGGCAATATAGGTAGCATGATCGGCACAAGCCTGTTGAATCCTCCGGTATCCCTCCTTGCCCAAACGCAGGAAATTATAGTATTGGGCGACAATCTGACCGCCGGGTCGTGAAAAATTGAGTGCGAAGGTTGGCATGTTACCTCCCAAATAATTAACATCGAAAACCAATCCCTGGGGAAGATCTGATTTTTCACGCCAGATGACCCAACCAACTCCGAGAGGTGATAACCCAAACTTATGCCCCGAAGCATTGATAGATTTTACCCTTGGTAAACGGAAATCCCACACAAGGTCGGGATGAAGGAATGGAGCCACAAAACCACCGCTGGCACCATCCACATGAATAGGAATATCCAATCCGGTCGTTTTTTGCAATTCATCTAAAGCATCATTGATTGATTTCACATCTTCATATTGACAGGTAAACGTAACACCCAGTGTCGGAACTACACCAATAGTGTTTTCGT
>CAYNMU010000055.1:0-15029 GCA_964398395.1 uncultured Eubacteriales bacterium
GCGTAACTAATTTAAGCGCAACAAACGAAGCAACCGTCAATCTTTATGCAAAATGGACAGTAAATAGTTATACCATTACTTTTAACGCCAATGGCGGCACAAATGGCTCAAGCGGCTCAAAGAACTATGGCGATACACTTGAACCCCCGACTGTAACAAAAACAGGATACACATTTACAAGTTGGTCACCAACGGTACCGGAGACGGTAGGTATAGGCAATGCGACCTATACGGCGCAGTGGCGTGTTAACAATTATGATATAACTTTTAACGCAAACGGCGGTACAGGAGGCACAGGTCCTACTTCAATGCAATACGGAGACGCACTTACTCCGCCTGCAGTTGCAAAAACAGGCTATACCTTATCAAGTTGGTCACCTGCAGTGCCACCAACGGTAGGCACAGGCAATACCACCTATACAGCTCAATGGGATGCAAAAACTTTTACGGTAACCTTTGATGCTCAAGGTGGCTCGGTTTCACCTGCAACCTCAACGGTAGCATATGACAGTACTTATGGCGAAGGAACAGGCGGGTTTCCGACTCCTACCAGAACCGGATATACTTTCGACGGTTGGTACACAGGCACACTGGGTACAGGTACAATTGTTACAAGCGACACTGTTGTGACATTATCGAACGATCAGACATTGCATGCAAACTGGATAAAAAATAATGTTGCAGTTATCGGCGTCACATTAGATAAGACTTCAGCTGAAATTTACCAGTTTGCAACCGTAAAGCTTACCGAAACTGTCACCCCGGCTGATGCCACTGACAAATCGGTTACTTGGAGCTCAAGCGATGAAAACATTGCAACTGTTGACGGCAATGGTCTTGTAACGGCTATTGCCCCGGGCACTGCTGTTATTACGGTAACAACAAATGACGGCGGTAAAACAGCTACGTGTGACCTTACAGTTAAAAAACCAATTGTTACGGTAACAATAGTTGACGGCAAACTGAATATAAACATAAAAGGTTGGAATTCAAACTACAGTTATCAAATATGGACTTATCAAAATGTTGAAAGCGATATTTTCTTAGACGGCACACCGGATGTTAGAGCTGACCAATGGATATTATCCGGGAAATATACATTTGGCTCATCAGCAATTCAGGAACCTGACGGAAGTATAAGTTTTCAAATTGATTTACCGGCAACAGCTCCGGACGGGAATTATACAGTATCAATCAAAGTTCAAGATGCAGATGGACACTTCATGGGTGATTTAACAGATTCTTACACGCCTGAACAGATTGGATTCGTAACGATATCAAAAGTTCTTGTTGATGGTCAAGCAACCTACAGCAACGAAACAAAAGAAACTAAGGCCGGTGCAACAGTAGCACTTAAAATCATTGCTTCCAATGCGGACTACTATTCAATTTCAATAAACGGAGTAGATTATTTCCCTAACAGTACCAACAATGAATTTATTTGGAACATTCAATATGTATACCCGGGATCATATACATTAGTTTTTACCGCTCTTAACACTTCTTCCGGGAGCTCGTTTAAAAAGACAGTTGTCTTTAAACTGTATTCAAGAGAAAATTTAAATTATGGTATCATCAACAGTATGGTTACAACCGTAAAAACTGAAGGCGCTAGAAATTATTTTGAACTTGAACCACAGTTAGTCAATGGCGATTATTTCTACTACACAATTGGCGAGCAGGGCAGAACCCCATCAATCAGAAGCGGCATGTTAGCAAAAACTACAAAATACACCGAGGAAATGGGCGCAAAACGAATTGGTATATATGAAGTTTTTGGATATATTACAAGGGCTTCATCCGTAACATACGATGACGGTATTCAATCCCAGGTAATTTATCCGCGAACCGGCGGACCTTTGAACATGAGTACTTTTTTGAATGGCACTAATACTGATACTTTAGGAAACTTGACCTGTGAAAAAGGCACGGAAATGAATTTTAGCGCGATCGCAAGCATTTCAAATCTTACTCAAGCTCAAATCGAGTATTCTTATTGGAGATATGATGCTTTAGGTTTTGTACTTATTAAGGATTGGAGCAGTTCAAATACACTTACTTGGACACCGGCAAGGGCAGGAACATATTCAATTCAAGTAAGAGCAAAGGGCGTAGATGCAGGCTCTTATGAAGTAGCCAAAAGCTTAGAAGTTAAAGTTTCAAATGCAGATATTGCCCATTCAATCAGTGTCATTACAAACAGTGTTTATCTTAATGCTAATGCTCAGGCAAGAATACCGATTGTTATTACAGCCGATGCAACGGATTCAAGCGGCGAGCCGTTACTTTACAAGTTTTATGCTTATGACAATAACTTGGGAACCACCATGCTGCAGCAGTTTTCACCTCTTCAAAGCTGTGAATGGACGCCAAGAAAAGCAGGAACCTACAAAATTTCGATTTTGGTAAAGAATGAGGCATCCTTTGGTAAATACGATGCGATGGAAACCTTTACCGTTAATGTCGAGTAGTTGAAATCCATTATTAACATTTCAAAACAATTTATTTAACAAATCTTAACTTAAAAGCGGTGGAAGCGAAAGCTGAAGCCGCTTTTATAATATAAAAAAGACTGCAACAAACGTTTAACGAATGTTGCAGCTAATAGAATATTGTGGAATCTACAGGGACTGAATCTTAAGAAAATGTTTAAGCGGTCGGCATATAGCATATGCTAAAACTCCGCCTATGACAGCCTCTGGAATACCGCTTGTAAGTACAATACCACCGATAATGCCAAGCAAAAGATTGAATGTAGTTCCGATGGTTGAAGCAAAATCTTTTCCGAAAAAAACATAGATTCCGCCTAAAACAAGCAGCGTGTTTGTTGCCGACCCTAAAAATCCGCTTAGCCCATAAACAAAAGCATCTTTTTTCTTGAACTTTTTAAAAAGTTTTGTTAATAGCTTGAAACTGAGACCCGTCACAACACCGATTAATATGCGGGGAACGAAACAGATGACAAGGCTCCAAAAGTTGCCGTGCATTGCGCCAACGCTGTAAAAGGGTGTAAAAACGAATGCGGTTGGTCCGGGCGGGGTAAAGGTCATGACGATGAAGCTGAACAGCCCGAAAGAAAAGCCCATTGCTGTGCCGGCACCGGTGCCGAGCAGAATTGCTGTGATGATAACCGGAACATGGGAAAGGGTTGCGACAATGGGACCTATTGCGGGGAGAGAACCCAAAGGTGTGAAGCAAACAATTGCCTCAATTGCCAGAAGCATGGAAAACTGTGCCAGAAAAAGGACGTTTTTGCGCGGGGTAGTTTTTGCTGTTGACATTTTTATATTCCTCCTTGCTGCTGCTCTCCCTTAAGAAGATGCAACGCAAAATTTAGCGGAAAAATGGACTAAACTGATTTAATATTTTTATGATAGATTATTTTTAACCCTTCAAGTACAAGCTCACCGTTGTATATAATCTTTTTCTTGCAACCCCTGACGATATCCTGTGCAAGCCCTCCGGTGGCAACTATTGTACGGACATTCACGCCAAGCTCATTCTCAATTCTTTCGCAAAGCCCGTCAATCATAGCCGCTGCGCCAAAAACAGTGCCGGACTGCATGCTGTCAACCGTATTTTTCCCAATTACTCGAGGCGGTGGGGTAAGGCTTATATTCGGCAGTTGCGAGGTGTTTTTTGCGAGAGCTTCAAGAGAAATTGCAACCCCTGAGGTTATTGTGCAGCCGCAGAAAGAACCGTTTTCGTCAACAACACTGATCTTAGTTGCTGTGCCAAGGTCAACAACAAGGCAAGGCAATCGATAGTGACATGCTGCCGCTACTGAACCGGCAATTAAATCCGCTCCAACCTGGGCGGGATTGTCTGTCAAAATATTCATTCCGGTTTTTAAGCCGGGGCCAAGTAACATAGGTTTTTTTGAAGTTATTCTTTCAACAGCATTAGCTAAGATTGATGTTAGTTCGGGCACAACGGAACTGATAATTGCGCCGCTGAATTCTTTGGATGACATGTTGTAAAGCATCAAGATGTTCAACAGGTCAACCGCGTATTGGTCAGTGGTTTTTGCTCTGTCAGTAGCAAGACGCGAAACAAATAGGAGGTTATCTTCTAAATATGCACCAAGTGTAATGTTAGTATTGCCCATATCAATTGCTAAAAGCACAATATCACCCCGTTTGAAGAAATTAGTTGTTAGTGGATTGTTTAACTTTGACTGTTAGTATACTACAAAATATTCAATAAATCAAACATTATGACATTGAATTATTATAAAATGTTGGTATAATATATTAGTCCGTTAACTGCTAACCGCTTGAGGGAAATTCATGACAGTTTGCAATACTTGTCCGAGAGGCTGCTCGGTTGATAGAAAAAATAATCGCGGCATTTGCGGAATGAGTGAAAAAATAACCGTAGCAAGGGCAGCGTTGCATTTTTGGGAAGAACCTTGTATCAGCGGCACAAAAGGTTCCGGTACGGTTTTCTTCTCAGGCTGTCCATTAAAATGTATTTATTGTCAAAACTCAAAAATTAGCCATGACTGTTTTGGCAAAGAGATAACTGCGCAAGAGTTGATGCAGATTTTTGACAGGCTAATTGAACAGGGCGCACACAACATAAATCTTGTCAGCCCTACTCACTTCGCACCGATGATCGCGGAGGTTCTGCAGGAATATAAATCAACTGTGCCCGTTGTTTACAATTCAAGCGGTTACGAAACTGTTGAAACGCTTCAATCATTAGAAGGACTAGTAGACATTTATTTGCCTGATTTAAAGTATTATGACAGCACTGTGTCAAAAAAATACGCCAACGCAGAAAATTATTTTGAGTTTGCGTCAAAAGCAATTCTTGAAATGCAGCAGCAGGTGGGCACTTTGCAGCTTGATAAAGATGAAATTGCAGCTCGAGGACTGATGGTGCGCCATTTGGTGTTGCCCGGCAATGTAAACCAAACGAAAAAGATTATAAAGTGGTTAAGTGAAAATCTTCCAGAAGAAACGGCTGTAAGCCTTATGAGCCAATACACTCCATGCGGAGAAGCACTAAATATTTCTCCCATAAATAGAAATATTACAAAGTGGGAGTATGAAAAAGCAGTTAACGCCTTGCTTGATAAAGGCTTTGAAAACGGATATATTCAGGAACTCGATTCAGCCGGAAAAGAATTCATTCCGCCCTTTGATTTGGAAGGACTTTATAGAAAATTTGGAGATGTGACTGAAATTGCAAAAGGTTAAACTCGCGAACTATTCAAAAACAGAAGATATGGTAAACTCCATTACCCACATGCTTGGCGTACCGTTTGGATTTACCGTTTTGGTGCTTTGTCTGCAAAGAAGTTTAGAATCAGGCTCAAATTGGAGTATCGCTTCTTCTGTAATATATGGCCTATCGATGATACTTTTATATTCGGCATCAGCGTTTTATCATGGCGTAAAGCCTGGGAAACTAAAAAAGGTATTGCGTGTTATTGACCATTGTGTGATTTTTCTTTTGATTGCCGGGTCATTAACCCCATATGCTCTTGTTTCAATGCGGCCCGAACACCCGCTAGCCTGCTGGTTGGCGATTTCCATAGCATGGGGTTCAGCATTGTTCGGCATTATAGGTACATCCATTAATCATGAGAAATTCAAAAAGGTTCAGATGGTTTTATATGTCGCTGTTGGCTGGGTGTTATTACTGGGAATAAAATCACTTCTCATTGTTTTTTCGGGAGAATTCAGGCCGGGTTTAATCTTGTTACTGGTTGGCGGAGGTATTTATACAATTGGTGCGATTCTTTATGGCGTCGGGAAAAAACTGCCGTATTTTCATGCGATTTTTCATATTTTTGTGCTGGCCGGCAATATTGTTCAGTTTATTTCGGTTTATAATTATGTTTTAAAAATGTGAATTTTGTTGCAATTTCGGTATTTTATGGTAAAATTGATTCATTAAAGAGATGAGGGAGTTAAATGAAAAACGGCAAGGGCTTCATTACGGAATTTAAAACATTTGTTACACGCGGCAATGTTTTTGACCTGGCAGTCGGCGTTATCATAGGCGGAGCGTTTAAAAGTATTGTGGACTCTCTGGTAGCCGATGTTATCATGCCGGTAATAAGTATAATAACAGGCGGAATAAATTTTTCAAATCTCTTTTTCAACCTGACAAACAAAGAGAAGTATGAGACGCTTGCCCTTGCACAGGCAGATGGAGTTTCAACCCTTAACTATGGTAATTTCATTTCAAAAATAATTAATTTTATTATTATGGCATTTGTGATTTTTATGCTGGTCAAATTTTTAAATGTGCTTGCGGAAACCGGTAAAAAGAGGATTAAAAAAGGACAGCAACCTGAGCCTGAACCTATTACTGTAAAAGATTGCCCTTTCTGCAAATCAACAATTAACATCGAAGCTATCAGATGCCCGAATTGTACATCAGAATTAACTTAGGTATTAAAAGACTTTTGCAATAAAAATAATTTAGGATAGGTAAATGATTATGAATATTGGGTTTATCGGCACAGGTAACATGGCGACTGCAATGATTAAAGGCATATTTAATTCAAAGACTTTTGAAGCAAACAGTATTTTTGCATTTGACATCGACAGTTTAAAATTAAAGCAGTGTGCCGAAAAGTTCGGTATAAATTCTGCAGATTCGGCAAACGAATTAGCTCAAAAATGCGGAGTGATTTTTATTGCCATAAAACCCGCTGATTTTCCGAAACTTCTTAAAGAGTTAGACGAAAGTCTTAAGGCAAATAACCCGCTGATTATTTCGATTGCCGCCGGTACTTCTTTGGATTATATCTCATCTTTCCTCAGCTATACCCCGGCTCTTGTTCGCATAATGCCAAACATCAATGCCACAGTTGGTGAGGCAATGACCGCATATTGCACAAACGGCAAACCGGATGCAGGGCAGATAGAGCTTGTCGAAAAGCTTTGTTCTTCTTTTGGTGAAGTTATGGCTCTTGACGAAAAGTATTTCCCGATATTTGGTGTTATTGCCGGTGCGGCACCCGCGTTTGCTTATATGTTTATTGATGAACTTGCCAGAGCGGCTGTTAAACTCGGTATGAATAAAAAACAGGCTCTTCAAATCGCTGCTCAAACGGTTTTAGGCAGCGCGAAGCTTGTTCTTGAAAGCGACGAGCATCCGTATGAACTTATTGACAGAGTTTGTTCACCCGGCGGTATAACAATTCAGGGCATAACTGCCTTGCAGGAATTCGGTTTTTCCAACGCAATTACTCAAGCTGTTGAAAGAGCCTATGAAAAAGATTCAAAGCTTTCAGGTCAAAAGAAAAATAACTAAAATTTTGCTCTTGAGGGGCGCGCGTAAAGTGCGCTCCTTTTTCTATATGAAAGGGGAATACAAATGTTAACCTGCATTACTCTAAGCTCACTTGCTAAAGTTTTCTCCGATGAAAAACCAAATAGTACGCCGCTTGAAAGATTTTCAATGCTCAAAAATGAAAGGGCATCCTTTCAAACAGCATTGTTTTCAAAAGACGATGAAGACAAAAACATATCCATAAAAATTAATTCAAAACTTTCATATTTAATCAACTTATATTCGGTCGAGGCGATTCCTTCTGCTTTACCGGCTTATCCGGATCATGACGATTATATTCTGCGGGATGTACCGGGTCTTTTTCCTGACCTTCTGCGGCCATATGAAGGCTCGTTTATATTGAAAGCAAAGCAATGGCAAAGCATTTGGTTTGAGATTGACCCGGCCGGTGAAATTGAAGCAGGGGGGTATACAATAGAAATCGGCTTCTATGAAGACAACTTTGAAATTGCTGTCGCTCATGTTGTTGTTGAAATAATAAATGCTGATTTACCCAAACAAACATTGATTCATACCAATTGGTTTCATACCGATTGCCTTTCAACTTGGTATAAAGCCGAAGTCTTCAGCGAAAATTATTGGCTGATTGTCGAAAACTTTATCAAAAACGCTGTTCATCATGGTATAAATTTTATATTAACACCGATTTTTACGCCTCCGTTGGATACTCAAATAGGCGGGGAGAGATTAACCGTACAACTTGTTGAGGTTAAAAAGCAAAATGGAAAATACAGCTTTGATTTGAAAAATCTTAAACGTTGGGTTGAACTATGCAACCGTTGCGGGGTAGAATATTTCGAAATGTCACACCTCTTCTCGCAATGGGGTGCAAGGTATGCCCCAAAGGTGGAAGCGGTTGTTGACGGCAAACGAATAAAACTTTTCGGCTGGAATACATGGGCGGCAAGCAAAAAATATACAAACTTTTTAACCGAATTCGCAAAAGCACTGAATTCTTTTATTGACGAAAACGGCATCAAAAATCGCTGTTACTTCCATGTTTCCGATGAGCCAAGCATTATGCAATACAACGCTTATAAAAAGAGGAGTCAGCTTGTCGAAAAATTATTCCCCGGTTTCCCTGTGGTTGACGCCCTTTCTGATTTTAAGTTTTATAAAAAAGGCGCGGTAAAAACTCCGATTCCTGCGACTAACCATATTGAGCCTTTTATCGGCAAAGTGCCTGAGCTATGGGCATATTATTGCTGCGGTCAGTACAAGGATTATGTTTCAAACCGCTTTTTCTCAATGCCGTCACAGCGCAACCGGGTGCTTGGGATGCAGCTTTATAAATTCGATGTAAAAGGCTTTTTGCAGTGGGGTCACAACTTTTGGTATTCTCAGTTTTCAAAGCGGGAGATAAATCCATTTGAGGAAAGCGACGCAGGGAAGGCTTTCCCTTCCGGTGATGCTTATGTAGTTTATCCAAATGAAGACGGCACACCGCTGAATTCTCTGCGGCTTAAGGTGTTCTACGACGCGCTTCAGGATATGCGCGCATTGCAACTACTTGAGAGCTTAATAGGCAGAGAAAATACACTAGCAATGCTTGAAGATGACATTTCGGAGCCGATAACATTCAGGTCATACCCGCACAGTGAAGTTTGGCAGCTTGAAAAACGTGAGCAAATAAACGCAGCTATTAAAAAAGAAGTATCTCATTCCAAGTGAAACAAGGAGTCTTATCTGCACAAAAAACGCGGCGGTCTCAATCGTTGAGACCGCCGCAAATAGTTATAAAGAAAAATAGTATTATTGAGGTTTGTAGATGTCGTTAGGGTTTTGCTGCTGAACCTTTACATGGCTGTCAACCGCGTCCATTAAATTTTGAGGCATTTTGCTCGCAGGTATATACTTAGTAGTAAATCCGCCGTTGTCCATTAGTTCAAACTTTACAAAATAGCCTTTAAGTGAGTTGAAATATGAAATGTGAGCGTTAGCTGCAATTTCATCAACAAGGGATTTGTCTACAATTTTGTAAGAACCGATAAAGTTGCCGTATTCGTTGAGCATTTTAGTCCATCCGCCCATAAAATGGAATGACATTTCGGTGCCGTAGTAATAGTCGTTTCTGGTTTTTGTGGCTGAAATTACTTGGGCGGCTATGAATTCATTGTTGTTTTCAAAATACTTCAACCAGTCGTTTGCCTCTAAGAAACTTAAGGTATTAACCATGTCCTCAGTTACAATTATATTCGTTGAGCCATATCCCGCAAGCCCTATCATCGTATTAAAAACGGGACCGGTTGGCATAGTGCCGTATTCAATTTTTGGATTATTGCCTGTGCTGAATTGAATTGCTCCCAGCGCCGGCGTATCGGGGAAAAACCTTTGTTTCACAGTTTGAGCCGTCAAATCTTTTGCAAGTGCGCTCAAAAGTTCAATACGCAATGTCGGAGTTACAGCAAGCATTGTTGAAACATACAAATTGTTCGGTATGATTGATATTACTGAAGCCTCGTCCTGAAAAACGCCTTTATTAGCAGCCACTTCGCTACTGTCGTCGTTTGAAACAGGCTCAGTTAAATTCTGCGTAATTAGCGCTTTTATTCTGTCAGTTTCATCAATGGCAAGCATAGCGGTTATCGTTTTCATTTTAGCACAGTCATAAAATCTGTCAACAGTTCTGCCGTTTTTTAAATGATAGCTTATTCTGATTGCTGTGCTTGTTACCTGTTCATCAATCGGCAAAGCTGTGCCAACATCAGAAAGTGTTAATTTACCGGCATCTATTATAAGTTTGTGAATCTCTGTAATTGATTTTAAATCTTTCGTGGTTTTAAATCCGCTTATCGGGTTGCCTATACCAACCGAGAAGAGAAAATCTCCGTCGCCGTTGCCGTTAGTGCCCAGAGGATTAACTATCCCGGTGTATGTAACAGGCGCAATATCCGCACTGTCGATTTTTTCAAGCTTTGGTATCCTTGTCGAAAAACCAAAAAGACCCGTTGCAAAAACAGTTACAATCAGCAGTGAAATGCCAAGATGTAAGGGCAACTTAATAAAACCTTTTGCCCATTCTTTAAAATTGCGGATGAGCGCGAAATCAATAATAAAATAAAGAACAGTGTAAATCAGCACGCCTAATGCAATTCCGACAAGAATTGCATCCATGTTTGTAACCGCTATGCTCAAAGGGAAGAAGCCAACAAGAAAGGTTATTAAAAAGTTAAGCCGCTTGTTGACCCCGAGAAATCCGCAGATTTCTGCCCTTCGCTTCTGGAAAAGATACATTCCGAGCGCGAATAAAGCGGCAGAAACAGCAAACCAAATGATTACACTTCCATAGTTGGGCGCAGACCAAACATCCTTACTGTCAACGCTTTCTCTAGTGAGCAATCCTATTTTCGATACGTTTTTAAACAGAAAAAGTATGGGGTTATATCTCGAAAGCGTGGTTGCAAGTGCGTTTGTGACTTGATAAGTAGAATCGTAAAAATGACCGTATGGCGAACCTAAGGTAAGCTTTTTCATCAAAAATTGAATACTGTAAAATATCACGGTAGGTCCTAACATAATTATGCCGGAAAATGTTATGCCCTCAATAACTGTGCCAACGCAGCTGAATATTGCCGCTGTCAGGCTGAAAGCCGTTAAAGAAATTGCGCAATAACCAAGGATATGGTAAATAATTGCCGACCAAAGCTCCTTCGAGGAACCGAAAGTTGAAATATTAACGATAAGGCAGGCCAGGAATGGAAGTATGATAGAAAAAGCGAGCATCAATATTCCTGCCAAGTATTTAGAAACGAAAAGGTTTTTTCGGGTTATGCCAAGGCTGTAAAAAACATTAACCGTTTTTTTGCTCGCAATAAAGCGAAACATAACAACGCCGAGTAAAATTGAAAAAGCAATGACCGCCAAATGAATAAAAACATTGGATGATACTTGGCCAAACTCGCTGAAAATTAAATATTTGTATAAATCGGTGATTTTGCTTGTGGTTGTTTCCATGGTACTCGATGTTGGGTTAAAACTGCTTCCGGAAAAACTTTTAATTGTTAGAGCGGAAGTAACAGGTACAATTATTGTCAGCGCAATCATATTAAGTAACGGCAAAACGAAATTACCCTTAAGCGCGGACCAAAAGGTGAAGTTGAAGGAACTAAGCGAAGATTTTTGTGAGGTCATAACCTGTACCCTCCATTTCTTCCAAAAATATTTCTTCAAGCGAAAGCGGGAATATTTCAAGCAGTAAAGGGGACATTGATCGCAGTTTTTCTTCAAGTTCGGCGTTATCTCCCAGCGCGGTCAGCGTTATAATTTTACCGTCTTTGATAAATTGCTTTAATTCAATACCTTCAAAGTCAGCTTTTTCAACATCTCTGTCAAAAACTACGCGGTATTTGCTGCGGCTTCCGCTGATTTCATCCACTGCGCAGTCAAGCACTATTTTTTGCCCGTTTATCAGCCCGATATGGTCACAGATATCCCCGAGCTCATGCAGGTTGTGTGAGGAAACAATGATGGCACACTCTTTTTCAGCCATATATTCAAGCAACAGCTTTTTTGCCATATTGCGTTTTGCCGGGTCCAAGCCGTCAAAGCTCTCGTCTAGCAAGAGTATTTCAGGGTGCGTTGACATGCCAAGAACCATTTCTGCCTGTCGCTGCATTCCTTTTGAAAAACTGTTGATTCGTTTCGTTTTGTCAAGACCAAACAATTCCGTGAGTTTGTTAAAAGTGTCAAAGCTGAATTTAGGATAATATCCATTATAAAAGCGTGCCATGTTTTCCATGTTAGCATATGACTGAAAATATAAATCATCGGGCACAAAAAAAATCTTCTGTTTCATTTTGGCATTGTCAAAAATATTTTCACCCATTATTTTGACCTCGCCGCTGTCTGGCTTGTAGATACCTGAAATCGTTTTAAGCAGTGTCGTCTTGCCTGCTCCGTTGTAACCAACCAAACCATAAATTGAGGCTTTTTCCACATGAAATGAAAGCCTTCTTAACGCGGTGAATTTACCAAACTTTTTTGTAACTTTAATTACATCAATCATTTTAACCCTCCTTGTTTATATAAATCATTTACTATTTCAACAACCTTTTCTTGGCTAACCCCTTTTGCCCTTGCCGAGGCAATCACTTCATAAACCTCACTCATTGCTTTTTTCTGCATTACTTCATTTGAAAGTGCGTTTTCGTCAACGAAACTTCCTCTGCCGGGGAGGGTATAGATAACACCGCTGTTCTCCAAGTCCAAAAACGCATGTTTAACGGTGTTTACATTCAACCCGGCGTCTTGCGCCAAAGCTCTAATTGAAGGCAACTTATCATTGGGCTTAAAAATGCCAATTAGAATGAATTCCATGATTTGATTTTTTATCTGCTCATAAATCGGAACCCGGCTCTTGCCATCTATACTGAACATTTTCTTCCCCCTTTCCCAGAATTAAATGCTTTCGTTAAAAGTTAAATAAAACTATATTTAAAAAAATCTATTTTGTTTTTCAATTCTTACTCAGGGTTGTAACGCTGTCTAAAACACCCCTCGGTATTTTATTTGCAGGTATATACATCGTTGTGTAGCCTCCGTTATTTGACAATTCAAACTCCACGAAATACCCGTTGACACCGTTGTAATAGGCAATATGGGCATTTGCGACCATATCTTTTAGAATTGCGTTGTCGGTCACCCTATACGCGCCTTTGAATTCGGGCAGACAATCAGGAGTCTTGTTCCATGAACCCATGAAGTGGTAGGACATTGCATATTCGTAGTAATAATAAAAACGGCTGTATTGGACTTTCGAAGCGGTTATCACTTTGGCGGCTACAACCGAGCAGTCATTACTGCTATTAAAAAGTTTTATTGTTCCGTTATTTTCAAAAAAACGAATGGTGTTTTTCATGTCGAGGGTAACGGGCACGGCAATTGTACCGTTGCTGCACTTGCCTCTCAGAAAATCATTCCCTTTGGTTGCATCAAATTGGATTTCGCCCAGAGCGGGATGCTCCGGATAGAGTTTTTGCTTTGCCGTTTGAGCCGTCAGGTCATTGGCAAGCGCTTCAAGCAGTTCTTGCCTTTCTTTTTGTGTGATTACCAATTTATTTATTGTATTCATATAATTCGGAATGATATAGATATTGGCAGAGGATTGAAGAATGGTTTTGGCGGTTGCCGTAAGTTCATCGGCTTTTTTAGAAACCGATTGAGTCAGGCAGTTGTTTATTAGTGTCCGGTACCCGTCTGTTTCATCTATGGAAAGCATGGCATTAAGAATATCCAGATTCGCATAGCTATAGAACCGCTGCATAGTCCTTCCGTTTTTTAAATGATAGTTAATGAATATGGGTGCATACCGGACATTTTCACCGATGACATTGGGTTTATCAACAATTTTCAGCTTGCCGGATTTTACAATAAGATTATGAATACCGACTATTGTTTTTAGGTCTTCTTTGCTTTGGAGACCTATTAAACTCATACCGTTCAAATACATAGTTTCATACAGGGAATCGTAGTTAAGAATGGTATCTTCCGGCGGGTATTCCTCGACTGCAAATAATCCGACGTTGGTAACACAGGATATCTCAGCGCTTTCTATATTTTCAATTTTAGGAACTTTTGAAGAAAATCCGAAAAGCCCTGTGGAAAAAGCCAAAACAATAAGAATCGAGACACCGATATGTAACGGTAGTTTGACTAAGCCCTTTTTCCATTCTTTTAAATTGCGCTTTAAGGCAAGATCGGCTGCCAGATAAATAAATATGTATACAACAAAGCCGATGGTAATTCCCCAAAATAAGGAATAGATGTCAGCAACACAATAACAAAAAGCATAAAAGCCCAAAATAAATACAGATAAAAAGTTAAGCAATTTATTGGAACCGATGGTACCGCAAATCTCAGCTTTGCGCTTTTGAAAAAATACTATTCCAAGGATAAACAGTGTGATGGCCATAAAAATCAGAAAATAAAAGCCGATGTAATCGGGTGATGACCAAACAAATTTATCTGTAACCTTTTCTCGGGACAAAAACCCGATTCGCAAAACCGAGTCATAAATAAGGTGTACAGGTGTGTATTGCGTAAAGCTTAATCTCTGATAGCCATGAAAATCAGACGCGAACGGCGATCCAAAAGTAAACTTATTTATAAGTGTGTAGGCACTAACAACAAATAGTGGGGACCCCACAAGAATTATTCCGGTAAATGCGGCACACTCCACAATGCTGCCGACACAGCTTAACACGGTCACGGTTAAACTGAAGGCTATTACTGAAATGGTAAAAAACCACAGTATGTAATAAAAAATGGCTGACCACAGTTCAGGGCTGGAGCCGAATAAATTAATGTTAACAACAAGGCATATTAAGAAAGGGATGGCGATTGAAATGAAAAGTAATAGTATGCCTGCTGCATATTTTGAAACAAAAAGGTTTTTTCGGGTAATACCGAGGCTATAGAATACATTAACCGTTTTAACTCTGGCGATGAACCGATATAACATGATACCGAGTAAAACGGAAAAAAGAATAATGATGGATAGAACAAAAATCAGGTTTAAGATTTCATCAGATGAATCAAAGATGATATATCTATTTAAACTTTTCTCTATTTGAAATGAACTTAAAGCTGGTTTTAAAAAATCGATACTGAAGTTGAAAACAAAAGAATTTAATATAGCAAATGTAAGCAGCACCATATTTATCAACGGAAAAATTAAATTACCCTTAACCGACGAACGGAAGGTTAACCAAAATAAA
>CAYNMU010000056.1:0-2211 GCA_964398395.1 uncultured Eubacteriales bacterium
CATCTGTCAGCATCTGCAAATGCTTTCCCAACACCCATTTATCTTTTGATATGTAGTAGCCAAACAGCGGTTCACCCCAAAAATGAAACTCACCTTCAGGTAACCCACCGTAAGTCATCCAGTTTTCGACGGAATTAATCGCGTCCGGATGTTCAGCCACCAATTTTGTGTTGTCGCAAAGCTTAGCACGGGTTTCCAGCCAAAGAAAATAGAATACGCCCACTTGTTTTTCCGATGAACCGCCGGATGAAACAATCTCCCGTCCAAGCGAATCGACACAGGCAAGTGAACCGTTTTTGTTCGGAACAATTTCGCCTTTCCCCCAACCGGTTAAGTTTGAAATACCCACAAGTATCGAAATCAAAAAAGCAAAGAATTTTGTAAGGAAAGCTGTCATTGAGAATCATTCCTTTCATTCACTAAAAGCGCAACCTTTTAAAATCATACATTTTTAACAAGATTAGTATGAACTTTATGTTAAAATTACTATCTATCAATTTTATATGATTGGTCTTCATAACCGAATTTTTTGCGTTAATTTATCGAGTTTTATTGTATCAAATTGTCTTGTATATAGCAATGAATTTTAAACTGATTTACAGAATGTCTTCTTCCGGAAAGTACTAGGTTTTTTATAGCCAAAATTATTACATCAAAAAATTCTTAACTATTTTTTCGCTTCATGGTAATGAGTCTTTACAAAAAATTCCCTGAAATTGATTTTATTGATTTCAGGGGTTTTATCAGTCTATTTGAGTTCACTGGTATCAAATATAGATGCGGTTTTATTAACTATTTTGATAGGTTCCAGAAGGCATTCGGGGTTTGTATTATTGCAGATGGCAACGCGTTTATAGTATTAACAATTTGGCGTGTTGGGCAAAATCCTCAGCTGTTACTTTGTCTGAGTATTGATAAGTTCTTTTGTGAAATAGTCCTGGCCATCTCGTTCTGACTGAATTTCCGGTGCTTTTTAAGATGTTGCATACACAATTAATACCCTAAACGGCGAAATCTAATGTGGCGGTTTTCACCTGTTGAAGAGGTTTTTAACAAGTAATCAACAGTGTTGTACTTAATATTAGAAGCGCATTATTTACCTCCCATGATTATTTCAGTTTGAATATTGCTGTTGATTTTTATACTTATGCCTTGTTCGGAAAGGAATGTGAAGAAAAACCGCTGAATAGCAGTTTCCTCACTTATACTTGATAAGTTTATATTTAAAATATTACCGTATGATATCGCTCCGCAGTTTAGCCTGCTTTTTTCTCTGCTGCCGAGCGTTACTTCAAAATGGTCAATTTGCTCTTCAATCCCCTTTGGAACAGATACAACGCCAAGGTTCGAAAAACAAGATGTCATAAGTCTTGGACCGTAAATCATATAACCTATTTTCAAAACCATTTTTTTAATAAAAATCGGTAAAATCCTGAAAATCAATAAGTTCGCATCTGCTGAGTTTGTCGATGCAATCTTTCTGAGGGTATCTTTTTCCACACCCGCTTTCAGCTGTATAACAGTTTCAGCAAGGATGTCTTCAAAAGTATATTCCTTTTTATCCGGTTCAATGCCGATATTTGCGTAAAGTGAGCAATTTTTAAATGTTTGAAAGCCAAACAAACGGCGAAGATCAATCGTCGTGGAAATCTTTATCTGTTTTTTACTTCTATTGGGCAACATATCTATATAGAATGCATAGAGGTAAACGGCAGTCAAATATTCTGTTATCGTTACACCTTTTGCTTTTGTCAGTTGCTTTAGTTCATCAACATATATCAAACCTTGAATTGTCTTTACGTAATCATCTTTAAAGGCAGGTTTATACTGATATGCGGGCAATTCATTTCTGTTAATACGCAATCCTTTTTGATAAAGCTTTCCGAATGAGTCTTCTGTTTCATAATCTTTCGGCTCTTCGGTATAGTCAACAACACCGTCGGTGTTCTCAAATTGACAGCCTAAAAGTTGCAGATATCTGGCGACTATGTTTTTAAAAAAACTAAACCCGCCCCCGCCATCGGTTAAAGCGTGAAAGATTTCAATAGAAATTCGATTTTTAAAATATAGTACTCTGAACATTGGTTTTTGCCCGTTTCCAACCACCATGGGTAAGCATGGGTAATCGCTCTCTGTTACCAAAACATCTGTATCCTGAACTTCGACCAATTTATAACGAAAAAAGCCTGTTTTAAGCTGAACATAAAAAGT
>CAYNMU010000056.1:2311-4653 GCA_964398395.1 uncultured Eubacteriales bacterium
TGATAGATTATACCGTCTTTTTCCTGCTTAGCGTAAAAATGGTCATGACCGTGAAAAACTGCCGTTACATTGTATTTTACAAGTAAATCATGAATAGGCATTTCCCAGCCGGGACGCATTTTCGAAAATTCATCGACACCGCTTACACTTTTGCCGCCCCATTCGAAAAAGTCCGCCGCTTCCGCTCCGCCTCTCTGTGCGTTGCTGACACCGCCTGCTAAATTATGAATAAACACGAACTTAAATTCAGCCTTGCTGCTTGCAAGCGTTTCCTTTAACCAGTCATATTGCGTTTTACCAAGGGTTGAAGCCCAGCCGTTGCCGCTTTGCCCGACTTTTTCTGTGGTAAATGTGTATGGGTCTAATGCAATAAATTGAACATTGCTTTTAACAAAGGTATAGTAATTTGCTGTTTTTACATTTCCTGAAAACCCGCTTGTACCGGACGGGAACGGGAAATATTGGAGTCTGGCAGCTCTCGCCCAAGTCGTCATATTGTTAGTACCTGTATTGACTCCGTTTTCGCCATCATGATTACCTGAAACCATATATAAGGGTATATCCCCAAGTAAATCAAAATAACTTTTTGCATCAGTATATCTTTTAATAACCTCCGTTTGGGTTTTTGCAAATTTTTCCGCCATTGAGGTGTCGCCTAAATCAATTAAGAAGCTTGGTGATGCAGCTTTAATATTGGCAAGGGTGCTTTTGAAAAGGGCAGTATCTGTTTTTTCGTCTAAATGAGGGTCAGCTTCTATTGCAAATGAAAATCCCCCTGTTTGCACATCTGAAACGCTTGTCGCAGAAACTGCACCTTTCCCAATTTCTATGGATGATGATATTGGTTTTTGTGGTGCACCTTTGCCGCCGGGTTTTGAATTTGCCGTTGGTTTTTTGGGTGCGGTTATACCGCCGACAGCTTTTGGGGAAGTTTTCACTTCTTTTCTTGTTGTTTGCTCAATTGAATATTTTTCGGTTTGTGTGCTTTCTTGATTTTTGCTTGTGCTTTCAGCCGCGGCATATGCTGATGTTGATACACTGCCGGTGGTTGAATTCACCGTTGTTTCTTTTTGTCCCTCACAGCCTGTGAGGATAAGACATAAAACCATAAGTATACCAATTGTTTTTTTCATAAATACCTCTCCTTAAAACAAAATAAAACAGATCCTTCCCCAGGTTGCAAGCGCATCATAATTTACTGTTATAAGAGTGCGACATAATTGATTCAATATGTTTTATTCCTTATATTCAAGCTGATATAATTCAACGCCTTCGAATGATTTATTTATTTTTATGCAATTTTCAGCTATCCAATCTAATACCGGGGATTGCTTTGACTCTTTTCCTGCCCCGTCACTTGATAAAATCGCATATTTAACTGTACCGTCAGCAATTAATTGTTTAAACTCATCAACGGTTACCGGGTTATCGCCGCCATTAAAACCACCTAAAACCATTACGGGTTCCCCCGACTGTAAGATTAATTCGGCACCCAAACTCATTGCGCTTGGCACAGCGGCTAAATATGTTGCATCGTCCCTGTTTTCATTAAGATATGATATTAATTTAGATAAATCCGGATGCTTGTCAAAAGCATCACCTTGATTTACAAGCTCGGGGCCGGCAATCGGAAGTTGTGCATTATTTCCGTATATAATCGGTGTCAGCGACCATACACCGGGCAGAATCAAAAGAACAGATAGCAAAAATGTCAGTATTTGTTTTTTGATATTGAATTTAATACTTGCGACTAACACAAGAAACACTGCAAAAAACAACAATGCGCACAAAGGCAACAGCCAAGTCAACCAACCGGTGTATAAACTTTGAATGTATAACTGCACGATTGCTGTAATTAAAAATACTCCGGACATCATTATGCGGCTGATTTTTTTATTTTCTTCAACAAAGGATAGTCCTATTCCAACCAACGCTGCTATAGGGAAGGCGAGCATTGCAAGATAGTAACGATGAACAACTCCGCTTGAAAAAGTAAAATAAAAAAGCATCGGCAAAAAGCACATTGAAAAATAGAAAAGAGAGACGTGTTTTTTATCGGATTTAAGCTGCTTTTTTATAAGTTGTAATATGAATATAAGGCTTGTTAACAAAGCCGGAAGTAAAAACCAAGCTATTTGGCCTGCATTATTAGATATATAAAGTCTTAAAATGGAAGTTGCTCCGCTTTCTCCTCCATTTCCTTTTCCGTTTGAAATGTTTTGTGTGGGATTTTGATTGCCTTTTCGTCCGGGTGTGTTAGCATTAAATTGTGGGGGCGCTGCATTCGGAGGCAGTCTGTCAGATTTTCCGCCGGGATTAGGGTTGTTTTTACCGCCGGTGTT
>CAYNMU010000056.1:4753-14013 GCA_964398395.1 uncultured Eubacteriales bacterium
CAAGCGTTAAGTTTAACTCACTGTTTGTTCCGCTGCTCCCAACATAAGGCCGACTTTGCGCAGGCGTTAAGTCAACTATCATAATCCACGAAAACGATATGGCAATAAGAAACGTCACCGACACAGAACACGCTATCAGCTTTTTAAAAATCTTTTCATTTGAAAACACCAAATAGGTTAAATACACAGCCGGAACGATCATATAGGCCTGAAGCGATTTCACATTAAAACCAAGCGCAATAAAAACGCTTGCCAGAATAAGGTGTTTTAAACTTGATTTTTCGGCCGCAACGATAGCCTGCCAGGAAGCCAAAACAAGCATAAAAATCAGAATGCCATCAATGGTATTATTTCTGCATACAGCGGATAATATCGGAGTAAATGCCAATACAAATGAAGACGCAGTTGCGGCTGTTCTTGAAAATCGTTTCTCAATTATTATATAAAGCGCAAAAACGCTAAAAACGCCTGCCAGCGCTTCAGGAAGAAGAATTGCAAAATTGCTAAACCCGAAAATCTTCGTAAATAAAACTTGTATCCATAATCCGAGCGGTGGCTTGTCAATGCTGATAAATCCAACAGAATCTATACTGTTATAAAAAAACGCATGGAGGTTTTGACCCATGGAATAGACACCTGAAGAATAATAAAGATTGGTTGTCTCATTCCAAAGCGCCCACATATATGTAAAACACGCCAGCAGAAAAACGAGAATGAGCGGCAATTGGTTTTTTAATTTTTGATTCATAATGAACTCACCCTTTACTTTATCTATTTAGTTTTACTGTTGAACACCCAAAATTTATAACCAAAATAATTTATCAACTGTGAAAATACAGTAACAATGATTTTTGATATGAAAACATCTATATTTAAAACACCGTTTAGCAGTTCTATTCCGGCTAAAGTGAAAACCAAAGAAACCAAATTCACAGGTAAAAATTTAATAAACTCGGTTTTTGCGTCTGCTTTTTTTGTTTTAAATGTCCAATATTTGTTGAATAAAAAGCTGTTTATAATTCCAGCCGTATAGGCAAACGCCTGGGCCGTTAACTTATCTGCTCCGGCAAAAGCAAGTATCGTAAAGACAAAAAAGTCAACACCGGTATTGATGCATCCTACAATTCCAAATCGAATAAAGGATTTATATTTATAAAATGTTTCTGTAATCAATTAAATCCCTCTTTATCTGAAATTATATATATGGGGCGTCCTTTTGCTTCATCATATATTCGTCCGATATATTCACCGATTATACCCAATATTACAAGTATCGCTCCATTTAAAAACAGACTTACAGCAATAATGGAGCTCCATCCGACAATAGTCGATGATGTAAAAATTGCTTCATATAACACAATAATTAAATAAGAAAAACTTAAAAACGATACAAACAAGCCCATAATAGTAGCAATTCTTAGCGGTTTATATGAAAAGGAGGTGATTGCATCAATTGCAAACTTCATCATTTTTTTGAAAGGATATTTAGTTTCGCCTGCAAAGCGTTCTTCTCTTACAAAATCAACACCAATTTGCCGAAAACCAAGCCAGCCGATAAGTCCCCTGACGTATCGATTGCGCTCCGGCATTGATTTAAGGGCATCGCAAACCTTTCGGTCTATTAACCGAAAATCGCCCACATCAACCGGGATTTCAACATCAGTCATCGTGTTTAAAGCGCGATAAAATATCTTTGCTGTTATCTTTTTAAAAAGACTATCCCCTTTTCTTTTCACTCTTTTGCCATAAACAACCTCAAATCCATCCTTCCATTTTTCAAACATTTCAAGCATAACTTCAGGAGGGTCTTGCAGGTCAGCATCTATCACGATAATAGCGTTCCCTGCCGCACAATCCATTCCGGCCGTTATAGCTACTTGATGACCGAAATTTCTTGAGAAGGAAAGCAGCTTAATATTACTATCATTTGAACATATTTTTTTTGCCAACAAGGCTGTTTTATCACGGCTTCCATCATTTATAAAAATGATTTCATAACTTTCTTTTGTTGAATCCATGACGCACTTTATTCGTTTATATGTTTCTAAAATCACGAGCTCCTCGTTATAAAGCGGTACAATAACAGAATACTGCATTAATAATCACTCCAATCTTAACCTGATTTTGACTTCCTTCAAAACTTTAATTTTTTAATCCTCTTGTGTACCATATCGTCTATTCAAAACACTAACAGCGTAACCTTGAATCAACCTTAAATATTCACTGTCTTCTATAACAAATTTAAAAATAAATCAAAGAACCTGTAGTAATATTGTTTTCGAAATAATTTTAATTAACTTGTATGAAACACTTCGAATGTTGAATTTCCAATGTGAAAACGAACAACGGGAGCAGCAGTTCACGATTAAATCGTTAATGCTGCCCCGTTTTTACTAAATAATCTTAAAATATTCGGAAAAGCACTTTGTTAACTTATCTGCCTAATTGACACTTGCAAAACTTACCGGAGCAGTCAATTGACCTGCATCGGAAGGCAAACTGCCAACGCCAAAGAAATAGTCGGTATCCGGTATTGTCGGCATTGCAACAGGTGTTGAAAATTTGTATGCGCCATCAGGCACCACAGTCAGATTTCTAAGCTTAACAAGTGTAGCTCTTTGTGTTGTTGTAAGAGTTTTGTTTACAGCTGCAAAACGCGAAGCATAGAGCGCGGACATTTGTCCGTCCAATTCACCATATCGTTCAATTAGTGAAAACACCAGTTCTTTATCAACTGTTCCGCCTGTCATCGCCTTACGCAGTTCTGTTGAGACAGTTGTTCTGATTTGCGCAATTTCTGTCAGCGCTGCCCTTTGCTCGCTGATTATGCCGGTAATCAAAGCTCTCTGTGTTGTGTCTAACGCTTCAAGGAAAGCTTTTCCGCTGTCCCCTGTAAGGGATGTGCTGATAAAGTAATCTGGGTTATTCATCGCAGGATAATCTTTCATGTAAAAACCGCCAAAATATGTGCCGTGACGTTCCGGGCAAAAGTATACATCAGCTGTGATGCTGCCCTTGTACCATGAGAACAATTCGCTGGCGTATGTCATAACCGCAATGAATTCATTGTTTGTTAAACTTTTTTTCAATGTTTCATTTTCAGCAGCATCGGGCCAAGTAGCAGAATTGTTAAACTGCATTTTGCTAAGAAATGCTTTCTGCTCATCAGTAAAAGAATTGATAATTGCTCCGACAACAACCGCGCGGTTGTAGCTTAATTCCGCATCAGTTTTATAAAGGCTTGCGGTATATTGCGATACCGCCGTTGAACTGAGACCGGTTGACCCGGAAGGAATTTGTGACTCTAAACTGCGGCGGAAAGCATTCATAAGCGGGAAACGGTTATAAGCAAAGTTAATATATAGCGGAGCTTGGATTTTCGCCAGCGCCACTAACTTTGCCAATTGCGCATCATTTAAAATATTCAGCACATTGCATGCTGCCTTTGAAAGAAAAGTGGTGTTGTGTCCATAACCTGCAACATCCACATCGCGCATATACTGAAATCCGAAGAAATCCGCTACCTTTCCCGGCGGCATAAAAGTATCCGCACCGCTGCTTCCCGTGATAAATGCCAGTCCGTTGAATGCTATGGTGGAAAGCTGAGCATTGTCGCTCATCGCCTGCTCAAGTGTGTATTGATTTGCATCCGGATTCTGCGGGTTAGTTGTTTGAGGATTCGTGGTTTGATTTGGATTTGTTGTAACACTTGATACGGTAGTATTTACAGTTGTTGTGCTGCCTCCGATAGTTTTTATTGCCGTCTTGAAACTTGCTGTAAAAAATGTAATTATTGCTAAAAATATACTCGTCAGTGATATAACTTTGGTTTTCATGATAATACTCCTTTCAACTTTAATAATTTGATTGTTTCGATTATTTAAATTATGCATAAGTAATTTTGCTGATAAATCTTTCACATTTGTTTAATACCCCGGTTACTGAGATCTGACTAAGCCTTTTTTCATTTCATTGTAACCATCCTTTCACAAAATTATTTGGTTTACAAGTACATAATAATTGGGTTATGTGTAATTTTGGTGAAATGATTTATTTTTTTTACCGCGTAGAGAAAACCACCGAAATTAATCGGTGGTTTTAAAAAACTACTATATTTATTAAGATATCTATGTAAGTAATAAAGAATGTTCATGCCGACTTGATACTGGGTATTATGCAGCAATTGAACCTACTTATCAGCTTCACAGCACAGTCCATTGTTTTACGTGATTATCCAAGAAATTTTAACTGATTATCTTTTGAGGCGCCCGTTCTGTAATTCCATTTGTAGCCGTTAGCTGTCACACCTCTTTTTTCAAACTCTGCTTTCGTCATATTGAATGTAAAGCCGGTAATTTTTTTATCCTTGCTGAAGGCAAAATCCCCTATAGACTGAAGCGTAGACGGAAAAACGATATTTCCTTCCAAATTTACATCGTACGAAAACGCGTCTTTGGCGATAATTTCAAGGCCTTCATTTAGCTTCAGGCTTGCAAGCCCGTTGCATGTCCAGAACGCCATCTCGCCGATTTTTTTGAGTGAGGCCGGGAACGCGACGCTTGTCAAAGTATCCACCTTATAGAAGGCAAAATCCCATATCTTTGTGACGCCTTCGGATATTTCATATGTAGAATAAGGAACCCAACTGTTTTGATCAGCCGTTTTGTCATCTTTGTCACCGGCGTTTCCGTTAACACCGTTATGACCCCTTGCTTCCGGGTACGCTATCAATTCTTTGCCGTCAATTGTATAGAGAACACCGTCAACCGATTTAAACCATTTGTTCGCCGGGTCAACCTTAATCTCACGCAGGCTCGGGCAGTTGTTAAACGCCCATTTGCCGATATGCCGGATTTCGGGGCCGATGGTGATACTTGTCAGATAGCTGTTATTCGGCAGGGAAAAATCACCGAGCGCAACGAGCGGAACGTATTTCCCGTTTTTGCCGGTAATATAATCGTCGGGGGTTGCATTAACGACAGTGAAGTATTCCTTAACCTGCTGCCAAAGCGGTGGTTTGATCTCTTTCTTCGCGTAATACAGCTTGATCTCATTCTGCGCGGAAAGGCCGCTGAACTGTTCCAGGTAATAACCGCTTAGACCTTTGCCATCGATATTGGCCGAATATGCATATTTTTCGGCTTTTGCGTTGGCTAACGTTTTAAAAGAAATACCGAGCGCCGCAGTGATTGTTATAGCAAGAACAATTGAAACAATTACCTTTACACTCTTTTTCAGCACAAATTTTCTCGGCGGAAGGTAACGTTTAATCTCCCCGCCATCCGCTTCAAAAATCGCCGCATCGGCTATAGCGCCTTCAATATCCTCCTTGCGGAACAATCTTCTCTGCCAGCCTTCCGTCGCGGTTTTATTAAAAACCGGCAGCGGAACATAATCTTTTTCGTCCTTGAATGGGCTGAACCTTCTTCTCTTTGTTTTTTTTGCTTTTAAAGCCGCCAGTTCGGCTTCTCTCTCCTGTTTTCGTTTCAAAGCAGCTTTTCTTTCCTCTTCGTCCGCCTCCACTGTGAAAGCAGACGGCCTGCCGATAGCGCCGTTTTGCGTCAGGGACCCTTCCGCTTCGGCTTCAATCCATGCGGCTTCCGTGCGTTCTTTTTGTTCCTCCATAATCTGGTCATGTTTTCTGTTTGAATAGTTGAAGAATGCATACGGAAATATGCAGATGATATCGCCGACAATACACAGCAGCGCACCGAAAACCCAAACTTTATACCGCACACTTTGGTTGAAAAGCACGTCGTAGTCGGATGTCAGGCCGTATGATCTGTAAAGAATCGGAATGATCAGGGCAATCAAGTAGACAATCGGAGCCTGGATCCAGCCAAAAATACTTTGATAACTTTCCAGGCGTTCGCCGCTGAGCCACATCTGGTAATTGTTAATTTTGATACCCATATTGCTGTTTGCATAACCGCTGGGGCTCATCACCGTATTGGTAATAAACTGCAGAATGATCAGCGCTACCGCCAGCGCAACAACGCCTTTTTGGTTGAAGAAAATAACCGCCAGCAGTTCAAATATATCACAGGTAACGGCGATCGCGCGGGAAACCATATAAAGCTTTTTAAAGTCAAACCGTTTGATGATAAACGGCGAGATAAATCCTGCCGGGCCCATGTAGAGTTGGGTAACTGTCAAAAAAATAACGAGCCAGACGCCGTCGGTCATGCGCAGCATATAGAACCATATACAGTCGCGCGCTAGCCTAGAGCCGGTTCCTAGCGTATCGAAAGTACCGGATATCATTGTGATCCAGCGGTATTTATTGCGAAGTACAGCTGTAACACCTTCCCAAAAGCTGAAAGTAACCTTTTTTTCGATGGGCGGCTGCGGCAGACGCTCGCGCAGTTTCGGGAAGGTTATCAGAACAGGTAAAAGCGACAAAACCATAAAAGGCAGATAGACCCAGCGCATTGTTCTGATGTTTTCCGGACCCCCGAACTGCATAGCGAGAATCGGAAGCGTCCAATCCGCTACAATAGTTCTCAAAAAATAGCCTATTTTGACGGGGTAACACTCAAGAAGGAGGCGTTCATCGTTATTGGTGGTGCAGAAGCGGTACATATTAGCAACATAGCCCGCTGTGTTGCGGCCGCTGTAGAGCGAGAAGCAAAGGTAAAGCCGCCACAGCATATCACCGTAGTTGTACTGCTTAAAATCCCAGAACAGGATAAAGCACGCTGCGATGATGCGCAAAGGCGCATTGACATAAGGCCAGAATTTGTACCGCCCGTACTTTGGAATCAGGTATTTTCGCAAAAGCATGTCTCGGAGGGAGTTGTAACCGGACAAAAACACCTGTATACCAAAAATCTTGCCGAACCCCTGAATAAAGGCTTCCCCGAAGGAGACAGGGCTGAAAATAATAAGGGCAAGTCCCACAACGATTGCCGCGGAATAGACAGCGATCAGATTGCGTTCCGTCTTCTTTGCCAGCCGTCCGAGATTGTCCGCAACCCCCCAGCCGAGAATGCTCCAAAAGTAGCCCAGCGGCGCGCCGATCAGGCCAATCGCCATAAAATCAATATTATCGACCTGATAGTAACGCATAATAAGGTAACAGCTCGCTGCAAACGACAGAAACCCGTCAAGCGCATCATGCGTTCTATCAAAGGAAGTAGCCAGCGTAGTCGTACCCCATTCCTTGTATGGCATGTCGAAGCCGGGCCGTGGCGTGTTCCAATGAGATTTTATCTCATGTACACCGGTCTTTACAAGGTTTCTGCCTTTATTCACTTTTTCCGCGACTGTCGACCTTGTTTTTGGGTCTGTTCCGGTTTTTGCCACACAGATTCCCCTTCGTATTCTAAACTAAAAATAATTATAGCAAAACAAAGTTTTATATGCAAGTTGATTAGCGCAGTTAATATCACAAAAGATTCCTTTGGGGGAGCGTAATAAAAAACTCGACTCCGTCTTTTACATTTTTTACACCGCAAGAGCCTTGGTGCGCTTCAATAATTGATTTTACAATTGAAAGACCAAGCCCGAAACCGCCATATTCGCGGGAACGTGCCTTATCAACTTTATAAAAAACATCCCATATATTTTTTATATCGTTCTCGGATATGTGGTTTCCTGTATTAAACACGGAAATCACGGCTGCATCTTCATTCAATGAATTGCTGATTGTAATTTGTCCTTTTTCATCAACATGATTAATAGCATTATTTAAATAATTGCTGATTGCCCGCTCAAGCAACTCATAATCCGCGTCTATCATAATTCCTTTTGTGCAAGCATTTGTAAGTATTATATTCCTATCCTTTAAGACAGGTGTAAATTTATCCACTACACTGTTAATCAAATCGCCCGCGTCAAAACCGGACGGTTCAAGTTTTATCGATTCTTCTAACGCCGATAACTCCAAAAGTTCTTTTACCATGTCATTCATTCTGTCGCATTCGCTTGCAATAACTGTGCAGTATTTTTGAGCCTTTTCCCTATCTTCTGCTACGCCGAATTTCAAACCTTCGGCATAACCCTTAATAACACCGATAGGGGTTCTTAACTCATGAGATATATTTCTTACAAGCTGTTTTCTTCGTTTAACATCTAATTGAAGGCTGCTAATGCTTGCGCTTAATTCTTCGGAAATATTGTTAATACTTTTTGCCAAGTTCCCCAATTCATCTTGTGAATTGTAATCAATACGTTTGCTGAAATCAAGTTTTGATATACCTTCAGCAACATTGTTTATTTCGATAACAGGTTTAGTTATCTTCCTGATGAATATTAAAATAACTATTATCCCCATTAAAAGTATCGCTAACCCTGAAAAAGCGTAAAACTGATTTGCAATTGCTACACTTTCCCTAATCCCGCTCATTGGTTTCGCGAGAATCAGCAGGTCATCATTATTTAATTTTGAAATAAATACAAGTTTAGGCGCTTGGTCGTTCATCTTTTCAACAACAATGTAAACGAATGAGTTTAATAATTTTGTTCTATTATCCTGAATAAGAGTTTCTATCTCCGTAGGCAATTTTTGGGGGCTATTCTCTTTTGTTTGCTGTATCGAATTATACATCTCCTTGTTATTATTGTCGGTAATAATCGAGTTTATGCTATTTGCTCGGTCAATTGTGTTTATAAAATTTGAAATATTTTGCCTGTTATTAAGGTATTCTTTCGTTATGATCTCACTTGTTGATATGAAAACATCTTTGTTTTTATATATGTAATATTGCTCGAGGAACAACGCATTTAAAACAAGACCGCAAACCACTAAAAACAGCATGAAGGCTGCAAATATCAACGCTAATTTTGCCGCAATCGTTTTCATTTTTCAGTCACCTCAAACATATATCCGCTGCCGCGAACTGTTTTAATGTAGTCCCCGCATTCGTTAAGCTTAGCTCTAAGTGTTTTAATATGCGTGTCCAGCGTTCTTTCGTCCCCGTCATAATCGTAACCCCAAATATTGTTCAGCAATTGTTCGCGAGTCAATACCCGGTTTTTATTCTTTATTAGGTAGTTCATTAGTTTATATTCTTTTCGGTTCAATTCAACATCAATCTCTCGCACCTTAACTCTTTGCGTTGCCTTGTTTATTTCTATGTCTCCGATAACTAAATTTGATAACTGTTCTTTCTTCGTCTTTCTTAACAATGCATTTAGGCGCGCAATAAAAACTTCATAGCTGAAAGGTTTGGCAATGTATTCATCGGCTCCTTTTTTTAGCCCATGAACCTCATTTTTTTCATCACTTAACGCTGTGAGCATAATAATCGGCACGTCGG
>CAYNMU010000057.1:0-13962 GCA_964398395.1 uncultured Eubacteriales bacterium
GCCTGCAACACATCAATAGCCGCGGTTAAAGCAGGGGCTGCTGCGGTTATTTCGAAAATCGATACAGGTGCTCAAAATCAAGTATTGGTTGAAAACACCGGAGCCGCATATTCGCTTATGTGTGCCTCGTTTTTCGGCAATCCTGCAAAAAAACTCAAATTGATAGGAGTTACGGGTACAAACGGAAAAACGACAACTTGTTTGCTGATAAAAAATATATTTGAAAGTATTGGAATTAAGACAGGACTCATTGGAACGATAAAAAGTGCAATCGATTGTCACGAACTAGCGGCAAGTGCTGCAATCCCAGATTCTTATGAACTGCACAGACTATTGGCCGAAATGGTAAGTAAGGGTTGCAGCCACTGCGTTATGGAGGTTTCTTCACAAGCACTTGCGCTCAAGTGGCTTGAAGGAATTCACTTTGCAGCGGCGGTTTTCACAAATCTAAGTCAAAATTATTTGGATTATCATGGCGATTATGAGAGCTATATGGATGCAAAACATATTTTATTTAAATATACCGATTTGGCAATAGTTAATCTCGATGATGAGGTAGCGGAGTATATGATGCAGGGTATAGACTGCCCTTGTGTAACTTTTTCGATTAAGACAGATTCATCAAATTACACAGCAAAGAATATACGATTAAAGCCTGCCGGGGTGGAATATGAGTTGGTTGGAAAGGGTGTTATCGGCAGGGTACAGTTCAATGTGTCCGAAACTTACTCGGTTTACAACTCCATGGGGGCAGCTGTTACTGCAATCGAAATGGGGGTTCCGTTCAGGCAAGTGTTGGAAGCTTTGGCCGATTCAAAAGATGCACCGTCAATGCTGGAAGGCGTGCCAAAAAATACATAGTCCAAAAATGCTTACTTAAAATTTACAATCGATATATATATTGACTTTTACGGAGTGATTGTGTGAAAGCGCTGAGCATAATTGAAATTGCAAGAGCTGTAGGTGTTAAGACAGCATTAAGTGGTATTGTAACAAGCATCTGCACCGATAGCCGCAAGCTTTCAGAAGGGTGCCTTTTCATTGCTCTAAGCGGAGAAAGCTTTGATGGACATCAATTTACTCAAGCGGCACTTGAACAGGGTGCGGTTGCTGTTCTTGTTGAAAGAGAAACCGGCTGCGGCGAAAAGGAGCTCATGGTTGATGATACGCATTTGGCGCTGCTCAACTTAGCGGCATACTATCGCAGACTTTTTGATGTCGAGGTAATTGCAATAACCGGAAGTGTAGGCAAGACCACAACAAAAGAAATGACTGCTGCCGTCATATCAAAAAAATTCAATACCTTAAAAAATGAAGGTAATCGAAACAACGAAATTGGATTGCCAATGACAATTTTTAATCTTAATGAAAGTTACAAGGCTGCAGTGCTTGAAATGGGCATGAGCGCCCCCGGAGAGATTTCCTGCCTTTCCAAAACATCTGCCCCCGCAATAGCTATTTTAACCAATATCGGTGTTTCACACATGGAAAGACTTGGTTCAAGGGAGAACATTTTAAAAGCAAAATTCGAAATTCTTGATGGCATGTGTGAGGATGCACCGCTGATAATTAACGGTGATGATGCACTGTTGTTTAACACAAAAACAAACAAACATCGGGTTATTTACTATGGCATTGATAACGAGGCTTGTCAAGTGAAGGCATGTAATATTGTGCAAGCAAATAACGAAACATCTTTTACTTTGGTTTATGGCACTTTGGAGCAGCCAATACTGCTTCCGACAATAGGCAAACACAACATCTATAATGCTCTAGCTGCTTTTGCAGCGGGGACTTTAATGGGTGTGGAGCCTGAAGCCGCAGCCGCTGCACTTTTTGAGTATGTGCCTTCGGGTATGCGCCAGCGGATTAAAAGCATAAACGGAATTACTTTTATTGAGGACTGCTATAACGCCAGTCCGGATTCTCAGCGGGCGGCATTGTCCGTGCTTGCGGGTATAAAATCAAACCGAAAAATTGCTGTTTTGGGCGATATGCTTGAACTTGGTGCAATTTCCGAGCAGGCACATATGGATGTTGGTGCCTGTGCCGCAAAAGAAGGTGTTGATGTTCTGCTTGCTTACGGCGAACGTTCAAAGCTGACCGCACAGAAGGCCGGTGAAATGGGCGTAAAAACCGTTTACTGCTTTTATGACAAGAAAGAACTTGCCCGCTGTTTGAATTCAATTCTTACAACCGGTGATGGTGTACTGTTTAAAGCAAGCAGGGGGATGGGGTTAGAGGATGTTATTAAGATTGTTTATGAGGAGCTGAAAACAGATGAATAATATATTGGCATCGGTTTTAGCATTGACAATAGGTTTTACAGTTACCTCACTGTTGGGGTTTTTGATTATACCTTGGCTGCACAAGTTGAAATTCGGTCAAACTATTTTGGATATCGGGCCAAGCTGGCATAAGCATAAACAGGGAACGCCTACAATGGGCGGGATTATGTTTATTATAGGTACTGTTATTGCAATTGTTGTAACCGTTTTAACAGATAAGCTTTTGGCCGGCGATATTGTTGCCGGTGATTCAATGGTGCCTGCGGAAATAAAGACAAAGCTCTGGAGCGGAATTTTTATGGCGCTCAGCTTTGCGCTTGTCGGATTTGTAGATGATTACATTAAGGTAGTAAAAAAACGCAATTTAGGGCTTACTGAAATTCAAAAAACGGTGGCACAACTGATAATTATCGTTGTTTTTCTAGGCAGCTTAAATATGGGTATGGGCGGCACTCCTTTTATGTTTATTCCCTTTTTCGGGAATGTCAATATGGGTATATTTTATTGGATTTTTGGGATCTGCGTTATTTATGGCGCAGTGAATGCTGTAAACTTTACCGATGGCGTTGACGGGCTTTGCTCGAGTGTAACTTTAACGGTTGCCATATCTTTGGGTGTAATCGCAGCAATGCATAACTTCTTTGGTATCAGCCTTGCTGCGGCGGCTTTGGCAGGTGGTTGTGCAGGCTTTTTGGTTTGGAATCATAACCCCGCAAAGGTTATTATGGGCGATACGGGCTCATTCTTTTTGGGTGGCATGGTGGTTGCTCTCGCATATGCTTTGGGCAGCCCGATTATCCTGTTGCCGGTAGGACTTATTTATGTAATTGAGGCAATGTCGGATGTAATCCAAATCGGATACTATAAAGCGACAAAAGGCAAAAGAATATTTAAAATGGCACCCATCCACCATCATTTTGAAATGAGCGGCTGGAAAGAAAAAAAGATTGTTGCGGTCTTTACCTTTGTTAATATTCTGGGATGTTTAATAGGGATAGTGCTTATGTATTTTGGCGGTTACAAGTTATAAATGGAAGTATATAAAATTGCGAAAGGGGGTAAATGGTATAGTGATAGATTTAAAAGAATATTTTGGTTTCTGGAAAAAAAGAAAGATGAAGGAGTATTTTGCCTTCGGAAATTATGATATGACTTTTTTAATTCTGGTAATATTCCTTATGTTTGCAGGGCTGGTTATGGTCTATTCATCAAGTTATGTTATTGCCATGAATGACTCCTCCGGCGATGTGGGCAACAACCCCTATTATTATATTAAAAAACAGGCATTGATTGCATTTTTCGGTATTTTATTGATGTATGTTGTGTCAAGAATAAATCATCTGTATATGAAGGAATTCTCCGTGCTTGTTCTTATCATTTCGATTATTATGTTAATTGTGGTTCTTAGATATCATGTTGAGCTGCCGGGACGACCGGACATAGCGCGTGCTTTTGTGATCCCTATTATAGGGCAATTTCAACCATCGGAGTTGGCAAAGCTGGGGCTTGTCATGTTCTGTGCATGGGGTATGACCCGAAGGCAAAAACAAATAGAAAAACGCCCTAAGATGCTGATACCATATATCGCAGTTATTGCTGTAATGTGTGGGTTGGTAATGGCTGAAAATCATCTTTCGGGGACAATATTGATTTGTTGCATTGGTGCGGTTATGCTGATATTAAGCGGAGTAAAATTGCGTTGGGTAATAGTCCCGGGGTCGATTTTGATTGTCCTCGGCATTGCAGCGGTTTTTTGCATGTGGCTAATTGTGAATAATCCTAATGAAGCAAGGAAGTATTTGCCGGAAAAATTTATAGCCGTGGGTACACTGACGGAGCATACACCTTATACAGTCATTAGAATCATTGGATGGCTTGATAAGGATCTTCAGCCAATGGGAGCGCGTTGGCAAATCAACAACTCTTTATACGCTATATCATCCGGCGGATTCCTTGGGAAAGGTATCGGAAATTCTATACAAAAACATATGTTTTTATCGGAAGCGAATAACGACTTTGTCTTTGCAATAATTTGTGAGGAACTCGGCTTTGTTGGAGGTTTAGCGGTTATTGCTTTGTTTGGTTTGCTTGTATGGCGAGGCTTTGTTATCGCAATAAAGGCGAAAGACCGTTTTGGAAGCCTCTTGGTTATGGGAATTGTTTTCCAGGTGGGACTGCAAGCTGCCTTACATATTGCTGTTGTAACGGATACTATTCCAAACACCGGTATAAGTTTACCGTTTTTTAGCACAGGCGGCAGTTCAATGCTTATTCTGTTTGTTGAAATGGGTATGGTTTTGTCTGTTTCCAGGTCAGCAAAAATGAGAAAGTCATAATTAGGCGAAAGGCGGCAAAAATATGCTTGAAAATAAACGAATACTTTTTGCTACAGGCGGTACCGGCGGGCACATAAATCCGGCGCTTGCCGTTGCCGGGCTGATTAGGGACACCTGTCCGGGCGCCGAAATTCTATTTGTGGGCACAGCGGAAAAGATGGAAGCCAAGCTTGTTCCAGCCGCAGGGTTCAATATTAAAACTATTGATATAAGCGGATTTCAGCGAAGCCTTAAATTCAAAGATATAAAAAGAAACATTGTTACGCTCAGCAAACTCTTGAAGTCATCCTCACAGTCAAAAAAAATACTGTTGGATTTTAAACCCGATGTTGTTGTCGGCCTTGGCGGCTATGTGAGCGGTCCGGTTTTGCGAATGGCGGCAAAGCTAAAAATACCAACGGCTATTCATGAACAAAACGCTTACCCTGGTGTTACTAACAAAGCTCTTGCAAAAAAAGTGGAGAGGGTAATGCTGACAGTCGCCGATGCCGAAAAATATCTTAAACCCAAAATACCGTGTATCCTAACCGGTCTGCCTATAAGGGGGGAGCTGGTTAGCGCTGACAGAGTGAAAAGCCGAGCTGAGCTTAAGCTTGACAACCGCCCGCTTATATTATCAATGGGTGGAAGTCTTGGAGCAAGGGCAATCAATGAGGCAGTAGCTGAATTGATTGCAGCAAAGCACAAGGAGCAATCCTGCTATTTTCTTCATGCTATGGGGAAATACGGGTTATGGCTGCCGGAGTTGCTTAAGGCAAAAGGCGTTGATTTGGCGAACGAAAAACATGTCATGATAAGGGAATATATAAATGACCCGGAGCGCTGCTATTGCGCAGCGGATTTGTTTATTTGCCGCGCAGGTGCAAGCTCCCTGAGCGAAATACAAGCTTTGGGCAAACCCTCCATTTTAATACCGTCGCCGACCGTTGCGGAAAATCACCAGTATCACAATGCGATGGCACTCGTTCATAACGACGCTGCGATTATAATCGAGCAAAAGAATTTAACAGGTGACCGCCTGTTAAAAGAAGTTGACATGTTGCTTAACAACCCGAAGCGAATGGCGGAAATCGGAGCGAATGCAAAGAAAATGGCCGTTTATGACGCGGCAGAGCGTATTGTAAAGGTACTCTCAGTTTTGGCTGATTAAAAAATAGCACTAATCTTTATGCCATTTTATTTTGAAAAGAGAGGAACGCAATGAGCACAACCGCAAAGAATCCAAAAAACAGTAAGCCCCGGGCGCAATTAACGCCTGAGGAGCGGCAGCGCATGGTTGCGAAAAATAAAATAAAAAAAATTCGTCGCAAAAGGTTTGTTATTTTTTCGTTTTCTTTTATTATAATTGCAATTATTGTAGGTGTTGTTTATGCGTTTTTTGCTATTTTTAAAATAACCGATTATACAGTATCCGGTAACAAAACTTATTCAAACGAGAAGGTGTTTGAAAGCTCAGGTCTCCAACTTGAAGAGAACCTGTTTTTAAGTAAAACCCAAATCGCCGAAGAGCAAATTGAAACAGAACTTCCTTACATCAACAATGCTGTAATTACTCGAAGCCTTCCCGGAACACTGAAATATACGGTAGTTGAAACTAAGGCAGTAAGCGCAATGGAATACGGAACGGGCTTAGTTTTGCTGAATAACGACGGCAAATCTCTTGAACGAAAAAATATGATAAAATCGATTAAGTTAATGTTGCTTAGGTGTCCAAAACCTATAAATGCCGAAACCGGACATATTATTAAATTCGCAAAGACATTTAAGATTAAAGTAGTTCAGGCCAACAAAAAGATTAAATATGTAGATAACCAGGTAGATATGCTTCAAGTTTACAAAGACTTGATTTCTGCGATTGAGGTCAGTAAAATAAAAGATATAACGCTTATTGATATGAGCAATCCATTTGATGTCAGCCTTATTTACCAAGACAGAATAACTTTGCACATTGGTACTCCAATAGAACTCGAAGGCAGATTAGCCGCCGCCGTAAGCATTATTAAAATTGAAGATAAAGTTTCAAGCAGTCAAAAAGGAAAAATAAATTTAACAATTTTAGAGAAAGCATATTTCCAAAAGACAACTAAGAACTAAAATGATAAATAATTCACACAAAATTCTGAAATTTATCTTGTAATTTATTTCGATACATGATAATATTACTTTACATAAAATTAATTACTTTGGAGTATTATCATATATTAGGGGGAAAAACGATGGCAATAGAACTCGACAATGATTTTGAAAACACCGTGCAAATTAAAGTAATCGGAGTTGGCGGCGGCGGTGGCAATGCAGTCAACAGAATGATTATATCCGGGGTTTTGGGAGCCGAATTTATAGCTATTAACACGGATAAACAGATCTTAATTCATTCCAAGGCTACTCATAAAATACAAATTGGAGAAAAATCCACTCGTGGTCAAGGTGCAGGCGGACGGCCCGATATCGGAGCAAAAGCTGCCGAAGAGAGCAGAGAGTCGATTTCCGATGCACTCAAGGGCACGGATATGGTGTTTATAACAGCAGGTATGGGTGGTGGAACCGGCACTGGCGCAGCACCTCTTATTGCGCAAATAGCAAAAGAAATGGGCATGCTTACAGTTGGCGTTGTTACCAAACCATTTAAATTTGAAGGAAGCAAACGAATGGGACAGGCTCAGGAAGGTATTTCCCGCCTTGCCGAACATGTTGACAGCCTTATTGTAATTCCAAATGATCATCTTCGTGGGCTTAATGACACCCGTTTGTCGCTTTCAGAAGCTTTTGCACTGGCAGACGAAGTTTTACTGCAAGGAGTTAAGAGCATTTCGGAGCTTATAAAAATTCCGGGGTTCATTAACCTTGATTTTGCAGATGTTACAAGTGTTATGAAAGATGCGGGTTACGCTCATATGGGTGTTGGCAAGGCAAGCGGTAAGGATAAATCCGCTACTGCGGCAAATGCTGCTGTCAAGAGTCCGTTGCTTGAAACATCAATTGCCGGGGCGAGGGGTGTCATTATAAGTATTACAGCCTCTGAGGGTATTGACCTTGAAGAGGTCGAAAACGCTGCCGAAATTATTACAGCACAAGCTCATCCGGAAGCAAATATTACTTGGGGTGTTTGCTTTGATCCAAATCTTGATGATGAGATGATAATTACTGTAATAGCTACCGGATTTGACAATAAGGGTATTCCGAATTCACCAATAGGCGATATCATAAAAATGAAAGATCCGTTCGCAAAGATGACTACGGAAAGCAATCAACCCTTTGCACGCAGCGAGGCACCTGCGACGGCATCTGTTCCGGAATCAAAAAACATTGATGATGATGAGTTTTATGTTATCCTTAACGACATCATCAAACAGAAGAAATAATTAAATCATATTTGCGGGGCAGGTGATTAAGCCTGCCCTCTTTTTTTGCATAACAGCTGATATACCGAGTGAAATTATATTTTAATGAGGTTAACGAAGGAAGGCTTTATAATTGACGCTGAATACAAAAAAGAAATATATAAAGAAAAAAAGTAAGGAATGGAAATGGCTGCGAAAGACACTTTTAGTGCTTTTCATAATCGGGTTTGCGGGTCTTGCTGCTTTGTTTGGCATCAATCAATATGTGAAAGCATCGGCAGAAAATATAATTATTACTCCACGGCAGGCGTCGGAAATGAAAGCCGACTGTATCCTTGTACTCGGGGCTGGTGTCGTCGGAAAAGACAATAAACCAAGCCCAATGCTGGAAGACCGTATCCTTCAAGGTGTGGAACTTTATTATTCAGGTGCTTCCGGCAAATTGCTCATGAGCGGTGACCATGGTAGAGTGAATTATGATGAAGTCAATACAATGAAGCAAATTGCCATCGGAAAAGGCGTACCATCCAAAAACATTTTTATGGACCATGCAGGCTTTTCTACATATGAAAGCCTTTACCGTGCGTGCGATATTTTTGAAACGAAGAAAATAATTATTGTTACGCAAAAATACCATTTGTACAGAGCGTTGTTTATAGCTAAAAGACTTGGTTTTGACGCATATGGCGTAGCCTCCGACCCGAGAGATTATGGCGGGCAGGACTATCGTGATGCCAGAGAGATTTTAGCAAGGAACAAGGACTTTTTCTATGTGATATTTAAGCCTCAACCAACCTATCTCGGCGAAAAGATACCAATCAGCGGAAACGGTGATTTGACGAATGACAAATCGTAAATTGTTTGGATTAATTCAAAGGGCAGGCTTTTCGCCTGCCCTTGTTGAATATTTTAGAATTCATTAAAGCTAGGTTGTCTATTTGATTATTTTACAGAACCGAATATTTTGTTAAGCGTAATTTGGGCGTCCGTGTCAGCAAAGGCAAGAATATTATCTCCGCTGCCTATGATGGTGTCGCCGTGCGGGATAATGACATCCTTTCCCCTGTAGATAGCAATTAATACTGCTGTTGAAGGGATAGGCAAGTCAGAGACTGCCTTCTGAACTGCTTCAGAATGGTCTTCGACTTTAACCTGCACAATAGAGTAGCTGCCATGATTGATTTTCATCAGTGTTAAAATGCTTGTAAAATCAATCTCTTCAACAACGAGATGCGCCATTAAGTCAGCCTGGTTCAAACCTACATCAACACCCATTCCTACGTTAAAAAGCCAGGCGTTTTTTGGATTATTTACACGCGCGATAACGCGGGGGATGTTGTATTCAAATTTTGTAATGGTCGAAGCAACAAGATTGGTTTCATCCGCTCCGGTAACTGCGGCGACAACATCTGCTTGCGCTATTCCAGCTGATTCTAAAACATTCGGATCTGTACCGTTGCCGAAAACAATGGCGTTCAGCGGTAGCTCGCTTTTTAGTTTTTCATAAATATCTTCACGCTGTTCAATAACTTTGACACTAATGTTATTATCAAGTAACAACTTAGCAATATAAGAACCAACCTTGCCTCCGCCTATAATAACAACTTTCATTTGTTTACCCTCCGTTTCTAAGTTAGATCAAGCAACGACTTAAGCCTTTTTAAAGATGTTGACAATACTGCGATATGGATAATGTCATGCTTCTGGAAAACAGTTCCCATAGTCGGTAAAAAGGTTTTGTTCGTGCGGCTGATTGAAACGACATGAATTTCGCCGATGGCTGTCAATTCATTAACTGTTTTGCCGACCAAAAGCGCAGGGGTTTCAATTCTTACAATTTCTACATCGTTATCGCCAATAGAAAACACGCTGTCAAGCTGGTTATAGCTCAGCATTTCAATTGCGCGCTGAACTCCCCAGGTTGTTGTGGATATTGTCTGAATACCCAGTGTGCGGTAAAGTTCTGCCTTCCTCGGGTCATATAAGCGGGAGATTACATGGGGGACCTTATAGATATTCCTTGAAATCCTGCCAATAAGCGCGTTTGCCTCGTCGCTCTTGCTGCAAGCAACTATTGCATCGGCTGTGCGAATTTGAGCTTTTTCGAGTATATCCTTGTCAAAACCGATTCCGACAATAGTTTTACCCATGAAACCTGTACCGAGCAATTCGAATGCTTCGGGTTTTGTGTCAATGATGGTCACGGTGTGCCCCTTTTTTATAAGGTTGTTTGCCAGCCCGGAACCTAATTTGCCGCACCCTACTACAATAACTTTCATATTATTTCCCTCCTGCTTTTTTCTTTTCACCATGCCAACGGAAAACAGCTTTTCGTATTTCATCAAGCAACACCATCGGAATAGGTAAGATGATTAAAAACAACCATTCTTTAAGGCCGATAGCCGCCGTTTGAAAAATCTCCTGCATGAACGGGACATAGATAATAGCGCATATTAAAAGTATCTCAAAAATAACACCCTGAACTACTTTTTTGTTGCTGAATAAACCAACCTTAAATACAGACTGCTTTTCGGTTCTTACATTCATAACAACACCGATTTGGCAAAATACAATTGCCGCGAGTGTCATAGTAGTTGCTCTTTCGTATATGATTCCCGATTCAAATAGCTGCATTCCAAAACGCCATCCATGCAGCCAGTTCTCGTAAAAATAAGCACACATTGCAATTGTGGATTCGAGCATTCCGTACCATAAAAACGCTTTTAAAAATGTTTTTTTGTTCAAAAGTCTCTCGTTTTTTGAACGGGGAGGACGGTCCATAATGCCCGGTTCAGGCAATTCGGTTCCAAGACCAAGCGCCGGCAGCATATCGGTACCGAGGTCAATTGTTAATATCTGCATTACTGTTAAAGGTAGCGGTATACCACCTCTGGAAACCAGAAATGCGGCGGAAGGCGCAGCCTCAGGCATGTTGCTGTTTAATATATAGGTGATGAATTTCTTGATATTGCTGTAAACGCCGCGGCCTTCCTCAATTGCCCTAACGATGGAAGCAAAGTTATCGTCTGTTAAAATAATATCTGCTGCTTCTTTGGCAACATCCGTACCCGCTATACCCATTGCTACTCCGATATCTGCTTTTTTAAGCGCAGGAGAATCATTTACACCATCACCGGTAACGGCTACAATCTCTCCCATTTTCTGCAAACTACACACAATTCGGTATTTTTGCTCCGGTGCAACTCTGGCAAAGATTACTTCGTCCTTTAAAACTTCCGTCAGATAATCTTCACTCATCTCTTCCAATTCAACACCGGATACGATTTTTGGATGATCGCTCTCAACAATGCCGATGCGCCTCGCGATACTCTCGGCAGTCAAACCGTAGTCACCGGTTATCATGATAATCCGGATTTTTGCTTTATGACACAGTGCAACTGCATCGGCAACTTCTGGCCGCGGAGGATCAGCCATAACAACCAGCCCGACAAAAGTCATTTGCTGTTCAATCAACTCTGGGGTATAAGCACTCAGTGCGGCAGGAATTGTATTGTCTTCGCGGGATATAAGGCGATAGGCAACGGCAAGAACTCGGAGTCCATTGCGTGCATATTTATCATTAGCCAGCATAATCTCGCTGCGCTCTTCATCAGAAATTGTTGATGTTGTTCCCTGCTTTTGTATACTTGTGCACAAATCAAGCATTTCTTTTGGTGCGCCTTTTATATAAGCGATTCTACTGCTGCCGTTGAGAGGTTTGTCAAGCTGATGAATGGTGCTCATTCTTTTACGCCTGGAATCGAAGGGCAGCTCTCTTATACGGGGTGTCAGAAGCGTTTGTGCTTCAATATCAACCCCGCCCTTTTGTGCCACAACACCAAGGCACGCTTCCGTAGGATCGCCTAAAACGGTATAGCGATCGCTTTCCTCATTCGGCTCCACTAAACGTGCGTTGCTGCAAAGACCTGCGGCTGTGAGTAACATCTTTAAATCCTTATCGTTTGAAATGATAACTTCTTTGTCTCCATTGATAATTTTACCTGTCGGTGCGTAACCCAAACCGGTTATATTTAATTCCTGCCCCGGCAGCCACAAATTACAGACTGTCATTTCATTCTGCGTTAAGGTTCCTGTTTTGTCTGAACAAATAACCGTTGTACATCCAAGTGTCTCAACTGCTGATAACTTCTTAACAAGCGCGTGTTCCTTTGCCATTCGCTGAACAGCCATTGCAAGTGACAATGTTACAGTAGGCAACAAACCTTCGGGAATGAAGGCGACAATCATACCAAGCGAGAAAATAAAAGATTTTGCAACAGGTTCCTTGACAAAAAGAACAGCGACGGCAAAGAAAAGTGCACCGATGCTTAAAGCCATAACTGAGACTTGCTTTGTCAAGCGGTTAAGTTCTTTTTGCAGAGGACTTTGTTCTTCCTTCATAGTCTGCGTTAAATTTGCGATTTTACCAAACATGGTCTCCATACCGATGGATGTAACAACTGCTTTTGCCGTGCCGCTGGAAACGCTGGTGCCGGTAAAAATAAGGTTTGGTATCTCAGAACGGGTTAATCCATCGCGAAGAACGGGGTCTTGGGTTTTTCGTACCGGGTTTGATTCACCGGTCAGCGAGGATTGATTCACCTGAAGGTCGCTGCTTTCGAGCAACCGGGCGTCTGCGCCGATTTTATCACCTTCGGCAATAATCATTATGTCGCCCGGCACTAAATCTTCGGTTAATATCTGCACTTCCTTATTGTCCCTTACAACCCTTGCGTAGGAAGACAGCATTTTCTTAAGTGCTTCGGTAGCTTTGCTTGCACGGAATTCCTGCCAGAAGCTGAAAACACCGTTGATAACATTAACCAGCCAAATTGCTATTGCCAGTTCCGGCATTTTTGCAAAAAAAGCTACCAACCCACCGACCCAAAGGAGAATCGCCATCATGCTGATAAAATTAGAAAGAAAAATCAAAATAATTGATTTTTCTTTTTTATCGTTTATTACATTTTTTCCGAACTTCTCCTGATTTTCACGCACTTGAATAGAAGAAAGCCCTGCCAACCGGGAATTCATGGTTTTGCAAGCTTCCTCGGCAGTCTGCTTCTGAATGTTATCAATAGTATTTATTTGTTCTGTTTGTTTTATTTCAGCCATTTGTATCCTACCTCAACCTATTAATACTTAAATCTTACTTTATTATATACTATAATATTCTAAAATTCAATATAAATTTGGAATAAAGCCTGATTGACGTTGTTACGCACCTGCAATGACCCTTTCAGCAAGCTCCTCAAGTTGCTCAATGCTTGTTAGCTCCCCAATTTCCTGCCTATAGTGCGCCGCGCCTCTTATGCCTTTCATGTACCACGCGGCGTGCTTGCGTGCTTCCCTCATGCCGATGTAATCACCCTTATATTTGCACAATTGCTTAATGTGGCGAAGCATTATTTCCATTCTAAGCTCAATCGGCGGTTCGGGGATAATGGTTCCGTCTTTTAGGTAGGCGTTAATTTGGCTAAACACCCATGGTCTGCCTAATGCGCCTCTGCCAACCATCACAAGGTCACAGCAAGTGCGTGATATCATCTCCGCAGCGCTCTTTCCGTCTGTAATATCGCCGTTGCCTATTACCGGTATACGCACGGTTTGCTTCACTTTTTTTATGGTTTCAAAATCTATCGGGGGAGCATACATTTGCGCTCTTGTTCGCCCGTGAATTGTTATTGCGGCGGCTCCTGCCTGCTCGCAAAGGGCAGAAATCTCGGCAACATTGATGTTTTTTTCATCCCAGCCGGTTCTAAGCTTAACCGTAATCGGTAAAGTAATTTCCTTTACACATTCTATCACGATTTGTTGTGCAAGCAACGGCTGCTTCATAAGGGCAGAACCCCCGCCGCTGCTCGCTACTTTAGGCGCAGGGCAACCCATATTAATGTCAATTATTTCAGGAGTAAAGGTTAACGACTTTACAGCTGCTTGGAGCATTATTTGGGGGTCATCACCGAATATCTGCACTGCGGCAGGGCGTTCGGCGGG
>CAYNMU010000058.1:0-13811 GCA_964398395.1 uncultured Eubacteriales bacterium
ACCAAATGGCCCGGTAGTTCAGTTGGTTAGAACGCTAGCCTGTCACGCTAGAGGTCGACGGTTCGAGCCCGTTCCGGGTCGCCATTTTTCTTGCTTTCTGTTTTTGCTGCTATGGCTCAGGTGGCAGAGCACATCCTTGGTAAGGATGAGGTCACGCGTTCGAATCGCGTTAGCAGCTCCAAAAATTCCTAAGAACCCTTGGTTAACAAGGGCTTTTGGGAATTTTTATTTTTATTTAAATTATTATAATTTTTAAATGTGCGCTTTATGATGGTCTATAATCAAAATAATAATTAATTGTTTGTGAAATGACTGTAAATTATAATGAACTTTATAAAAAATATTCTTAAATTCATTGCAAACTTAGTTGGTTATGTTATAATACTTTTATGCTTTGGATCTAAGCAGAGTTAGCTCTGCTTAACATGGCCGCCTTTTTAGGCATATTTTTAACAAGGAGGGAAATCATGAGCGAAAAACTAATCAATGCGCAATGTGAGCACTGCCAAACTACAGATTCTGAGTTTGGTGAAATTGACGCTATCATTGACCTTTACAAAGGGAAAGACGGTTGTCTCATTCAGGTTTTACATGCTGCGCAAGGAATCTATGGCTATTTGCCATTGCCACTTCAGCGCTATATCGCTGATGCCTTAAACTTACCCATTTCAGAAGTCGCGGGTGTAGTATCGTTTTATTCCTTCTTCTCACCAACTCCGAGAGGTGAACACACAATCAGAGTCTGCCTTGGTACCGCTTGCTATGTTCGCGGTGGCAAAAAAATCGTTGACCACCTTGAAAAATCCCTTGGCGTCGAACTTGGCGGCACAACAGATGATGGTAGATTCACATTTGAAATTGCCCGTTGTATAGGAGCTTGTGGATTGGCACCGGCTATGATGATCGACGATGTAGTTTACAAGCAAGTTACCCCGAGCAAGATTAATTCGATTTTATCAAAAATATAACAGGGAGGAGGACTCAATGAGTATGTTAGTAAACAAAGTTTCAGACTTAGAACAAATAAAACAAAAATATATTGAAACAGTGAGCAAGTTCAGTCATCAGGTACTTGTTTGTGCCGGTGCTGGCTGTATTTCCTCAAACTGTGGGCTTGTAAGAGATGCAGTAGTTGAAGAACTTGAGGCTATCGGAAAATCCGACAGCGTTATGGTTTATGAAACAGGCTGCATGGGCACCTGTTCTGTTGGTCCGGTAATGATGATTTTACCGGAAAGAATTTTTTACACTTCTCTTACTCCTGCGATAGCAAAAGAGATTATCAGAGCGCATATTGTTAATGGCGAAGTTATCGAAAAATATACATTTTTCGACCAGACACTAAAAAAGTATGTTCCAAAACTTGATGATATTAACTTCTTTAAGGAGCAAGTGCGTATAGCTTTACGCAATTGCGGAGTTATTGAATATAAAAACATCGAGGCATATATTGCAAATGACGGTTATTTTGCTGCTGCGAAAGCGTTTACCGAAATGACACCGCAAGGCGTTGTTGATGAAATGAAAGCTTCCGGAATGAGAGGCAGAGGCGGTGCAGGTTTCCCAACAGGAGTTAAATGGCAGGCTGGGTTAAACGCCGCTGAGGGGCAAAAATATCTTGTTTGCAACGCCGATGAAGGCGACCCCGGTGCATTTATGGATAGAAGTATAATTGAAGGCGATCCCCATACCTTAATTGAAGGTATGATTTTGGGCGCTTATGCTATTGGAGCTACAAAGGGTTATGTTTATGTCCGTGCAGAATATCCGATTGCTATTGAAAGGCTTGCTGTTGCACTTGAACAAGCACGCAGTTACGGTCTGTTAGGATGCAAACTTTTTGGTTCTGATTTTGAATTTGACTTAGAAATTAGGATTGGCGCAGGTGCTTTCGTTTGCGGCGAAGAAACTGCTTTGATGTCTTCAATTGAAGGTCATAGAGGCGAGCCGAGGCAGAAACCGCCATTCCCGTTCCAAAGCGGTCTTTTCGGAAAACCAACGATAATCAACAATGTTGAGACTTTTGCAGGAGTACCTTCAATAATCTTGAAGGGGAGTGCTTGGTACAGCCAATATGGCACAGAAAAGGCAAAAGGAACGAAGGTTTTTGCACTTGCAGGCGATATTGTCAATACCGGTATTGTTGAGGTTCCAATAGGTATTCCTTTGGGAGAAATTCTCTTCAAAATCGGCGGCGGGATAATGAACAAAAAACGCTTCAAGTCTGCTCAAATCGGCGGACCTTCAGGCGGATGTATAACTCAAGATAATCTTAACACGCCAACCGACTATGAATCCCTTACAATGCTAGGTGCAATTATGGGTTCAGGCGGTCTTATCGCTATGAATGAAGATACATGTATGGTTGATACCGCTCGCTATTTTATGGATTTTATTCAAGAAGAATCTTGCGGAAAATGTCTTGCTTGCCGTGTTGGGACAAAGCGTATGCTTGAGATACTCGAGCGTATCACCAGAGGCGAAGGCGTTGAAGGCGACATTGAACTATTAGAGGAACTTGGTGAAACAATTCAGCAAACTGCTATGTGCGGCCTTGGCCAAACTGCTCCAAACCCGGTGTTAAGCACAATTAAATACTTCAGAGATGAGTATGAGGAGCATATCAAATATAAATATTGTCGTGCCGGCGTTTGTTCGAACTTGTTTATTTCACCATGTGAGAATACTTGCCCAGCAAACGTAAACATTCCGGGCTACCTCGCTTTAATAGCGTCAGGTCGCTTTATGGATGCTTATGACCTAATCAGGCAGGAAAATCCTTTGCCAGCCATTTGCGGCAGAATTTGCACACACCCCTGTGAAAGCAAGTGCCGAAGAGGTTCTGTTGACGAGCCGGTTGCAATTTGCGACCTTAAGCATTTCGTAGCAAATTACGCTTTCAAAAATGAGCGCAAATATGTCCAGGATATTGTTTTGCCTAAAAACGGTAAAAAAGTTGCAATTATCGGTGCAGGAGCATCTGGTTTGACATGCGGCTATTACCTTGCACGCATTGGTTACGAAGTTGATATTTATGAATCACAGCCTGTCGCCGGTGGCGTTTTGGCTTTTGGAATTCCCGAGTATCGTCTTCCATCAGATGTTCTAGCTAAGGAAATTGCAACAATCGAAAATCAAGGTGTTAATATTATTTTAAATAGTGAAGTCGGTAAGGATATTGAATTCAAATATCTTAAGGAGTCCTATGATTCAATATACATTTCGACCGGCACTCAATTTCCGCAAAAGGTAAATATCCCAGGCGAAAATTTAGCCGGTGTTTTACCGGGGATCGAGTTCCTTAAGAGCGTAAAGCTTTATAATAGTGTTGACTTGACCGGGCAAAGCGTTGCTGTTATTGGCGGCGGTAACACAGCAATTGACTCCGCACGAACAGCATTAAGGCTGGGAGCAAAAAAAGTTGTCGTGCTTTATCGAAGAACTATCGACAGTATGCCTGCATATGAATTTGAAATTGAAGAAGCACTTAATGAAGGCGTTGACATTTTAGAACTTGTTTCTCCGATTCGCTTTATAGCAGGGGAAAACGGCAAACTTGCGATGATTGAGTGTGCCCGCAGAGAAATCAGCAATTTCGATAATAACGGCAGACGCAATACAACACATATTGAAGGTTCAAACTTCGTGCTTGATGTTGATACTGTGATTACTGCTGTTAGTCAGTATGCCGACTTGCCATTTATAAAAAAATCAGAAATAGGAGTTACATCATGGGGAACATTTATTGTTGATAACAAAACCTTAATGACAACGATGCCGGGTGTGTTTTCCGGGGGAGATGTTGCCAGAGGACCTGATGATGTTATTCGTGCAATTGCTGACGGCAAGCATGCTGCAACCTCAATTGATAGATATTTGGGCGGAAGCGGCAAGCTTAACAAGGGCAGAAATATTGAAATCCCGGAAGTAATGGATGATGATGACGATATTGTTGTTCATAAAAGATTCCCACAGGAAATGCTTCCGATGGATAAAAGGGCTTGTTCGTTTGATGAGGTTGTCTTGGGCTATCACAAGCTCAATGCAGTAGCGGAGGCAATGCGCTGCTTGCATTGCGATAGGAGGTAGATGAATATGATAAATTTAAATATTAATGGTAAAGCTGTTAAGGCACCGGATGGGTGCACTATAATGGAGGCGGCAAAGTTCAACAATATTCTCATCCCAAACCTTTGCTACCTTGAGAATACTCATGCAATCGGTTCCTGCCGTATTTGTGTTGTTGAGGTTGAGGGCGCAAAAACACTTCAAGCTTCTTGTATTACAAAAGCTAATGATGGTATGGTTATCAAAACAAACACCGACAAGGTAAGAAGTGCACGAAAAGTGCTCTATGAACTGATGCTTTCTGACCACAACAAAGATTGTCTCTCTTGCAGACGCAACCAAAGCTGTGAGCTTCAGGATCTTGGTAAGACTATCGGCGTTGAAGAGTCAAGGTTTGAAGGTGATATGGTACCTTGCGTTGTTGATACTTCAGTCTCAATAACAAGAGATATGTCAAAATGTATACTTTGCCGTCGATGCATAACTGTATGTAATGATATTCAAGGCGCAAGTATCTTAAATGCACAAAACAGAGGCTTTAAGACAGTTGTTGGACCATCTATGGAATTGCCGATTGGCTCGGTTAACTGCGCTTTCTGTGGCCAGTGTACCATAGTTTGCCCTGTTGGCGCTTTAATGGAAACGAGCTCAACAAAAAGGGTTTGGGATGCTATTAATGACCCGAAAAAGCGTGTAGTCGTTCAAGTTGCTCCCGCAATTCGTGTGGCTATAGGTGAAGAGTTTGGTTTCGCACCAGGCTCTCGTGTAACCGGTAAACTTGCTTCTGCACTGTCTGACATTGGTTTTGATGATGTTTTTGACACAAATTGGACAGCTGACCTCACAATAATTGAGGAAGGAACAGAGTTCCTGGGGAGAGTTAAAGCAGCACTTACCGGAGGTAAAAGTGTCCTTCCAATGATTACGAGCTGCTCACCCGGCTGGATTAAATTTATTGAGCACAATTTCCCCGATGAGCTTGACCATCTTTCCACTTGCAAATCTCCGCATACAATGATGGGCGCTGTAGTAAAGTCTTATTACGCCGACAAAATTGGAATCGACTCTAAAGATATGTTCGTTGTTTCGGTTATGCCTTGCACCGCGAAAAAGTTTGAAGTATCGCGTAAAGAAATGATGAATAACGGTGTGCCGAATGTAGACGCAGTTATCACCACACGTGAACTAGCGGAAATGATCAGAACTGCCGGTATTGACTTCGCAAATCTGCCTGATAGTGAATTTGATAAACCGCTTGGTTTTTCTACCGGAGCTGCCGACATTTTTGGCGTTACAGGCGGTGTTATGGAAGCGGCGCTTCGAACCGTTTTCGAGCTTGTTACCGGACGTGAGCTGCCGTTTGAAAAGTTGCATGTTACCCCAATTGTAGGGCTCGAAGGCATTAAGGATGCAACAATAAAAATTGAAAAAGCGCTTCCTGCTTACAGTTTCCTTGAAGGTGTCGAGGTGAAAGTTGCTGTTGCCAGCGGTCTTAAAAATGCAAGAAAATTGATGCAACAGATTGCAGATGGAACTTCTCAGTATCACTTTATTGAAGTAATGGGCTGCCCGGGCGGCTGTATTACAGGCGGAGGACAGCCAAGAAGCAACGATCCCGAAGTTAGATCAAAGCGGTTAAAGGGTATTTATGATGAGGACGAGTCAAAAGTAATGAGAAAATCTCATGAAAATCCTTCAATCATAAGCTTCTACAAAGAGTTCCTTGGCGAACCAAATGGCCACAAAGCGCACGAGCTGCTGCACACTCATTATACAAAGCGCGGTACCTACAATGAACTGAATGATGATTTTGTAGCTGAAGCGCCTGCTCAACCGGTTGCTGAAAAGCTGGAAGTTGCAGTCTCTCCGTTAGCTGTTCAGATACAAAAAAGAGACATAACCGGCGCAAAAGCACAGCAGGATACTAATTCGGTTCATACTATTGCGCTTGAAAGTGAAAACAACAAGCTTAAGGATGAACTGGCAGATACCCAAAAAACTGTCGAAACATTAAAAAGAGTTATTAGCGAGTATTCCAAGAAACAATAATATTTTAAAATATAACTGCCTCCCTAAAATGAGCTTTTGGGAGGCAGTTAAGTTATTTGTTTTTTTTGTTAAGCTTTTGTAATCCAAAACTCACTTAGCATTACCCCTGCAATTGGTTCACCAATCACCAACTCAATACATCCATTAACAAAGACTGAGGCCGGAAGGGTATAGGTTGCTGATTCGAATTTCGGTGCAAGCAGCTCGGCGTCAAACGCCTCGTCTTTTTCTCCGCCGAATTGTGGGCCGTCATAAATCATTGTTCCGTTTGCAATGACATGGTGATGGGTTAGAATTGAAATCTTTCTTGAAGAAAAAGTTACTCGCAATTTATAGTCCACACCAGGGTTAAATCCGCCTAATTTGCAGCGGAAAGAGTAATGGTCGTATAGTTTTAGCATAGACATTGGAATATTGCCGTTGTTAACATCGGGTCTGTCACCTTGATAATTGATGTAAAACTCTCCTTGCTGAGGTATGCCAAGCACATCAAAACCATGTTCTGCAAGCGAAAAGTAATATTCGTCCGAGTCAACTTCGTTTCTGCCAAGCAATCGTTTTATATAATCATTATATTCGTTTTTTGTCATACCGTCTTTTTGATTCAGCTTGTTAAGAAACCATTGACGGTCTGTTACCGGTAGGTCGATTGTTTCAAGAGTGGCACCGCGTTCCCAAGAGTTTGCACAATAATGCTCAACATCAAGCTGTAAGCCGATTTGATTAAAAAGTCTGTCAGCAAGTGCAAAGATGTCAGCATGTAAAGCCTTGTATTCGTTGTTAAAATCAGTACATAGGATTTCAATAGCTAACTCAACATTGCCTTTTCGAAGTTCAAGCTTTGCATTTTCAAGCAGCGATAACTCAAAACAACGGCGACGCCTAACAAGTGCATCACATTTAGCGCGAAAAACACACTGCACAAATCGCCAGTTCTCAAGCATTGCCGGGTATTCATTGAGCAAATCCAGCCATATATTCAAAGTGCTTTCAATATGCGGGTTTTCAGAAGGGTCACCTTGCCAGTTGAGTTCTAATCCCAAAATACCGTCCGCAACTTTATTTGCAGGGATACCAAAGAAGAAAACTCGAGAGTAATCGCACAATGTTTCATAAAGCGAAACATCAGGGAAAAAGTCCATATCACTCCAAACCATTTTGTTCATGTCATCACTGACACCTTCGGAATAACTGACACTGCCAACTACGTACCTGCGAGTAAGCCGGTGAATTAAGCGGTATTCTGTCGGGCGCGGGTTAATACATTCACGGCTCAATGTGCTCGTTAGTGAATAGTGCCAATCGTCACGGTTAAAATGCACAGGGTATTCACAGCGAACATTGTGTGTTATATCGGGGTAAAGTCTGATAGGGTATTTCATCGGCAACTTTCTTCGAAGCTCATCTATTGGAAAGGCTCTGTTTGGACCGGTAATAACACCGTCAATTCCTTCAGGAAGTTTTTCCATATAATCAATGAAATCGTTACCCCATTCAGGAATAGTGTGAGGTTTTTGTGCTGATGGCCACATCTCGGCATTTGGATGCACTTCTTTAAGTGCTTTTGAAATAGCTTCGCAACGCTCCAAAAACTCATCAGCTTCAAATTCACCCGGGTCACCTCCCGGCGGAAATACAACATCGAGCCGGGGCATTAATTCAAAAACCTTCATGCGCCGCGCAACAGACTCTTCAATGCTTTCCTCATTATTCGGGTACCAAATCGAAACATCCATATCCAACTCATCTGCTAAACGTGAAGCTTCAATTAATAACTCTTCAACATCATACTTCATCAATTTGTTTCTGACTTGCTTTAACCCTTCATTCGGCATTTGCTCACACATGTTGCAGCCGAAGAACATCATATCGCGGTAATAGCGGTAATAATCATCAAAAGACCACGCATCGTAAGTGTTGGGTGTTGTTCGGTAACCGAGCTGATGACCGCGCATCTTCATGGCAGGCACATATTTGCCGGATATATCTTTGATTAAAATGATTTTACCATTTTCGTAAATGGTCTTTCGCAGGAAATAAGAAAATCCGAAAATCAACCCCCGTAAACCTATAGCCGAAATTTTTAATATTCTTCCCTCAATCTCTAACAAATAAGAGTCCTTGTTGGGTAGAATATTTTCATCGCAAAGTAAAAAGTATACGGTGGTTAGACTTGCAGCATTTAAAATTTTAGGTGCTGCACCGGTACGAAGAAAAATTTCTTCGGCAAAAAGTTTTGCTGCTTTCTCGCAAACGTTGCCGTCAGTTAAAATCGAAAGTCCTGTAAAATCATAAGTCATTGCACATACTCCTTTCAGTTTTAAATATTCTAACATTATTTTAATATAAATTACAAGAAAAATAAGTAAAAGTTGCAAAGAGTATAATATTATAGTAGTATATTTTTAACATATAAGTATCTGAAAGGGATGAATAATTATGGCTGGCGGAATGGGAGGCGGATTTGGTGGTATGGGCGTCCCCGGAGGACCGGGTCCGGGCGGAGGACGTTTTCATTTTATAGATGATAAAGACAAACCAAAAATTTCAAAAAAAATACTCGGAAGAATATTTAAATATTACAAACCCTATTGGAAGCTCCTTATTTTATTAATCATTTGCATAATTGCAACATCATTATTGGGGCTTGTAACACCTCTTTTTATGAAAAAAATAATCGATGTCGCACTTCCAAATAAAAATGTTAATTTATTGATATTGTTAATTATAGAGTCTTTTTTTGCTACAGTTATAAGTGGATTGGTTTTGGTAGGGCAAAATTATCTAAATAGCTGGATGTCAAAGCATATAATGTTTGATATCAGAAACACCATGTTCGACCATCTTCAATTTATGTCAATCAAGTTTTTTTCAAACGTGCAGGCAGGCGAAATAACCTCCCGCATGAACAACGATATAAGTGGGATAGAAAACATTTTTACAGGCACTGTAGTTCAAATATTGCAGAATATTTTAGTCTTTGCTACAACCGCGGCGTTAATGTTTTATACAAATTGGGAACTTGCTATTTTCAGTTTGCTGATTATACCTTTATTTGTTTTGCCGACTCGTAAGGTTGGTAAAGTCAGATGGAAAATCGCTTCTAAAACGCAGGCAAAACTGGCAGAATTAAATACTATTTTACAGGAAACCTTAAATATCGGCGGAACTTTTTTGGTTAAAACATTTACAAAAGAAAAACATCAGCAAAAGAAATTTGAAGATGTTAATAAAGAAGTAACAAAACTTCAAATAAAAGAATCTCTTGCCGGACGCTGGTTTTTTATGACATTGACGACGATAGCGGCTATAGGGCCTATGCTTATTTTCCTAGTCGGAGGCATTATGACAATAAAAAAAGGCTCGATGACTGTCGGCGGTATTATTCTGTTTGTCACTTTGCTGACAAGAATCTATGGACCGATTACTTCATTTGCCAACATCAGCGTTGATGTCACTCGTTCACTGGCGCTTTTTGACAGGATATTTCAGTATCTTGATATTAAACAGGATATTGTTGATTGTCCAAATGCTGTTAAACTTAAAGAGATTAATGGTTCAATTAGATTTAGAGATGTTGATTTTTCGTATAATGAAAAGAATGTGACTTTAAAAAACATCAATATTGATGTCGACCCTGGCAAATTGATTGCGCTTGTTGGCCCGAGCGGCGCGGGGAAAACAACAATAACCTATTTGCTGCCGCGTTTGTATGACATAAATTCCGGTTCAATTACCATCGACGGTATGGATATAAGAGATGCAACAATAGAATCCTTGCGAAGCCAAATAGGAATTGTAACTCAAGATACATATCTGTTTAATACAACAATCCGAGAAAATCTTTTGTTTGCAAAATTAAACGCAAATGATGATGAAATATTTTCAGCTTGCAAAGCAGCTAATATACATGATTTTATTGTATCTTTACCGGACGGATATGAGACATTGGTAGGGGAACGGGGCATTAAACTTTCAGGTGGGGAAAAGCAACGGTTATCCATAGCCCGCGCTCTTTTGAAAAATCCCCGTATCGTAATACTTGATGAAGCTACCTCAGCTTTGGATTCAGTTTCAGAATCTTTGATTCAAGCCGCCATTGAACCTTTATTAAAAGATCGAACCAGTCTTGTAATTGCACACCGTCTTTCAACTATTATGGCAGCTGACTGTATATATGTTGTTGAAAACGGATGTATTGTTGAACACGGAACACATGAGGAACTGCTTGCGTTATGCGGAACTTATAAAAATTTGTGTGACAAGCAGTTCAAAATAAAAAAATAAACTAATATTAAAATTAAAAAAAGCAGTGCTAACATGCTCTGCTTTTTTTGTGAATTCAAATAATTCTGATCATTTTGGATGAATACTGACTTTAGGGCTGCATAACACCTGCAAAGACGAGCCAAGCTAAAACTGATTTTGCAACTAAACTGAGGATTATATAAGCTCTTTCACCATAAATATAATCTTTCCATTTCCCAACCTTCTTGTACTGCAAAATCATATTAATTGGGAATAAATTGAAAAACACAAAATATGAACCGAATATTGCAAAGACGAACCAAGGCACTTTAGATAAATTGGAGTTGCCGAATGCATACATGATAATGATTATCCAAGGACCAATACCCGCAAAAGAACCAAAAATAAATGGGGTCCAATTTGTCTTTTTCTGATGTTGATTCAATTGTTCCATGAGGTAACCGAATAAGTTCATTGAAGCGTTAAGGAAAAAGATTGCTATTAGCAAGCCAATGTCATATATGCCGAAAAGAAGTCCTATCAAAGTTATCATTATTGAAGAACTGAGTGAATATTCATACCACCTGAAGGGGTTCATTCCTTTTTTAATATTGTTATTGTAAATCTCATTCGTTTTTGGCATTACAATAATAAAATGGAAAATTGCAGAAATAAATAAGAACATAGAAACGCCAACAGCGAAAGGAAGGTCGAAGATTTTTTTATTATCGGTTACTAGCTTCAAAAGAGTTGTGTCAAAGGTCAAAAAATTGGAGTAAACAGGGGGTTTGAAATTTGCTATTTTATCAATTTTAAGTGCAAAAAAGAGCATAGCACTTCCTTGGAGAAAATGTAGAATACCCATAAGAAGATTGAACTTTTTGAGTGACTTGAAATTAATTTCTTTTGTCATTATTAATTACCCCTTTCTTTATTTCGCTAAATTGATTTTACACCATTATATGACAATTTGTCAAATAAATAATATTAATAAGCGCTAACACCAATTTTTATCAATGCAATCTCTGATAAGTTCCACATATCGTCTTGCCTTAGCCTCATCATTGTGAATTGTGTATACGTCCCTTTGCGTTATCTCCAAATGGCAGCCTTTTGCAAATTTAAGCGTCTCATTTATATGTTCACAAAATGCATTCTCATCGAGTTCTTTATTTACTCCGATATAATTCGGCGATGGTTTACGGTGGAATATTATATTCATGCCTCTTAATTCGTTCCCAATAAACTCTTGATTGCACCACGGAGAAATTGTTATCTTACCCAAGTTATTGAATTTGCTGAATGACTTTTTCCAAAACCCGTCAACCGGTTCGCAGCAGCCATAAGAAAGCCTGCCGAATTTATCAGCAATCTTTTTGTAATAAGGAAAAACAAATTCATCAAACATTTCGGGAGATAGAACCACGGATTCCTGTGAATTCATGTGCAGCCATATGTCGGATATTTTAACCGGAGGTTCCTGCTTCAGCGTTGTGTTATAAGCAAAACTTCCTTGTCCGACATGTTCGAATCCTGTTGTAGGCAAATAAAGGGATTCTCTTTCGCAAAAACGATAATATTCAAGAAAATCATCGGACAATCTGCGCATCATCTCTTTGAATTCATCTGGATAATCACAAATGGAAAACAGCATCGTTTCCATACCCATCAGTTTGATTATATAATATGTCAGGTAACAGCTGACAGAAAGACCCTCTAAGCGAACAGGCAGAATATCGCCGAAAGTATCCTCAAGTATTTCAATCCGCCTCAGTGTTGACTCTCTGTCTAAACCAAAGGATGATTTTTTCAGTTTTGGCAGGTTTTTGGACAAATCGCCTATTTGGTCCACAAATTGATGCCCTACACCGCCGTTAGGAGCTCGTTTTGTTTCTACTTCCATATCAAAAGGCGAAAACCATGTGTTCCATTGAACCGGGAAGTAGTTCCTAACAGGTTTATCGTCATTAAAAACTTCGAAGTTTATAAATTCACGGTATAAATCGGCTTCAATTCCACGCGCGTCTTTATCCTCGCATGTCAATCTTTTTTGCAGAACTTCGTCTTGGAAAGAACCCAATTCAAAATGAATCATCGGGCGTTTGCCTTTATAATCGTTATGATCGTACCATTCCTTGATTCTTTCATGGTTCACCTTTGAACTCGCAAGTTCCATTTGGTGAAAAGCAAGTCTTCTTAAGATTTCTTTATCTTTTCTTGACACAGCAGACATTGGATTCTCCTTTAATAAAAAATTATTAAATTATAATGGTATTTGTATAATATCAAATTATTTTGTTAAAGGCAAACAAAATGTAATATATAAAAAAACAAAACAACCGAAATGGTCGTTCTGTCTTTTTTGGTTGCGGAGACAGGATTTGAACCTGTGACCTCCGGGTTATGAGCCCGACGAGCTACCGAACTGCTCTACTCCGCGATATGTTTGCAACCCTTGCTTTCTTGGGCGCTTAATTATTATACACACTCGCACCACGAAAAGCAAGCGATTTTTAAAACTTTTTTGATTTTGGACAGATTAATTTCAAAAGGTTATATTTAATATTATAAAGTTTCTTTTATGATAGCGGCTAATCAGTTTATTTTGCTTGTTTTGCTAAAAAACGTTTAAGCTTAGCATTCTCCATGTTCCAATATATTGTACGTATGAATGGTAAAACTGCAAACAATACCATGCCAAACGAAAAGAATCTGCTTGGGGAAACACTCTTTTTGCCCTTCTCCAAACCTTTAACCATCTTTTTTGCAACAACTACCGGGCTTTGCACAGGAAATGGTCTTTCGAATTTTTCTTTATTTGCTGCTTTGAAAAAGTTAGTGTCAGTTGCAATTGGGTAAAGGCAGGTTAATTTTATGTTTTTAGGCATTTCTAAACGAAGACCCTGTTGAAAACCTTGCGTAGCAAATTTTGTTGCAGAGTAAAGCGTAAAGCCGGGCATTGCCATTTTACCGATAGCAGATATAGTGATTGCAAAATGTCCTTCTCTCCCATTTAGGTAAGTCTGGTATTTTTCGTAGGAATAGATAGGTGAGAATACATTTGTCTCAAAAATACGCTTCGTGCGCTCCCAATCAACATAATTCAACACTTCGTAGTACGGGTAGCCTGCATTAGCATAAAAAAGTGTGATGTCTCCCATTGCCTCTAGAGCAGCATCAAAAAAAGCGTTAATATTTTCGTTTGAAGATACATCACATTGGTAAGAAAATACATTTTCACTAAACTCATTTATTTTGTCCAAATGTAAATCAACAGCAAATATCTTGTTACTCTTTTCCGAAGCAAGCAACTTCAAAACTTCAAGACCAATGCCGCTGTTAGCACCTGTCAAAACAATACTTTGATTTTTAAGCATAATTTTGTCTCCTCTATCCTAAAACATAGCTATATTTTATCTGTAAATACAATTTGTGTCAAGCACTGC
>CAYNMU010000059.1:0-13672 GCA_964398395.1 uncultured Eubacteriales bacterium
GTGATATTAATTTATCACGTGAGAGCGAGACCAGCCTTCTCATCCTACCTTCTGTGGGAAAGACCGGTCGAACTGCGAGGGGTCTGTCTGATCTTTCCGCTGTTCGGCAAGGTGGAGGTCCAGGCCTACACCGGTCCCGCTGAAAAACATCCCCGTGAGGCGGGCGACGCAGATTGGACCACGGTCGCCGGCGGGACCTGTTCTCCCAGGCCACCGGAGTCCCTCAATCTGAACTGGCTTGATTTCGGACGCATTGTCACTACCCGGGCGTTGCGCCTCCGGATCCTCGCCACAACCGAGGAAGGGCATTACTTGAAGGGCGCCACTCAGGGAGGTAAAGCCTGTGGACTGCAGGAGTTCATGGCCTTCGGCCCCGCCCATCAAGCAGGGGCGGAAAAACAGGCGCTTGCGGGACAGGCCGAAGAGGAAAAGTGGCTCATTCCCGTGAGTTTTTCGATTTCCGAGGAAGCTTATGTCACGCTCGTGATCGAGGATGCCGGGGGGAAGCGGGTGAGGAACCTGGTGGGCGACACGCTCTTTACCGCTGGAGAACATACGGTCTATTGGGATGGTTTGGACGAAAGCGGGAAGATCCCCGGCCCCTATGCAGGGATTTACAAAATGGTCGGGTATCCCGTCGCTCCGGGAACCTACACGGTCCGTGGATTGACCCACAAAAACCTCGACCTGCGTTATGAATTTTCCGTTTATTCGCCCGGTTCGACTCCATGGCTCACGGGATCACACTGGGGTGGGGGAACAGGGGGCTGGCTGGCCGACCATAGTGCTCCCTCCGCCGTGCTGGCCCTCCCGGGCGCTGAACCCCGGATGTTGCTGACCAGTCCGGTGGCGGAATCCAGCCATGGCATTATCTGGACGGACCTGGAAGGAAACAAACTCGATGGCAAGCTGTGGGTCGGAGGGGATTGGACCGGCGCCTCGCATCTGACACGTGACGGGGGGCCGAAGGCACTTCCCGAGGTCAATGCCTACTCGGGCATCGTTTGGCAGAATGAACTTCGCATCGTGGCGTTCAGACCGGATGGCTTCCGGATCGTCGCTCCCTGCAAGTTGCCCGGCAAAGAGCCGGGCGAACTGGGCGGGCTGGCTGCTTATGACGGCGTGCTCGCGGCAAGCCTGCCGAAGCTGAACGCCGTCTACTTCATCGACGCCACCGCGGGGAAGGTGCTGGGGAGCGCCGCCGTGCCGGATGCCAGAGGGCTGGCCTTCGACAGCGAGGGACGGTTGCTCGTCCTCTCCGGCCAAAAACTCCTGCGCTACCCCAGGATCACCCGCCAATCGCTCTCAAGCGACAAGGAGAAGGCCGTCGATGCGGCGATTGTCCTGCCTGATCCGGAAATCATTGTGACCAAGGGATTGGAAGATCCGCAGGGACTGACGCTTGACGGCGCCGGGCGACTTTACGTGAGCGACTGGGGCAAAAGTCACCAGGTGAAGGTTTTCAGCCCGAAGGGACGGCGGCAGCGCGTGATCGGGGCGCCCGGCGGGGCCAGGCTCGGCCTGTATGACCCGAACCGGATGGATCATCCCAAAGGGCTGGCCATCGCGCCGGACGGGCGGCTCTGGGTGGCCGAGGAGTCCCATGCCCCGAAGCGGGTGAGTGTCTGGCGCCCGGACGGGAAGTTGGCGAAGGCCTTCTACGGGCCGCCTCAATATGGCGGCGGTGGAACGGTGGATGGCAAAGACCCTTCGCGTTTCTACTACGGAGAGGGGGCCGGTCTGGAATTTGCGCTGGACTGGAAAGCCGGCACATCGCGGCTCCACTCGATCTACTGGCTCCCCTTGAAGGATGTCGTGACCTTACCGGGAGGCATCGCCCCGCAAACCCCGATTTACCTCGGGGGGCGCCAATACATGACCGACGTGAACAACAAGGCGCCGATCGGCGGACCCCGTAATGCGGGCATCTGGCTCATGGTTGACGGTGTGGCCAAGCCCGTCGCCGCATTGGGGGAAGCAAGAGATTGGGCGATTCTCGCGGAAGAGCGTTTCCGTGAGCGGTGGCCGGCGGGGCTCAATCCCCAAAAATCAGAGTGGAAGGCACTCACCTACGCCTGGTCGGATTTGAACGGGGATGGTCAGGTCTCCCCCGAAGAGGTCAACTTCGCGACCCACAAGATCGGAAGCCTGACAGTTAATGGGAAGTTGGAGTTCTGCACCGCCGCTGCCGAGGTTTTCGCGCCGGAAAAATTCACTGACAAGGGGGTGCCGGTTTACAACCTGAACGCGCCGCGCAGGGAATTGGAGCACTTCTTCATGGACGAGGTTGGATCGGGGAGCGGGCAGATCACCGCCTCTCGCGATGGATGGACGATCGGGACCGGGGGGCAGGTGCGCGGAATTCGCAACGGGCAAATCGTCTGGACCTACCCCAACGAATGGCCGGGTCAGCAAGCGGGGGTCTTTTCGACGCCCCCCACGCACCGGGGGGAACTCATGGCCACCACGCGCCATTTGGGGACGATTATCCCTCAAGGTTCGGATGCTGGCGAGATGCTGGTTGTTGACGGGGACAAGGGGAATGTCTTCCTGTTGACGACCGACGGGCTCTTTGTGGCCACCCTGTTTAATGACGTGCGGCTGTGCGCTGACGGTTGGACCATGCCAAGGGCCGAACGGGGAATGTTACTCAACAACATCACGCTCTACGACGAGGAGTTCTGGACAACCTGCACCCAGGTTTCGGACGGCAAGGTATACCTCGTGGCCGGCAAAAGTCATTGCAGCATTGTCCGAGTGGACAACCTCGGTACCATCAAGCGGATGCCACCCGCCAAGTTGGAGGTGACTGCGGAGGGATTGCAAAAAGCCGAGCGTTTCCGTCTGGCCCGCGAGGAGAAGCGGCTGGCGCTTGTCGGCCGGGAGTGCCTGACGGTGCGCCTCACGGATTCCGTCCCGGTGGTTGATGGCAAATTGGATGAGTGGCAGGATGATGAATGGGTCACAATCGAGGAGAACGCCAACAAACGGTTGCAAAATGAGGCGGGTGGCAAGGTTGAAGCTGCGGTCCGCGTGGCGGGGGGGCGGTTATTTATCGCCTACCGCACCAAGGAGCCCGGTCTGCTCGCGAATGCCGGGGATGCCTGGCAGGTCCTGTTCAAAACCGGCGGCGCGCTCGACCTCATGCTCGCGACGAATCCGGACGCCCCATCTAAGCGCACCCAGGCCGTGGCCGGCGATCTCCGTCTGCTCGTCACCTTGAGGAAAGGTAAGCCGACGGCTGTGCTTTACCAACCCGTTGCGGGAGAGCCCAAGAGCCCGGGTTCCTTCAGCTCGCCATGGCGAACCATCACCTTCGACCGCGTGACAGAGATCGGCGCCCCGTTGAATTTTGCGGCAAAGGATGGCGCGTACGAATACTCGGTGCCCCTGACTGCGCTCGGGCTTTCGCCCGCTGCCGGACTGGAACTACGTGGTGATATCGGCATCCTGCGTGGCAACGGCTTTCAGACCCTGCAACGCCTTTACTGGCAGAACAAGGCCACCAGCACCGTCGCTGATGTTCCCACCGAGGCCACCCTGACCCCTCACCTCTGGGGGCGTTGGCGTTTTAAGGAATAAGAAATCACACAAGGAGATCCCATGATGACCCGATGGCTTACGAAAATGCTAGTTGCCTTGATGCCTCTCGCCGCCTTGGCGGACGGGGCTGGCGCATCCGAGTTCCTGATCCGCGACGGCGATCGTGTCGTCTTTTATGGCGACAGCATCACCGATTCCGAATGGTATCCGACGATCGTCGAGAGCTTCGTCCTCACCCGGTTCCCGGCGTGGCGGAACCATTTCTCCAACCGGGGTGTCAGCGGTGATAACAGTGGCTCCATTGCCCGGTTTGAGCGAGACGTCATCGGGCAGCAGCCGGATTTCTGCACCTACAATATGGGGTTCAACGACGGCGGATACTTCGCCTTCTCGCCTGCGGCCCTGCAGAAATGGCTGGCTAACATCGAGACCTCCGTGGCGCTGGCCCGCAAGGCCGACCCGCAGATGCGGCTGGTGCTCCTCTCGCCGATCCCCAACGAGGCGAGCGTGTCCGTCGATCCGCGCTGGGTCTCGCGGGAGGTCTACCCGTTCGCCCTGCTGAGCTTTGGTGCGGAGGAGGCCCGGCTGGCAGGCTGGCTCGGCGTGCCGTTTATCGACCTCGGGCTGCTTTACGGCCAGAGCATGGGGCTGGGCAAAGTGGTGGCAGGCGCCTCGTTCAATCTCAGCCGCGATGGCGTCCACCCCCAGCGTGAAGGCCAGGCGATTATCGCCTCTCACCTGCTCAATGGACTGGGCGCGGATCCGCTGGTGGCGGCGACCGTCATTGACGCCGCGCGGGCCAGGACCCTGGAGGCGCGCCGCTGCACGATCGCGAAACTCGCCGTGGCCGACGGTGCGATCGCGTTCACCCGCACCTGTGAGTCACTGCCGTGCCCGTTGCCCGTGGAGGCCCGGCCGTTCGCGTTCCTGACCCGTTTCGATGACACCCTGAATGCCGACACGCTGGCGGTCCGGGGGCTGAGCGCACCCGCCTACACCCTCTTCATTGACGACCAGAAGATCGCTGACCTTGCCACCGCGGAACTTGCGGCGGGGGTGAACCTGTCCCGTTATCTGCAAACACCGATGACCATGCAGGCACTGCGGGTCATGGACGCGGTCAGGAATAAACAGGTTTTGGAAGCGGCCTTCTTCCGTCAATGGATCTTCGCTGGCAAGGCCGATGGCGCCGGACGGCCGACAGATAAGGCGGACGCGACCGACCGCACCGCCATGGCTGCTGCCCAGAAGGCCATTGTCGCAGCGGAAGCCGCCGCCTACGCACTCAATACCCCCAAAGTCCATGCCTTCCGCCTCGTTCCGTCCACCGCCAAGGTTGGCCGCTTCGAGTTCCTTGCCGCGGCCGACATTGGTCAGCCCAGGCTCGACGTCGCGATTGAGCCGCTGGCTGCGGACTGGAACCGCATGGCGATCACGGGAAATGAGCTTCGGGTTACGCTCAAAAACCCCGGTGCGGCGTCCCGCTCCGGCACGCTTCGTTGGCGCTGCGGGAATGGCTGGATCGTCGCCCCCGCGGAACTGCCATTCACGATTGAGGCCGGAAAAACCACCCAGACCCATTTTGCGGTGACTGCCCCGGCTGGGGCCGCGCTCGTGCCGCCGCCGGTGCTCGACCTGAGCTGGCGCTGGTCTGCTGACTGGGCCTATCCACTGACCGTTTCCCGGGAAGTTGAGTTTGCGCCCCGGCTCGCGATCGCCAGGGCTACCCTGCAACCGACGTTCAGCGGCAAGCTTGAGGAGTGGAAGGATGCGACGGTGTTCGCTTTGGACAACCTCTATTTTATCAATCCGGCTGTCCCCGGCAAGAAACTCCTCTGGGGCGGGCCTGCGGACCTTAGCGGGAAGTTCTTTCTGAAATGGGACGAGGCGGCGCTTTATCTGGCCGTGCGGGTCAGCGATGATTCGCATCTCCAGCAGGCGGATGAAACGATGTTCTGGTCGCAGGACGCGGTCATCGCCGCCTTTCTGATGCCGGAAGCAGGCAAACCCGATGGGCGCTACGAGTTTGCCTTTGGCGCGCATGCCGGGCGGGGGGACGTGATCTGCCGGTACTGGAATTCCGCCAAAGATGCCGTCGGGCCGGATATCCGGTTTGCCAGTCACGCGAACCCGCAGGAGGGCACGATCCTCTATGAAATGGCCTTGCCCTGGAATCGGCTGGCGCCCTTCACCCAGGTCGCCGGCAAGACCTTTCGCGGCACGTTCGCCGTCAGCGATGCAGACTCCCAGCCGGGCAAAGGTTTCAACTACCTGGCTTGGACCCCGGGGATAAATTATGGAAAAAATCCGTTGGATTTCGCCTGGATTACCTTGGGCGCAGAGAAGCAATGAATAAAAGGATAATGAAGCAATGAATAACAGGATCATGGTTGAAATGATGCTGGCAGCTTGCGTCGTCATGGGAGTGACGGCGTCCGCCCAGGAAAACGGCAACGGACGGCATTCACGGATGTTCGCTGTGCCGGCGCCTGGCCCGGTGAAAGTGGACGGCAAGTTGGACGACTGGGATCGCTCCGGCGAGTTGAAAACCTACGTCATGGCGGCGACCAGGATGGGCGCGTCTCAGAGGTGTTTGGCCTGGACACCGTCAAGTTGCTTCCCAGCGGCCGCTACACCCACAGCGCGGCCGCGGTGCAGCAGACGGAGGCAGCCTGGCGTGACTATGAGGCGAGGCTGACTCAGGTCAAGAAGGTGACCATTGTTCGCGGCCAACAGGCGCTCGCCACAGCACCGGCGGCCGGGAAAATCCTGACCCCCGGCCAGTCGTTCAAGGCCCGGCTGGCCTACGACGCGGTCAACCTCTATGTCCGGTACGAGGTGACCAGCTGAGGCGACCGGGAAGATCAAGTTGGACTACGCCCCGGCGGCGGGTGGTTTTACAGCCACGGCGACTCTTCCCCTAGCGGAACTTGGATGGGTGCCGCAGCCTGGACCCCTGCTCGCCGTCGAAGGAGACAACCTGGATGATCTCTGCTACTCTGCGAAATCGGGAATGGTGACAAAGAGATGATCATGTGTAGGAGTTAAATCATGAGTTCAGTTATCGTCAATTGCACGGGAACCGGCAAGCCGGTGGCACCGTACTGGAAGAAGATGGTGTGTGGCGACCGCGCTGGGTTGGCATTGCGCGCCGATTATCGTAATTGTCTGGCCACGGCGGTGCGCGAGTGCGGGTTCCAGAACCTGCGCCAGCACGGGATGTTCCATGACGACATGTTCGTCTGGCACAAGAAGGACGGGCCGTTCAACTTCCAGTATCTCTTCTCCAACTACGACTATTATCTGTCGCTGGGGCTGCGTCCGTTGGTGGAGTTGAGCTTCCTGCCGACCTGGATGGCCAGCAATGACAACCGGATTTTCCAGGTGAAGTGCGCGGGCTGTCCGCCCAACGATTTCAATGACTGGCACCGGCTGGTGAACACTACCGTCAAGGCGCTGGTGGCGCGCTACGGCCTCGACGAGGTCAGGTCCTGGAATTTCGAGCCCTGGAACGAGCCCGACATTCTTTTCTGGAAAGGCACCCAGGCCGAATATTTTGAACTCTACAAGCGCAGCGTGGACGCCGTGAAGTCGGTGGATGCCAGCCTGCGCATCGGCGGGCCGGCCACGGCGAACTTCCGGCCGGAACCGGACGGCTCCTATCGACCGGCATGGGTTGAGGAGTTCATGGCCTTCTGCGAGCGCGAACACCTGCCGGTGGACTTCGTCTCGACCCATCCCTATCCGACGGATTTCCCATTTGACGACGCCACGAAAAAGCACCGGCGCGTCGTTCGCGACCGTGACGCGACGTTCCATGACCTGACCCTCCTGCGCCAGGTGGTGGAGAAGGGTCCGTATCCGCGGGCGGCGATCCACTGTGACGAATGGGGCAGTTCCCCGGGCGCGCGCGACTGCTGTCACGATCATCTTTTCAGCGCTACCTTCCTGCTGGAGAACATCCTGCGTTGCGAGGGTTTGGTCGATTCGCTGGCCCGTTGGGTCTTCTCCGATGTCTCCGAAGAGGCGCCTCCGGGCGAAGCTGAATTCCATGGCGGCTGGGGACTGCTCACCGTCCATGGCATCCGCAAGCCGTCGTTCCACGCCTACTCTTTCCTCAATCGGGTGGGGGAGTGCTGCCTGCACAACGGCGACGGCTGCGCCGTCTTCCGCAGTGCCCGGGGCTGGCAGGTGCTGCTGTTCAACCACCATCACTACGCCAACGCCGAGGCCTCGTGGGATACCCACGCCGACGCGGAGAAGATGATTGGCACCGGCGCGGCGCGCGCCTTCGACGTGGTGCTGGAAGGATTGCCCCAAAGGGTGCGCGTCACCCGCCATCTGGTTGACCGCGAGCATGGTTGGGCACTGCCAGTTTGGCAGGAGATGGGCAGTCCCGATTGGCCGACCATTGCGCAACTCGCTCAACTACACGAGGCGGCGCGCCCACAGGTGGAGACGCGTGTCGAGTCGCCCGTCGATGGGCGGCTGGCATTGGCTGAGCGCCTGGCCCCGCTGGCCATGATGCTGATTGAGGTGGAAGCGATATGAACCATCAACCATTGACGTCGCCACGACAACTCGACACCCTCGTGCCCGCGGGCTTCCCGCCCGGGGCCAGAACCGTAGGGCACCAAGTCTACATGCGCTCCTGGGAGAAATACCCGGGGCGCGAGGCTGTCCCCTTCGAGGCGTTGTGCGCGGATTACCGCCAGCAGTACCAGAACGGCTGTAGGCAGTTCATCTTCTACTCCACCTGCGCCTCGGATTTCTACGTCCCGGAGATCGAGGTCTGGCGGGCGCCGGAAACGTGGGACTACAACCAGCTCGACCGGTTCATGGTATTCTTCGCGGCGGAATGCCCGGAGGCAAGGCTGATCCCTCAAATCTATGTAGGCGCCCCAACCTGGTGGGAGGAGAAGTATCCTGACGAACTGACGCAGTTTGCCAATGGCGCTACCGAAGCCGCCTATTCCGCCGCGTCCGTTTCGGCACGTCGGCGCGTCGCCTCCCTCGCCTCGGAGCGCTGGGCCGCCGACATGGCGGATGCCCTGGAGCGCTACCTGGACTACTGCGAAAGCCGCTACGGTGCCCGCGTGGACGCCTATTTTATCTGTTCCGGCATCACCTACGAATGGGGAATCCTCGGCAGTTTCGACTTCGTGGACTACTCGCCATCGATGCAGGCCTATTGGCGGCGCTGGCAGGAACAGCGCGGGACGCCGTCGGAGCAGACGCTACCGATTCCGACGCCCGAGGAGCGGCTCGCCGCCGTCGGCAGCTACCGCGATCCCTCGCGCTCCCAGGCCGCCATGGATTTCCAGCTTTGCCTCTCCGACCTGGTGGCCGACCGCATCCTGCAGTTCTGCGGCATCGTCAAGGAAAAGACCGGCAAGCGAACGCTTGTCTATTACGGGTTCACGCTGACGGCCCGCGAGGGCGGCCTGGAGTTCCAGGGACGATATGGCTGCGGCGGCTTCCAGGGCGGCCACCTCGCCTTACGACGGGTTCTGGATTCCAATCTGGTTGACGCCATCACCAGCCCGTTCAGCTACAACAACCGCCGCCTCGGTACTGGCGATGTGGAGGCGCATTATCCCTGGACCAGTGTGACGCGCGCCGGGAAAAGCTCCTGGCTTCAGGACGACAACCGTTCGTGGCGCGGCTATCCCGCCGCGGGGTTGGACGTTGGTCACTACCCTGATCGCGCCCCGTTCCTCCAACTCCTGCGGCGCAATCTTGCCAAACGGCTGTGCGGCCTGGACGACATCTACCTGATGGATCTGCTGGGCGGCAATTATGACGACCCAGTGGTGCTGGAGGAGATGCGGCGTTTGGCGGCACTGTATGAACGGTACGCCCCCCTGCGCCGGGCGCCGCAGGCGGACGTGCTGCTCGTCGTGGATGAGGAGGCGATCACCGGGCTCAGCCTGACCAGTTCCCTGCATCAGCAGAACATCTACCAGCAACTGCCGGAATGGAGCCATGCGGGGTTGACCTATGACGTGGTGCTGTTGAGCGATGCCCTGACGATGGAGTTGCCGCGCTACCGCCTGGTCGTGGTGTGCAATTCCGTTTTGAACACGCCGGAGCTTCAGGGCTTTGTTGACGTCTGCCGCCAGGCGGGGTGCAGCCTGCTCTTCATGCCCGGCATGGGGTTGGTCGGCCCGAATGGGCCGGATGCGGCGTGGGCGGAGCGCCTCTCTGGCATCAGCCTGAAGGTGGTCGCTGAGCCGCCCGGCGTGATGCAGGCCAGCTGGCACGATGGGGATGAGCGCCGCGAGTATGGCTACGCCAAGCCGCTCTCCCATCGTCTGGCCGGCAACGCTGGCGAAAGCTGGGCGGAGTTGCCGAACGAGTTGGGCTCGGCGCTCGCGCTTAAGCGCCGCCCGCAAGGCGGTTTCGACGCCTATGCCAGTGTGGCACCGATTCCGGCCCTGCTACTGGGGAAACTCGGCGAGGCGGCCGGGTGTCATCGGAGCAACACGCAAGGGCAATGGACGCTGATGGCACCGCATTTCATCGCGCTACATGCCAGCCGGGGCGGGGAGCACATTCTCCGCTGCCAGCAGCCAATTCTCGGGATTGAACCCATTTTACTGCCAGACGAGTGGCGGGTTGTCGGAAACGAAATGCATCTGACTTTGGCCGAACATGAGACGGCGTTGTTCCATGTTCATTGGATTTAGAGTACAAGTTCAGACTTCCTGTTATATTGAGCTCTACATACCGAACAGCTACTGGATGTGGCCCGGCCCCTATGTGGAATTGGGATCCCGCAAAAGTCTCCTGGCCAGTCTGGATCAAATTATGTGGGTATTTCAAATTACCCGGCAGATCAGGCGCGGCGGGCTGCCCGATTGCTGCGAGAACTCGGCACCCCCTGTCTGATTCACCAGTCCCGCTATAATCTTTTTGATCGCTCCATCGAAAAGGAGTTGTTGAAGGTGGCGGAAGAGGACGGGTTCGGGGTTATTCCCTTTTCCCCTTTGGCGCAGGGATTACTCAGCGGCATCGATGAGACCTTTGGCATCCGATGCGATGCAGCCGAAGTTGGTCGGTAGACCGAAACGGATGGGGAGCCCTTCGGCGGGCTCAGGGGGGCGCATCTGCGTTTTGTGTAAAGGGCCTAATGGTCCCGAATTCTGGAGCCGGGGTGCCCTCACCCCGGTGCGATCATGCAAGCGCCCAAGGAGAGCAGAGCGTGGCTTCGCCAATCCCTCCCCAGGCAAATAAGTCGCGGGAGATCCGAGTAGCTGCCTCGACAAGGTTATCCTTTGATGAAACGACGTGTTGTATAACATGTTTTGGATGAGTGAGTTACGAAAAAGTCTCATCATGAGACTTCCGGAACAGATGGGGAAAACAACCTGTAGCCCAACTGCACGTTCATCCCGCTTTACCGTCGCGCCCAAATGTTTTCTTCCAGTTGGTCGGCGGGGATTACCAGTTCCGCGATAGTTTTCCCCAGTTTATTTGTTGTCAAAGTGAATCGTGCATCCAGCAAGTTGGCTCGCATCATAATCTGCTTCAGGCCCATACCCTCTGCCTGGGCAGAGGTTGGGGGAGGGGGGGCACCATCGTTTGATACCGTTACGATGATTTGCCGCCCTTCCAGTACCAGGTCGATCCAGATGTGCCGGGCCCTGCCGTGGCGGATGGCGTTCACGACCGCCTCCCGGATCACGCGGTAGATGTGACCGGAATCCTCCTTGGTAAATGTCAAAAGGTCGGCATCACAGTTCAGCTCAAGAATAGTGCCCGGGAGGGCATTGAATCGACTGACGAACAGGGTTAGTGCATCCGGTAGGGACTGCGAATCCAATTCATGCAACGTCAGATCATAGGAGATGCCGCGCGCGACTTGCAGGGTATACGCGATCTGGTCAGTCAGAAGGGGCGACAGCTGCGTGCCGAGGTTCTCGGCCATCCGGAGCAAGCCAACCAGTTCCTGACAAAGACTGTCGTGGATTTCCTGCCCGACGCGACGCATCTCGCCTTCGACTGTGCCCAGGGCTGACCTGACAGCCTCCTGTAGTTCTGCCTCACGACTGGCGATCAAAGCGTGTAGATTCTGATTAGCCATGCGTAATTCGTCCTGGGCCTGTTTTGCCCCGGTGATGTCGTGTGCCACCCCTACGTAGGTTACGATCCGATTGTCAGAGCCCAACACTGGCATGATACTCGACGTATGCCAGAAAAGGCGCCCATCGGCATGTCGCACCCGGTATTCGGCGCCAGACTGCAACTGGCCCGAGTTCACGACTTTCGTCAGGAACTCCTCGCAGACCGGAATATCCCCGGCCAAAACGACGCTTTGATAGCTCCTGCCCACCATCTCTTCTGCGGAATACCCGAGAAATGTGGTCCATGACGGCGACACGTAGGTGAAGAGTCCGGATGAATCAATTGTGTAAAATATCGCATTGGCATGTTTGAATAGAAGTTGGTTTCTCGCCTCCGACGCCTCCAGGGCTGCCGTCAGGGTTGTGACTCGCCCCTCCCCTGTCAGGGCCATGGTAAGCGCCCGCCGGCAGTTCCACACCAGTGCCGCGAGTATGAGGATAACCCCGGAAAGTAAAAAAATCAGATACAGGTACATAACTACTTATGAGTATACACCAACGCGGCCCGCTGATAATTAAAAATTACGCGCCCTGTTTTCAGGATTATTACGCACACATGGCTGCTGACATATTTGTTGTTGTGTAGGCAGTGGCTTACGTAATTATCAGGATGCGAGAATAGTGACAATCCATTTTTAAATGCAACAATAAGTACAGAAGTTATTGCGGTAGCAAATCCAAATATTGATGAAAAAGGGGTTCTTATGTTTTTTGCCAAAAAGATCTTTGTTCCGTATGCGATGATGAATGGACTTTTCTCAAAGATTATCAAAGTGAAGAAAATACATGTGGCGAAGTTGCTGGTGGCCCTTTTGCTGGCAGGTGCCGTTCAGGTCCCTGTTGTTGCAGGGATAAACGAAGCGAAGCCGGCATCTCCCGCGGCGAAGACTAGCGACAAGTACTTGCTCGAAATTGAGGCAATCTATCAGAAGGGTTTGGCGGCAAGAGCGGCCGCCCAGAAAACAGCTGACCAGGCTCGTGACGCCTTGGCCAAGGCGGAAGCCGGGCTGAAGGAGGCTATCGCCAGTGGGGATAAGAAAAAAATCAAGGATGCGGAAAGGGAGTTGCTGAAGGCTAAAGGCGTAGTTCTTAAAACGAGCGAAGCGTTAAACCGGCTGGTTAAACTTGTCGATCGATTGAACGTGCTCAACGACAAGGCTAAAATCCTGGCGAAAGAGAATGACCTCGAGAAATTGGAGAACCTCGCGAAAAAGGCATGCACCGTTTTGGAGTGTATCAGCGATCTCTCAAAGCCTCATCCGCCGGTCATCATTGTTGTGCCGTCACCCTGTCCCACCACCACCCAACCCAGTCCTACGCCGGTAGGGCGCCGCGGGTAGCTGTTAGGATGCAGACTCTATCGTAATCTTACTCTCTTTCCCGTGATTGACTTGAGGAGATTGCGAATAGGTTGTGGCATCCTGCTGCGTATCCATGAATGAAATCCCCAAAAGGCACGGAAGCCCAATTGAATCGGCAACCGTGCCTGCGGTGACAGACCAGGGTATTAGCGCGCCGTACAGGAGCCATCCTGAAGCCGCTGACCGCCAGTTCCTGCGCCGGTCCCATCACGTTTTTTCAGTTGCTGCCCCGTGCCGGTTCCCGGAGCAGTGCAGGTTCCCGTACCAGTACCACAGGATCCATCTTTCAACTGGGCACCTTTTCCAGAGCCAGAGCCTTTACCATTGCCTGCCAGAACAGGCGACGCCAGAGCGATCGTTACGATACCAACAGCCAACAACATCATCCACTTTGCAGTTTTCATCTTGTTCTCCTGATCGGCGTGCCTTATGCCCACCGTATTTATCTCATATACACTGCCGGCCAGCCAATCGTCACATACGGGGCTGATAAATATATCCTTTTGGTGATTGATTCGGATTGTGACAAACGCATGTGACTTATGGCTCGCGTGCGGTGTATAACTGTTGAAGAAATAGGAAAATTGTCACTAGCATCCCATAGTGGCTAAACGCGGGCAGAATTCCCCCTTACCCCCATTG
>CAYNMU010000060.1:0-13560 GCA_964398395.1 uncultured Eubacteriales bacterium
CAGCAATTGTGCAGTTGCAGGACTGGCTGGAACTTGAAAATTCTGCCCGTACGAATACCCCTTCAACTATCGGCACAAACTGGATGTGGAGAGTTCATCCTGATTCTTTGACAAAAGAATTGGCAGAGAAGATCAGTTATATTACCGCATTGTATGGAAGAACAAAGTCAAAGAACCGCTTTGAAATATTCAAGGACGACAAACTATAGAGTGATTTGAATGCTGTACGCTTCGGCGTATAACAAATATAAAACGAAAGAGGTATTTCTATGAAAAAGCTGATCAAAGTTCTCGCCTTGCTGATGGTTATAACAATGATATTCGGTTTAGCAGCATGCAGCGGCGGAACAACAAAGACAACTACCAGCGCAGTAAAGGAAAAGGTAACGCTCAAGGTTTGGGGCTCGCAGGATGATCAGGCGCTCATTCAGGAACTTGTCAACGGCTTCAAAGCAGCCAATCCCAACAAGGATTATACCATTACTTTAGGGGTTGTCGGCGAAGACACGGCCAAAACAAAGTTTTTTGAAGATCCGACTGCGTCAGCGGATGTTTTCTCATTCCCCAACGACCAAATTCGGGATTTCGTAACGGGCGGTGCTTTGTATGAGATTACCAAAAACATTGCAGAAATCAAAGCGGCTAATATGCAAGGTTCAATTGATGCCGCAACACTTGACGGAAAGCTCTATGGCTATCCAATGACGGCAGACAACGGCTACTTCCTCTATTATGACAAGAGTGTTGTAAGCGCAGAGCAAGTTAAAACGCTTGACGGGATTCTTGCGGCAGCAGCAACAGCGGGCAAAAAAGTATTTATGGATGTCTCAAACGGCTGGTACATCGCATCATTCTTCCTGGGTGGTGGCGGTAAACTTGGTATTGGTGCCAACGGTAAACAAACCTGCGATTTTAACAACGCAACCGGTGTAAAAGTCGGCGAAGCTATCAAGGCTTTCACAGCTAACGCAGCATTTATTACCGGTGACGATGCAGTTCTGACGGGCGGTATGGGCGCGAAAATTTGCGCAGGCGTATCCGGCACTTGGAACGCTGATGCAATAAAGGCAAAGCTTGGTAATAATTACGCCGCAGTAAAACTTCCAACCTTTACAGTTGGCGGGGTACAAATGCAAATGGGTTCATTCGGCGGGTATAAACTCATTGGAGTGAATAAGGGCACCAAGAGCCCTCTTGACGCTATGGCACTTGCTGAGTGGCTCACAAACGAACAAAGCCAGGCAACACGCTTTGCAAAGAGAGCCTTAGGCCCCTCAAACCTTGTTATTGCGGCCAGTGAAGAAGTAAAAGCTAATGTAGCACTTGGCGCACTTGCGGCACAAAACGCATTCGCAACATCTCAGAAGGATGTTTTAGGTTTGTACTGGTCGCCGGCTGAAGCTTTTGGAACAGAGATGGAAGCAAAGAACTACACAAAGACAATTCAACAGCAGCTTGATGATATGGTCAAACAAATTACCGCATAATACAAAATCTTTTGCAAGTTAATTCAACCGGTTGGGCAGTAAAACTGCCCGACCGGCAAACAAAAAACTAGGAGGATTCTGTATGACCGAATATGAACTTTTGGGCATGAATCCGGTAAAAAGAGCAGGGTATAAGTTAAAAAAATCAATTACTGGTATTCCTAAAGCTTTGAAACATATTTTAATAAAATTTGGCAAAAATACTATTTTGTCTTATAAAAACATAGGTGGACAGATAGAAGAATTATTTAATGCCTTTACAAAAGGAAACGTTGGTAACAAACTTTCTTTTTTTATTATGGGCTTTGGCAATATTTTCAACGGACAGATTGTTAAGGGCTTTGTTTTTCTGATTTCTCAGATTGCATTTTTCGTTTATATGGCAGGCTTTGGTTGGAACTATGTAAAAAATATAGGCACTTTGGGCACCAATGCAGGCGGGGAAATATTTGATCCGGTTCAACAGATTTATATATACACACAGCCGGACAATTCAATGAAGATATTGTTGTTTGGCGTTTTTTCAATAATACTCGCATTGGTTTTCCTCGGCATTTATTTTAACTCGGTCAAAGACGGTTACCGTGCGCATATAATAAAAGCATCGGGAAGGAAACCGCTCGGTGTTATTGAGGAAATAAACGAACTGTTTGACAGAAAATTTCATAAAACTTTGCTTGCGGCTCCGACCTTGATGGTTTCGGCTTTCACAATAATTCCAATAGTGTTCATGGTACTCATAGCTTTTACTAATTTTGATAAAAGCCATCAGCCACCCGGCAATCTCTTTACTTGGGTAGGACTCATAAATTTCAAAGATTTATTCTGGAATGACCCGATGAAGTCAAATACCTTTATTAGTTTGCTGGGATGGACTCTTATATGGGCTGTTTTGGCAACGTTTTCAAATTACATTTTAGGCATGATTTTAGCCTTTATGATAAATAAAAAGGGAATCAAACTTAAACGAATGTGGAGAACTGTTTTTATTGTTACCGCAGCGGTTCCACAATTTGTCAGTCTTCTTTTAATGTCGCAGCTTTTAACCGACCAAGGCGCACTAAATACAATTCTGAAACAGTTCGGACTGATTCAGCAGAGCATACCTTTTCTAACCGATGCGACGCTTGCCAGAATGTCGGTTGTAATAATTAATATATGGGTTGGGATACCTTATACAATGCTCATAACTACAGGTATTCTGATGAACATTCCAAACGATCTGTACGAAAGCGCAAAAATCGATGGAGCGGGTCCTTTTATCACTTTTACAAAAATAACCCTTCCTTATATGCTTTTTGTTACAACCCCATATCTGATTACGCAGTTTGTCGGCAATATCAATAACTTTAATGTTATATATCTTCTTACAAGAGGCAATCCTTTAAGTACAGACTATTTTCAGGCAGGAAAAACCGATTTGCTGATAACTTGGCTTTACAAGCAAACGGTAAATGAACAAAACTACAATCTTGCTTCGGCAATCGGTATCATAACATTTATACTTGTTGCCTCAATGTCGCTTATTGTTTACAACTCTTCAAAATCTGCCAAGAGGGAGTCTGATTTTCAATGATGAAGAATAACAAAAAAAGAATTTCACCCGCGAATATCGTCATCTACATAATTCTTTCCCTGATGGGTATAGTTTGGCTGCTCCCGATAGCCTGGCTTTTGCTCATCTCCTTTAGGGGTGATGATACTGGTCCGTATCCTGCGAATGTTTTTCCAAAATCATTTACACTTGATAACTATACGAAGCTGTTTACCGATACCAATTTGTTTAACTATCCGAGATGGTTTTTAAATACACTGATCGTTGCTGTTTTTACTTGCATTATCAGCACAATTCTTGTTTTGATGATAAGTTATGCATTTAGCCGTCTGCGCTTCAAGAGCAGAACAAAATATATGAATATCGGTCTAATTCTTGGCATGTTTCCCGGTTTTATGACGATGATTGCTGTTTACAACATTTTAAAGCTTGTCGGGCTTGACCAATCGCTTGCTGCGCTTGTTTTGGTCTATTCGGGGTCGGCATGCATGGGTTATTACATAGCCAAAGGCTTTTTTGATACGCTTCCCATTTCAATGGATGAAGCCGCTACGATTGATGGCGCTACAAAAAACCAGATATTCTGGAAAATTACATTACCAATGTCAAAACCCATTGTCGTTTATACGATACTGATTTCATTCATGGCCCCGTGGGTTGACTTCATTTTTGTCAGCGTAATTATGCGCGATAACTACCAGAACTATACGCTTGCCCTCGGGCTTTTCCAAATGCTCACAAGGGAAAATATTTCTGTTTACTTTACCAGATTTTGCGCTGGTGCTGTGCTGGTAGCAATACCTATAACGCTTTTGTTTATTAAGATGCAGAAATATTATGTGGAGGGCGTCACCGGCGGTTCAGTGAAGGGTTAAAAAGTGTAATTTTAACCGCAGGGATAATTATTGTATCCCTGCGGTTTTTGCAAATAATTGTTTTTTGGGGGTGCCGACTTGAAAAAAATAATCGCATTGGTTTTGGCAGCGGTTATACTCTTAAGCTCATGTGTAAAAAGCAAAACAACTGCAATTTCAGATAATTACCTGACTTATTATGAAATATTTGTCCGGAGTTTTTACGACAGCAATAACGATGGAATTGGCGACCTAAAAGGCATTTTGCAAAAGTTTGATTATCTTCATGACGGAAACCCGAACAGCAAAAAGAGCCTTAATATTGGCGGAATTTGGCTAATGCCTATTATGCCTTCGCCATCCTATCACAAATATGACGTGACTGATTATTATGCGATTGACCCACAATACGGTTCAATGGAGGATTTTGAAGCAATGCTTACGATGTGCAAAGAAAAAGATGTTTCGCTGATTATCGATCTTGTATTAAACCATACCTCATCACAGCATGAATGGTTTAAATCGGCCGAAGTAAGCATCGGTATACCTCCGTGCGGTCAGAAAATTTGCAAGTACAAAGAGCTTTGCAGTGTACATAACCAATATTGCAAATACTATAATTTTTCAATGGAGTCTCAGACAGGTTATGCACAGGTGCCGCTTTACAGCGACTGGTACTATGAATGCCGATTTGTGAAAGAAATGCCGGACTTAAATCTCGACGAACCGCTTGTACGTAATGAAATAATCAAGATAATGAAATTCTGGCTTGAAAAAGGCGTTTCGGGTTTTCGTCTTGACGCGACAACCTCGTTTTATACCGGTAATAACGAAAAAAACACCGAGTTTTTAAAATGGATCAAAACCGAGGCCTCGAAAATAAATAAAAATTGCTATTTGGTCGGCGAAGCATGGTCAACCGCAGGCGATATCAAGGAATTATACGGCAGTGGGATTGACAGCTTTTTCAACTTTCCGTTTTCTCAGATTAGCGGAGTGTTTATTCCTGCTGTCCGTTCCGAAAACGGCAGTGAAGTTGCCAAAAAAATTCAAAGCTGGCAAGCAGAAATTATACAAATTAGTCCCAACAGTATCGATGCAACATTTTTATCAAACCATGATAATGGCAGAAGCAGCGGTATGTTAAACCGGGATACTGAAATGGAGAAAATGGCAGCGGCACTGTACCTTCTTACCCCCGGAAATTCTATTATATATTATGGTGAAGAGGTTGGATTAACAGGCTCAGGTAAAGATGAAAACAAGCGTCTGCCAATACTGTGGTCAATTAGTGAAAAAACCGGTATACCCAACGCACCGCCAAACGCCGAATATTTTGTGCAGCCGGATAAAGGAGTCGCTGAGCAGCTGAAGGATAAGAACTCGCTGCTGAATTACTACATTCAATTAATCAGAATTAAAAATCAAAATCCTGAAATAGCAAAGGGAACGTTGAAAGCAATTGAAACACAAGATGCCGGTATTGTTGCGTTTTCTGTTGAATATAATTCAAGTAAGCTCTATGTCATTCACAACCTTTCTGCTCAAACTATAAAATTGACCTTCTCAAAGGAACAGTATGGTTTTAAAAAAATGATTGACAATTTAAGCGTTTCAGACGAAAAAGTTTCTCTGAAAGGTGATATCATAACAATGCCTGCACGCTCAAGTGTAATATTAAAATAATTAAAAATTACCTCCGATTTATATCAGAGGTAATTATATTTATAAGAAAGCTAATTTGTGATTGTGAGTTCGGTTTCAATATCGAATAAATGGAGTTTGTTTTCATCAAACGCAATTTTGATTTTATCGCCGGTTCTTGCTTTGGTTTGCGGCTCAACACGTGCAGTGATATGCGTGTCGTCACAGGTTAGGTTGAGGTATACTTCAGCACCCATAAGCTCGCTTATTTCAACAGAAGCCTCTGCAACGGATTCACTGTGCTGAGCTATGAATTCAGCGTTGTCATCAACATCTTCCGGGCGTATGCCAATTTTAATCTTTTTGCCTTGATATTTTGAGATGTCACACTTATTCAGCTTATCATCGGGTATTTTAATTCTGCAATCGTTAAAGTAAACAAAATATCCTTTGTCATTTTTAACGATAGTGCCGTCAATAAGATTCATCTGAGGAGAGCCTATAAAACCAGCGACGAAAATATTGCATGGGAAATCATACAGGTTTTGAGGTGTGTCAATCTGCTGAACAACACCATCCTTCATAACAACAATTTTATCACCCATGGTCATAGCTTCTGTTTGGTCATGCGTTACATAAACAAAGGTGGTCTCCAGTCGTTTGTGAAGCTTGATGATCTCTGCTCTCATTGCGGTTCTAAGCTTTGCGTCGAGGTTTGAAAGCGGCTCATCAAGCAAAAAGACCGCGGGGTTGCGCACCATGGCACGCCCGAGTGCGACCCGCTGACGCTGACCGCCCGAAAGAGCTTTCGGCTTGCGGTCTAAAAGCTGTTCAATTTCAAGAATCTTTGCGGCTTCAAAAACACGCTTTTGTATTTCATCTTTGGGAACCTTATGGAGTTTGAGGCCGAACTCCATGTTTTTATATACTGTCATATGCGGGTATAGTGCATAATTTTGGAAAACCATGGCGATGTCCCTATCTTTTGGAGGCACATTGTTTACAAGGCGGCCGCCGATGTAAACCTCACCTGATGTAATATCCTCAAGGCCTGCAATCATGCGAAGCACCGTCGATTTTCCGCAGCCTGAAGGACCAACAAGAACAATAAACTCTTTATCCGCAATTTCAATATTGCAATCGGTAACTGCGGTTACATCACCGGGATAAACTTTGTATACATTTTTTAGTGTTATGTTAGCCATAGTCCGCCTCCCAAAATAGATTTAAAATTATTATATTAAAATTATACCATTGATTAACCATACAATAAATGGTAAAATATTGATATTGTGAGGTGGAAAGCGGTGCTTGAGCGTCAGGAGTGTCTTCAACAGGGAAATCAATGTGACTCAAATTCTAAAAATAATGAAATATATCCTGAGTTAATAAACAATGCTATTGAGCTAATCAATAAAAATTATGCTGAGCTGTATGGTGTTGAAGAAATTGCAGAGGAACTTATGGTATGCAAATGCCACCTTGTCAGGGCTTTTTCGGCAGCAACCGGTTTGCCACCGGGCAAATATTTGACGTCTGTTCGCATCTCAAAAGCAAAAATGCTTCTTGTGAACAAGGATTATTCGGTGGAAGTCATTGCAACCCTAAGCGGGTTTTCCGGTGCCAACTATTTTTGTAAAGTCTTTAAAAAAAGTACAGGAAAGAGTCCGTTAGCTTATAAAAATAATATGAATTCAGCGGAACATGAGCCGGAAATGACAGAAATGGAAAAGCGACTTTTTATTTGAGTATTATAAAAACCACATAATAGTTAAAATTGTATAGCAAGTTTGGCAGAAGCAAATAAAGAGCACTAAAGAAAAGCACTCAGCCTTGGCTAAGTGCTTTTTAATGTTTTTAAAAATCAGGTTAATCAACTGCGGGAATACGGTCAACATATTGGTAAGCTCTTACATAATCCACTAAGAATTCCGCAGGAAGGAGCTTATTGTCTGCAATGTTATCGCCAATACCCAAAGATATTATTAAATAAAGGGGAACTTGGCAAACGCCGCCGAAATCCGTTCTTGCTGTTTCAATTCCGTTTATATAAAAAATGTAGCCATAAGGGTTCCATTCCAAACCGTAAGTATTATATTCCTCGTACGGATTGTTTGCAAAAAAGTGACCCTGCATTTCGGAGCGATGGTAGGCGTCATAGCTGTCAACATGGATGGTATGATAAACAGAATTTTCAAACGAGGGTTCTTTTATATATTTTGTTTCGAAAACATCTATCTCACAACCTGTTACGCCGCCGTCTGTTAGTCCAACAGGGTCTGTTCTAAACATGCCCTCACAAAGCAGCCAAAATGCAGGATTTAGGCCGGGCCCCTTCGGCAGGATGCAACGCATTTCGAAGTAACCGTATAACTGCTCAAATCCGGTTTTAGTAGGCCCGTCTGTCACCGGGTTTGTATCCATACCATATGAATAATAAGCGGGGCCATAAGGCCCTTCCGGACCAACAGGACCATTCTCAAGGTAGGATGCCTTCATCACCATGTTGCCATCACGGAAGCTGACTTGCCCTCTGTTCCAAAATGATGTATCTCTTGGCCATGTGCCGTCATCACCCCAACAATAGTGCCCCGACCAATATTTTTTGTTAAAGACACCATCATTAAACTCATCGGACCATGTAAGCGCAAATTTGCTCATGTCAAGCTGCTGCCCGGCAGGTTTTGTTGGTGTGTCAAATATCAGCGCGCCCGTAACTTGTGCTAAAACGACGAAAGCTGCAATTAGCTTGGTGAAACTGCCGGTGACGATTAATTTTGGGAAAGAGAGAAAAAAATCGCCTATCCTCTTCAAAGCATCGAGTTGCCTTTTGTTAAAAATACTGTTCATAAAATCTCCTCCATTTCAACTAGTTTACTTATACTGGTAAGCTCTAAAATAGTCTACGATGAATTCAGCCGGAAGGTATTCGTTTTCCGTAAGGTTTTTAGCCATTCCCAAAGAAATTATCGGGTAGAGGGGAACCTGGCAAACTCCTCCAAAGTCAGTTCTTGCCGTTTCTACTCCGTTGATGTAAAAAATATAGCCGTCGGGATTCCACTCAAACCCGTATGTATTAAATTCTTCATATGGGTTGTGGGCATAAAAACTTCCCTGCATTTCGGAACGGTGGTATTCTTTATAATTGTCCACATGAACAGTGTGGTAAATTGAATTTTGGAACAAACTGTTTTCACTATTATCATACTTAGTCTCAAAGACATCAATTTCTGCGCCGGTAATACCGCCGTCGGTAAGTCCAACCGGGTCCGTGCGAAACATACCGTCGCAAATAAACCAGTAAGCCGGGTTAAGGCCTTTGCCCTTTGGCAAGATACATCGAATTTCAAAGTAACCATATAACTGCTCAAACCCGATTTTGTTCTGCCCGTCAGAATGGGGCTTAGTGTCCATACCATAACCGTAATATCCCGGTCCGGCTGGGCCGTCCTCACGGTATGAAGCGCTTATTATCATATTGCCGTCACGAAAACTTACCTGGCTTCTGTGCCAAAAACCGCCTTCGTTAGTTGATATTCCGTTGTCACCCCAGCACCAGCTTCCGGACCAATATGTTTTGTCAAAACTGCCTGCGTTAAATTCGTCTGACCAGGTAGGAGTAAACTTGCTCATGTCAAGCTTTTCTCCGCCGGGTTGTGTCGGCGTGTCAAAAATAAGTGCTCCCATAAGTTGCGCGAAAACAACAAATCCTGCGATCAGCTTGGTGAAACTGCCGGAAATTAAAAGCTTTGGAATGGAAAGAAAAAGCTCTCCTAATCTTCCAAGGGAATCGAGTTGACGCTTAATAAAAAGATTTTTCAAAAGCAACACCATCCAATTCAAGTTTATTGGCAACTTTAAATAAATTGTATCATTAATAAATTTGTCTTTCAAGTTTATTTTGAAATTAAAATCTAATGAAGAAAATTGTTTGCGCTAGCAGTCCTATAATATCTCAAATGTTTCGCCGTTTTCGGAAATTTTCAAGCGAATTGTTTTCCCGCCTTTATATCTATAAATCATTTTATCAGGCTCACCAAGCAGAAAGGCGACAGCGGCCTTTATACTGTCACTTGCCATATCATCGGTTATGATCCAACGACCTTTACCGTCTGCAATTTCCGCAAAATCGCTGTCACAAATTTCGGCAATATCTTTAGGCGCAAATCTAATGCTTGTGACAACCGTCAGACCGTTTTCTTTTACAAGATCTGTTACCGAGTTAAGCGTTTCCGGGCTTATATACATCCCGCACAAAAAGCAAAGCTCAAGTGTTTCGAGTAACTATTTGCTGACGATTTCATCATAAACAATCGGACCGTTTACGGGTGCAAATGACCGGTGAGATGTTTCACAGTATGCTTCCATGCGGTTCCAAGATATTGATTCAACCATGGTTTGACCGTGTGTTATTGTATGCCATGCCCGTAACCATTCGTGGGTAAATTCATCCGGTTTGAGGCTTTTGTTGCCAAGCAGCATAGATTTCCAAACCCAGTCATCGGTTTGTCCCCAGTCGCCGTCATCAAACCGTATGATCCCTATGCTTGGTTCAAAATCTCTGTGGTTATAATTTCTCTGGTTTTGCTTCAGATATCCGGTTGAAAAACGCTTAAATGCTTCACCGTAATCGGTTAGATTAAAAGAACCGTCTTCTTCCATTGTATAAAAACCGCTGCAACCCTCCACATAAGCCCTGTCAACGCCAATAAGGTAGGAAAAAATAAGATTGTACTCCATCTCTTCAGGAGAATGACCGGGGTAAACAAGTCCGCACCAAAGGTCGATACATGTCCAAAGTTCGGTATTATATTGCTTTGCGGCGCCCATGGCACATGCGGCAAAAATATTTGACCAATTCTCTTTTTGCTGTTTGTAATTGGGGATTATTCCCGCCTTTGCAAAGCTATGAAAAAGGACAGGGAAAACATGCTCACCCAAAACTCGCGGAGCCCCGTTATCGGTGCATTCTTGATAAAGTTCCTTAGAACATTCCGTTAAAAACTCACCGGTTTGACGGATGTCAAAATCCGGCCTGTCCGGGAAGAACGGCAAGTCGGTTTTGCTGTTCTTATGGGTTAATGAAATATTTCGGTTTATAATGCAATGCTCAGTTTCATCATAAAGAACACCCGCAAACATTGGTGAAGACGCATAAGCTTCCATAACATCTTTTGGAAATCTGAAACGGTGGCAACCTTCTTCACGGCTTGCCCAGTCAAATCCGTCGGGTCCTACGAAGTCTTCGCGCCAGTTGGCTGTCTCACAGTTTGGAACAAATTCGATACCGTATTCATCAAACCTTGCCGCCATTTTTCTTGCTATTGCGGTCTCTTCTTTAACTGACTTGTCCGGACGGATGTGGTGAACAATAAAATCAATCTCAAGCTCTTTTGCTACAGGAGCGTTGAAAAACTCGGTTTTGTGGTTACACTTTTCTCCGGAATTCTCATAGCCAATGTAGAATTTGTTTTCTGACATGATTGTCCTCCGAAAGTTGGTTATTTGTTAAGCATTATATCAATATAAAGTAATTATTACAAGAACTAAAAGCTTGTCAGATTTAATCTGATTTTGATAATTGAAGTTTTTAATTGATTAAACTGTGATAATAGGAACTTGAAAGGTCCAGTCAGTAGCACTTACAATCAAAAGCAAAGCGTCCCATACTTCGTATAGAACGCTTTGCTTTTGGTGCGGGTAACAGGACTTGAACCTGCAGGGCCTTGCGACCATTGGATCCTAAATCCAACGTGTTTGCCAATTTCACCATACCCGCATATACCAATTAATTTTTGCTTTAACGCAAAAAGTACAACCTGATTTTTGAGCTTTCCGCCGCTGCAATATTATAACAAATCATACCTGCTAATGCAAGCACAATATTTCTTTATGCAGTGTACCATCAATGACCCTCTTTCGTTAATGATATCTTTTAAACACTATCTTGCTTTTGTTTTCTGTTGACAAAGCAGTTCTTCACAATGTAAAATATTAAAAAGAAACACAATCGAAATCGCAAAATGTTACTATTGGTCTGAATTAAAAAAGGTGGACACAATGAGAATTGCAATTTGTGATTTAATATCATCTTTTTTTATTTAAACTAACCTAATTTAGGGGGAATTAATATGCCGGGCAAAAAAGGTTCAAAGCTTAAACTGCTGCATTTGATGGATATTCTTTGGCTTTATACAGATGAAGAAAATGTGCTGACAGCTACGGAGCTTTGCGACAAACTCGAAGAATATGGTTCCGAGGCCGAACGCAAATCAATTTATTCCGATATAGATACCCTTCGCCAATTTGGCTTTGATATAGTAAATACAAATTCGCCCAAAAGAGGGTTCTTTTTAGCTGCCAGAAGCTTTGAAATTGCCGAGTTGCGTTTATTGGCAGATGCGGTTCAGGCTGCATATTTTATTTCGAACAAAAAAACGAAAACACTCATTAGCAAACTTTACAGACTTTGCAGCGAAAGCCAAGCGGAAAACATTGAAAAACAGATTTTTATCGAAAACAAATTAAAATGCAGCAATGAGGAAATGTATTATACTATCGATATCCTAAATAATGCAATTCAACAGGGCAAACAGGTTGAGTTTAAATACTTTAAAAGAACACTGACAAGCAAAATGACCACTCGCAGTGAGGAAAAACACTTTGTTGTAAACCCTTTTGCTCTTATTTGGCTTAACGACCACTATTATCTTGTTTGTAATAATCCGAAATACGATAACATTATGCATACAAGGCTTGACCGTATGGAAAAGGTTATGATGCTTGAAGAAAAATCGCGCGGTTTTTCGGAGGTTTCGGAATACAAAGATTGCTTCGATGCCGCAGATTATTCAAAAAAGCTTTTCAATATGTTTTCGGGGGAGACAAAACAAATTGAATTGCGTTGTTCTAATTTGATTATTGAGGATATTTTGGACAGATTTGGCAAAAATGTGCCGTTAAAAGCCGATGGGGAAGAATTCTTTATTATTCGGATTAAGGTTGCTGTCAGCGATGGGCTTGTTTCTTGGATAATGCAATATGGTACAAACATAAAAGTGAAGACTCCAATTAGTTTAGCCAAGACAATAAAAGAAAAAGCAAACAGCATAAGCGAACTATATAAAGGTTTATAGTAATGAAAGCGGTTACACCGCAAATAATAAGTAAACACAAGCAAATAATAATCATTTTTTAGTTGACAATTGCGCGCCCGCTGTGATAAAATAACTTCCGTTGCGAGTGTGCGGGTGTAGTTCAATGGTAGAATTCCAGCCTTCCAAGCTGGTTACGTGGGTTCGATTCCCATCACCCGCTCCATTTGTTTCCACACGCGCTTGTAGCTCAGGCGGATAGAGCAACTGCCTTCTAAGCAGTGGGCCAGGGGTTCGAGTCCCTTCAAGCGCGCCAAAAGCCTGTGGCGGGCAGTATTCGCTCCTTATGAGTTTAGGATGCGTTTCGCCCGCGACAATGCGGGCTAATATGGTTACATGGTGGGTATAGTTCAGCGGTTAGAGCGCCAGGTTGTGGTCCTGGATGTCGTGGGTTCGAATCCCACTATCCACCCCATTTTTCCATTTGAACGCAAGGCGAGAGCTTTGCGTGTTTTACTGAATTACATTATGGGGTGTCGCCAAGCGGTAAGGCAACGGACTTTGACTCCGTCACTCGTTGGTTCAAATCCAGCCACCCCAGCCATGAAAAAAGCACTTCTTTGGAAGTGCTTTTTTCAATGATATCAGCCCTGGCGGTTGGGTAAAATGTGTTGCAAGCCGGTTGGATGTATGTTATATTTTATGCATTGAGCAGACACTTAGTGATAGTGGGGTGAAATCATGACGCTTTTCGAATATCTCAAAAAAACAATACCAACATTTGCTTTGGTTATTAGCTTTTTGAGTGCAATATTTTCATTTGGATTAACCGATGCAAATGCAGTTCGAATAATCGAAAACAAAACCTATCAGCAATTTGACGGCTGGGGAACAAGCGGCGCATGGTGGTCGCAATTTGTTGGCAA
>CAYNMU010000061.1:0-13205 GCA_964398395.1 uncultured Eubacteriales bacterium
ATGGATGAAAAGCCGACCGCCTTCCTCCCCCGTCGGCCCGCCCATCGCGTGCCTGTGACGACGGGCGGCTCCGACGGGGGAGGAAGGCTACCGCCCTTGTTTTCTGAGTTTGGAAAGACCGGAACCCAAACCACCGAAGAACCGCTTTCGGATGATGGGATATAGGCTTAGACCCAACAGTCGTGTCACCAGCCGCCACTTGGGCGGATTGCCCGATCGAAGCGCCCTTAAATTCAAAACCCCTTCGATACCTGGGGAACTTCGGCGACCGCGACTACCAATAAGCCGCTGCACTAGACTCCCTTCGGTCGCAGGTCAGCTCAATATTGATAGTCGCGGCAGGCCTGGTAGTTGTTCGTGGCTCTTGTGGCCTAGCAATGGTTTCAAGAAAAAACCCAAAACCCGGAAATTTTCGAAGTCGGTTTCGAGATCGAAGCCCTTGTTATTATTCAAATGCTCGGGAGGAGGGGAAAACAAGAGCTGGTTTCCCCTCCTCCCGAACCCTCTCACCCCTTCCTTCTCAAAAGATCCTATCCACCAATAAAAACACCCGACAATCTGCTCTGGCCACAGGTTTTCGTAAATTTCCATCTTCCGATTATAGCGCACATGCTATAATCACCGTATGAGCGATTGGATTCTTGTCTATTACGAAACAGCTACAGGGCAATGCCCATTCGAAGAATATTTTGACAGTCTCGAACCGACAGAAGCTGCCAAAGTTAGATTTGATTTGGACTTACTGGAAACATTCGGGATTCGACTAGGTGCGCCTCACGTAAAGAATATCAATGGCAAGCTTTGGGAGCTTAGGACAACAGGGCAGCACCAGCGAAGAGTTTTCTACTTCGCTTTTTCTGGCAGAAGATTGGTGATACTCCACGCTTTCACAAAAAAGACGCAAAAAACTCCTAAATCTGAGATCGATTTGGCTGAAAAGAGGATGAAAGACTTTTTGAAAAGGATGAAAAAATAAGATGAAACATCAGGAATATGTTGAAAAACGAGAGTTAAAGGACCCAGCTTTTCGTAAAGCATGTGACGATCTTAAAACCCAGTTTGAACTGAGAAAAACTCTTATTGGCGCTAGATTAGCTGCTGGCTTAACTCAAACCGAATTGGCAGAAAAACTTGGTACAACTCAATCGGCTATTGCAAGACTCGAAAGCGGAAAACAGATTCCCAGTGTTGAAACTCTTTATCATCTCGCAATGGTTTTAAAGGTTGGCTTTTCCATTACACCTCAAAGGGTTCTAGACGTTAGTTCTTATAAAGCGGCATAGTAGTTCTCATAACCATTTCGCCAGTGAAATTTGGGTATTCCACCCCATGATAATCCCCTTGAATGTCAGTGGGTGGGGAATCAGCATATTCCCTACAAAGTAACATGTTTAATTCCCCGCTATCAGCATAAAAACAAGTGATGTCAGGCTGACGGATTCATGGCGTCCCAAAACTGGAAAATTCATGCTCTGGAAATGCGCATGAACAAAGCGTTTGCAAAAACTCTTGGACTCTTTTTATCCAGAAACAGGTTTTTTATGTGCTCTGAAAACACCTCAAAGCGTTTATTGATGCCTTTTTGAGGTGAGATGGAGTGGTTTACCTATTCAGGATTATCAGCCACATCACATTCAAGCGGCCGGGTTTCTTTGGCCACACCCTATAGTAAAAAAGAGCACGACAAGCGTGCTCTTTTTTACTATAGGGATATCATCGCTGTTTTGATTGCTATATAATAGCCCCACTAAAACCCAAAAGCCCTACTGCTTCAACAGTAGGGCTGGTTTAGAGAGCTTGACCAAGGTGCCTATCGAACCATCTGGAAGTATTATAACTATTTGATAGGCACCGGGTCAAGCTCCAGACACTTTCTACAAAGGAGTTTTAACCCAAGTGCACCTAGATTCTTTCTTAGCGTTGTTTTCGCGCGTCCGCAAAACCCCTAATGGGTGGCAAGCTTGTTGCCCTGCCCACGAAGACAAGAAAGCCAGCCTGTCCATTTCCGTTAAAGAGGACAAAATCCTTCTTTATGACCATGCCGGTTGTCCCACACCAACCATTCTCGATGCAATCAGCCTTAAGCCAAAGGATCTTTTCCTCGATTCAAAACCTTCCAGCACAAAGCCCGAAATATCCGTTATCTACGATTACACCGATGAATCGGGATCCCTTCTCTTTCAAGCCGTCCGCTTTACCCCAAAAGACTTTCGTCAGAGGCACCCAGACGGCAAGGGCGGTTGGGTGTGGAACCTGAAAGGCGTTCGCCTGGTTCCCTATCGTCTCCCCGCCATCATGAAGGAGCCGTCTGTTTTCATCGTTGAAGGTGAAAAAGACGCCGACAACCTTTGGAAGATCGGCATACCCGCCACCTGTAACCCCATGGGTGCAGGTAAATGGCACGCTGAATGGTCCAAGTTTTTCGAAGGCAAGGAAGTTTTCGTCCTCCCTGATCTAGACGAGCCAGGCCGAAAACACGCTATTGATGTCGGGAAAAAACTCTTCGGCCATGCTTTGAGAATCAAGATAATTGAACTCCCTCAAGAAAAGGGCGGGAAGGACGTTTCCGACTGGTTAAGCCGAGGCAGAAATAAAGACGATCTTCTGAAACTGGCTAAGGAAGCTAAAGAATGGCTTCCACCTGGAACAAAGCCGCCAAAGCCAGTATTAAAAACCTTTACTGCATCTGATCTGGAAGAAATGGTCTTCCCTGAACCTAAATGGGCTATTCCCGGGCTTCTCCCGGAAGGTTTAACCATCCTCGCGGGCAGACCAAAACGCGGGAAAAGCTGGATGGGTCTTGGTATTGCCCTGGCTGTTACAAGCGGTGGTAAAGCCCTTGGAAAAATAGATGTGGAAAAAGGAGATGCTCTATATCTCGCATTGGAAGACAACCCCCGTCGCTTACAGAATCGTCTTGCTCAATTGAAAGCCCCGGAAACAAAGCTACCATCCCGCCTTCACCTTGTAACGGAATTCTTGCCGCTGCAAGTCGGAGGAATGCTGACATTGCTTGATTGGCTCGACAAGCACCCCAATACACACCTAGTTGTCATTGATACTCTGGGAAGAATCCTTCCAAGCGGAAAAGCCAATAGCAACCAGTTCGTCGATGACTACCAGTTTATCGGAAAACTTCAAAAACTCTCGATTGACCGTGGTTTCGCGCTTCTTGTTATCCATCACATCAGGAAACAAAGCGCTGATTACGCACTTGATCGAGTTGCGGGAACAACCGGTATCACCGGCGCGGCTGATTCCGTTTGGGTTCTCGATACCGGAAAGGGCGAAGCAAACTCAATTCTTCACGTTACAGGAAGAGATATAGAAACTCAGGAAATCGCGATGAAGTTTGAAGATGGCATCTGGTCTATCATTGGAACCGCCCAAGAAGTTGCCATAAGTGAAGTACGTCGGTCTATCCTAAGTCTTCTTGCTGACAATGGCGCTATGTCCCCAAAGACCATTGCCGATTGTCTCAAAAAGAATCTGAATACTTTATACGCCCTCCTTTTCTCAATGAAACGAGATGGCCAGCTCATTCAGGAGGAAGAGAGAGGCCTGTATAGACTGCCTCATGAGAAAAACCAGTGATCACCTTCATCCACTAAAGTATGAGATTGGCTCTGAATGCGAGTTTACTAAAAATACCTTGGGCATCCTTTAGGCATCCTTTAGGGCAATCGTCATTGCCCTAAAGGATGAGATTGGCTCTGGATGCAAGTTTACAGGCATCCTTTAGATCCTTTAGGACCTTTAGGCAGTTTAGCGGGGAAGACTCCTTTAGGCAAATCGTTATTGCCCTAAAGTATGAGATTGGCTCTGAATGCGAGTTTACTAAAAATACCTTGGGCATCCTTTAGGCATCCTTTAGGGCAATCGTCATTGCCCTAAAGGATGAGATTGGCTCTGGATGCAAGTTTACAGGCATCCTTTAGATCCTTTAGGACCTTTAGGCAGTTTAGCGGGGAAGACTCTTTTGCGGGTAAAAACCAGCCAAAATGTTTCCATCAGCCATTTTGGCTGGTTTTTGGCGAAGAAAAAACTCGGTTTCCATCCTTTAGGCATCCTTTAGGCATCCTTTAGGCATCCTTTAGGCAAATCGTTATTGCCCTAAAGGATGAGATTGGCTCTGGTTGCGAGTTTACTAAAAATCCTTTAGGCATCCTTTAGGCAAATCGTTATTGCCCTAAAGGATGAGGTAAGCCCTAAAGGATCTAAAGGCCCTAAAGGATCTAAAGGCCCTAAAGGTCCTAAAGGATGATGATTTAATGCGGGTAAGCTACCCATGAATAAGTTAACTACAACCCAAGTTACCGTTCCCACTGGCAAATATCGCTGCCTGATGTGTATACGCAGCTATCTACCCTGATACCCCAAATCTGTTATTCTTGCTTCTATTCGCCCATCACATTCGAGGAGCTTTCTTCTATGTCTACCGAGATAATGACAATCACAGAACTAGCCCAGTATCTCAATCTCACGGAAGGCACTCTTTATAAAAAGGTTTCCAATAACGAAATCCCATATACCAAGCTGGGGAACCTTCTAAGATTCCCTAAATGGGCTATTGATCAATGGGTAAGCGAAAACACGGTCAAACCCCCTGATGCCCTGTTCAACGAGTTTGCCAGGCTCCAATCCAGATACCATTTCAAGAAGTGGCTTGAATCCAAGGGCATAGATCCGACGGTTTTAACCGACAAACAACTGCTCGAGTTGGTCAGGAAAGCGATTGCTGACCTTTCGAGCGAAAACCCGCAGGTCAAAAAATGAGAACCGGGAAAACGGCCTTAGCCTTGCGTGAGTATGCAATAGGGCTTTCCAGACTGAATCAGGAAGAAATCCTGAAGAAACTGGGCATCAAACACTACGAAAAGAACATCCTGAAGATGCTGAATGCCGAACTGCTCAAGGAATTCGGCAAAAGTGCCAAGTCTCTGAACAAATCGCTCTTCATCAAAAACGTGATCTGGCAGACGTATGAAAGACTGAAGGCGGGCGAAAAGCCTTTCGACATCGGCAACATCCGTTCCTTTTGGTATTACATCAAAGACACAATGGACCGGGTCGGAGCCAACAAGAAGGGTGATGGCTCTCTCATCGTTTCCAACATGTTGATGGTGATGGTCAAGGCAGGGCTTTTCAAATATAGGGATTTCGGTTTCGACGATGACGACAAGGGGAACCGGTGGCACGCGAAAAAGCACCCCAACATCATCCTTTTCGCTGAAAAAACCTCTTACACGGACCTGATGCAGGAAGTAAACCGGGACTTCGATATCACCACCGTCGCAACCGGCGGCCAGTCATCCTATTTGAGCATCGAATACCTTGTCGATGAGCTCAGGGAACGCCAGGTCGATCTTTCCGAAGAGTTCGTCATCTTTTCCATCGTGGACTTCGATCCATCCGGCGACATCATCGCTACCAATTTCATCGAAAACCTCATGGACAACGGCATAAAGAACATAAGAACCTTCCCCGGCACTTTCTATAAACTCTTCAAGCGAAAAGACATCGTTCTTCCCGAACACATGACCGAAGAACAGCGAAACAAGGTCTACCGCCTGCCCTTGAACGTCAGAAAGTCAGGGCTTGCAGCCAAGTGGGCGGCCCGAACCGGCGGGATCAACGGCAAGAAGAACATCCTTTACGGGATCGAAACCATCGTCATGCCCAAAGCTCAAATCATGCAGGTCTTCATGACTGAGCTCTCCAAGGTCATCACCATCGATTTCGAATTCATCGCCAAATGCCGGCAGATGCAGACCCTGAAAGAGCGAATGCTCACCTTCGCCCTGAAAAAACTCCAAATCGGTGCCTAATGCTAGATCTGGCTCAAGCTCCCTTTGCAGCCTCTCTTATCTCATCCCAAACGAACCCCATGCAACCCATATCAAACCGTGCCCCCGGTCTAAACCACAAATACATCAAGTATTTAAACCGTAACTATCGATTCATTCACCACTTACGCCATGTATTTCCCTGAAAGCCCTTTCCAAGAGCCAATTCCCCCAAAATCTGCCGAATTGGCGACCCTAAATATGCCTAATTAGGCGAAAATTGCCCATCGCGTCAAAAATGTAAAGTTAGCCTAAACCGTTCGCTACCTGGGAACTTCGGCGATCGCGACTACCAATAAGCCGCTGCACCCGACTCCCTTCGGTCGCAGGTGAGCTCAATATTGATCCTGACCTTGTTGAAAGGTCGATTTGTGCCCCTGGTGAGAGAATTGTTGGGCTTATGCCTAATCCAAATGGCGACTCGTAACACGATCGTTGGGTCTAAGCCAAATTCAAGGCATCTAAAAAAAGATGCGGGGTTGATGCTTGCGCACCAATCCCGACTTCTGGTTCACGTAGGCGCTCGGGTTGCATCTCTGCAGAGCCCTATCCTCCTGCGTGAACAAGAGAAGTATAGCACCAAAAAAAGAGGAAAATAAACTTCTGTGAAAAAGCGGTAAAATCTCGGGGTTAGGGGCAGAGCCCCTTGGTGATGTGGTTTTCGCGGCATGCGAAAACCTTCAATTGCTTTTGATGCGAGGCTGACGTGTTATAATCCGCAACTGTTAGCGTCTTCTGTTTTTTTTGGCGCTAAAAAAACGAAGCCATCTTCCGCTCTTGCTAGGGGTAAGAAGATGGCCTTGTTCGGAGCCGCTTACGGCGATAAGGTTATGATACTTGCACACTACCTTGTTGTCAACATAAGCGGCTCCAGACTAAGGAGCCGCTTATGATGTTTTTCGACGATGATGATGACAAGATAGACAATGAGATGATGATGACCTGGTGCGAAGAGCATGGGCACCCAAACAACGCACTATATCTTGATAAGTCCAAACAACTCGACCAAACATCGAACAACCCATCTGTTTCCAACGATGCCGATGACAAGAGCGTCTCACTTTACAAGCGTGCCCAACGCAAAGACCTATGCAAATGGGTTGCCGAACGCATGTTGGCGGCAAATCCCGATTCGCCCATGAAATCGGCGTATCTGCGGATGCTCAACTGTTGCGAGTTCATTCATCAATCTGAGGATGGAAAGCTAACGACGAACTATTGTTCTGAACGGTTGTGCCCGATATGTGGCGCGATTCGCTCTGCTCAGATTATCGAGTCATACGCGAGCATTATCGAGTCATGGGAATGCGAAGATGGCAACGACAATACGGGATGCTTCCTGGTTACCTTGACGTTGCCCAGTTGCAATGCAGCCGAATTGCATGATTTTGTTGCCAAAATGAGCCACAGATTTACGCTTTGCGTTCGGACGGTAAAACGAATATTGGGCAAAAAGGTCGAAGCGTTGCGAAAGATCGAATGCACCTACAACGAGGATGGGACGATGTTTCATCCCCATATACATGCAGTGGTGAGAGGATTGGATGCTGCAAATGCTCTCAGAAAGCAATGGAAAGAAAAAACCATCAAGGCTGGTGAACGCATAAAGGACAAGCCTCAGGACGTTCGAAAGTGCAAAGCTGGTTCGATCCGGGAGTTGTGCAAATATCTTTGCAAGATTTCATGCAAAGGCAGATTTGATCCCAAGGCGCTTGATGCGATTCTATGCGCTTTTTATGGTCGCCGGACACTTCAAAGCTATGGATTCAAGTTGCCACCGTGCCAGGCCATTGATGAAGATGAATTGATGTTGGATACGGGAACTCGTGTGACTACCAACCTGGGAGAGGAAATCATATGGCGATGGCAAAACAAGCATGGATGGCTGAACCATACGACAGGTGAGTTACTCACAACCTATCATCGCACCCCTGAATTCGAACGATGGCTAAAAAAGTTGGACGCTGGGATTAAGGCAAATACTGGGTAGTTTTGAGCGTTGTGCGGGTGTAATCGTGGGAAAGTCAAAAATGTGGCACAGTGGTCCCGTTTTCGTCAATATTTTAATGTTTTAATGGCAGCCTTGGCAGCTAGTTCTGCGGCAGTGCAAAGTGCGTTTGGCTTATTTAACAATGTTTGAATAACCATGTTGCCAGCCGCTGCTAACCCAGCTTTTAGGGCTAACACTGAAGCGCTTGTGGCGCTGTCCGTGCCATTGCCGTTCGAACTACCAGTTCTTCTTATGTTCGTAAGTGACCAGCATGTTTGCCTGTTCTTCAGCCTTCCAATGAAAAGCCAAATATGTTGGGGAACTTCGGCGACCGCCCGCCAGCTGCGGGCAGGGCCGGCAAAACGCGGGGCAACCGCGGCGCAAGAACCGCGCCAATTGGGTCCCCCCCGGCCCCCCAATTGGCGCGGTTCTTGCTGATGCCGCTTGCCGCCCAAACGCTTTTTGGGCGGACATTGCCCCGCAGCCGTCCCTGCCCTTGCCCCTTCGGGGTCCGCCCAACAAGTTGGGGCGGAACTGGCGGGCTGGTTTGTGGTAATTCGAAAGTTGGTCGGCCTAGCGGAAAAGCTAACTATACATAGGTTTGCGTCTTCAAATTCTTCCGGTGCCGAGAGTCGCCATGCGGCGGGCTGCGTAACTGGTCCAAAAACTTTTTTGATATAGCTTTTGATATAAATTTGCTTTGTGGCTTTGATGAACATAGAAATGATCATATGTTCAAGGGCGAGTTCGATAGTCGCTACCGCTATCGAAGTCCAAAACGCCATGAAAAATCCGGGTTTTTCCTGACAGACAAAAAAACAGAAATGATATAGACTTTCTCAAAAGTCTTTAAGGGGGCTTGAAATGAAAAAACTGCTTATATTGGTATTGACTGCTTTTCTGTGTTCCGCTGTCTTTGCCCAGGAAAGGCCAACAAAATTTAAATTGATTAATCCGAAAGATCCTAAAGAAATATTGGAACTTAATTTACAAACTAATGAATTTTTCCTTTTCCAGGGAAATGATGGCATTAGGGGCACTTTTTCTGTGTCGCAAGAAAAGAATAAAATTCAAGCCATGTTCTCTCGTATTGAGGGTGTTGTTGCCTCAACAAGTGAAGTTCCGAAATTTACGCCACCAACAATAACTTTCACTATTAACAACGGCGGTGTAAGCCGAGGCACTAATCATAGCAACGGCCTTCACGGCGTATTTGGGGGCAAAAATTTTCTTTATGATGAAGAGACTGTTGCATTGATGAAAGGTCCACGGGCGTCACCGAATCAAGCTTGTCACGCTAATATCGGGATGCTTATTAATGGGGCAATAGAAATGTATAATATAGATCACGAGAGTGTTCATATCGACACGTTCGCCGAAGCTGATATTACAGGAAAATTGAGTGAATATTTCATCATTAAAACATTTTCAAAGCCAGAAAAAACTTGCTTCTATTCAGGTAAAAACCTAAGGTCAGGCGAGAAGGTAAAGTGCGCGGTTCATGGGCTCCCGTGAATATTTCAACCGATGATGGTTTTCTTCAAAATCCATTGAGGGGGGCAATAATGACGGAAAAAACAAAAAAATGCAAGTTTTGTGGGGAAGAAATCCAAGAAGTTGCGATAAAATGTCGGTATTGCAACGAATCCCTTATCGCAAATAGCAAACCCGGAATTGATTATTTTCAAATTGGTGGTTTTATCGGCCTTCTGTGTGTTTTAGGTGGCGCATTTTTTCCAATACTTATAGGTAATTTTGGTCCTGGTGTGACTCTTTGGGAAATAGTGGCTCTTGCCGCCAAGGGTGATCCCAAAGGGGTTTTTTTATTTATATTAGGTCCTTTCCCCCTTTTAATCTTTTTTTCCATAATTTTAAAAAAAAGATTACTTTGCGCCACTGCTTCAGTAATCTTTGGCTTGATTCTCTTCTGGATGGTTCGCGAGGGGAATAAAATTTTTCAGGGGCAAGCTCACTTTGGGGTCATCCTTTGGCTTGTTGGTTTCATCCTTTTGTTTTTGTTTTCTGCAGTTAAGCCGAATAAGACTGGGGTTGCTGGGGTTCAGTAATCACCCAATCTTTCTCGTGAACCTCTCCGTTTTAAGCTGGGAGATTTCAGCCCCCGACTCATTCCCAGAAACCCACGTGCGCCAGCCATCGGCCTGACAGCCGGTTTCGGCTCACTCATGCGCCCCAGATCCGTTTCAGGGTTTCGCGCGGTATCCTGAAACCGCGAAATCTCCCACCAGTTCCACCACGACAGCACCAGACGCACCCACAGCACACCCACCAGGCTGTTTACCCTTACTTGCTCTCTGACAACCGTTTTCAGGGGTCATTTCCGCCAGACGGTCCTACGGCCCTTGTGTCTGACCCCCTCTGTCCCCGTTCGCCGAAAAAGGGCGGAATGAGCCAGCCAGGTCATCGAACGCCCGTCAGGCTTGAACCGCAGCCGTGTTCGGTGGTTGTCCGCTGCCGCGCCTCCGGCGGGGGACAACCACCTCAAGGCCCACCACCGGGGGATGGATGAAAAGCCGACCGCCTTCCTCCCCCGTCGGCCCGCCCGTCGCGTGCCTGGTGACGACGGGCGGCTCCGCCGGGGGAGGAGGGCTACCGCGCTTGTTTTCTGAGTTTTTTAAAACCAGAAATCAAACCAGTTACCTGGCTTGATCGGCTTCACCTGGGGTAAACCCAACATTATTGTCACCAGGGGCAAACTGATTTTTGAATAATTGGTAAAACATTGTCTACAACATGGTTTCAGGTCTTTTGGAAAAACCCCTTCAAAGAATCTGTCTCAATTGAACTATACGGGAAAACCTATCCTCAAACGCTGGGATGCTAGCATAGACCTGTCCCAAAATGCCTAGAGCATAAATGAGCCAGCGAGTTTTTAATGCGCTTAGCAAAGTGCCACCAATAGCCAATTTTAAGGTCGATTTGCCCCTGGTGACCGACTTCTAACCGTCGCCCTTGTCACATATTTGTGGTATATTGTGTTATTATGTATACAAGAAAGGCGGTGAAGGAATATGCCTCAAACAACCACAATGACCATAAGGGTTTTGGTAAAAACAATGAATCGCCTGGCTAATGTTTCACGTTCAACAGAACGGTCAAAAGCATTCTTGGCGAATAAAGCTATCGAGGACTTTCTTGATACCCAAGAATGGCAGGTTCAGGCGATTGAAGAGGCTGTTAAAGAGGCGGATGCGCCCGACGCCGATTTCCGTGATCATGCTGACGTTGTAACCAGAATAGAAAAGAAAATGGCGGCGGCCATGAAAAAGAAATGCAAGTGAAAATTCGCTGGCTTCGAAGAGCAGAAAAAGACCTTGACGCGCTTTTTTCCTTTGTCGCCCGCGATAGCTTGGCTATTGCAAAAGTCGAAGTGATGCGGGTGACCGACGCCGTAATGGGTCTTCAGACTCACCAGGCACTGGGGCGCCCTGGTCGTGTCGTAGGAACCCGCGAGTTAGTGGTAAATCCATATATCGTTGCTTACCGCGTAAAATCCGAGACCGTTCAAATACTTCGAGTTTTGCACTCAGCCATGGCTTGGCCGGTTTTATTGTGACCCAGCTGTCTCAATGGCCTAATCCCAACATATTGACTACCAGGTGCAAGGGAACCGTCAAGTCAGCACCATCAGAGCAAATACAACGGCAAAAATAGTTGACGCGGATCACAGACATTCAAAAAAATTCCAGATCGGCACCTAATGCTACATCTGGACCGCGCCCGCTCTGCAACCAATTCTGTCTTCCCCCAAACAAACCATAACCTGCGCATATCAAACCGCATTCCCGCAATAAACCACAACCACATCAAGTTATGTGACCGTAACCCATGATTAAGCCGATACTTACAGAAGAACCCCTGCCAGAAACCTCCTTCAGTAGCCAATTACATCAAAATATAACGAATTGGCACCCCTAAATATGCCTAATTAGGCGGGTTGTGCTACATTGCTAAACGATGCCAAACCCAGGGATAACAAAACCTAACACGGTAGAAGCCTTCGTAAAGGCTCTTTCCACCCTCCGGGTAGGCGCTGATGCAGTCGCCTGCTTCCTCGATCAGCTCAACGCATTGTCAGAGACCGTCGTCAAAGCAGCCGAAGCCACCGCCAAGCAGGAAGGCCGAACAACCATCATGGCCTCCGATATAAAGGCAGCCATGACTTCCACCACCGGCTCGACCTCCGACCTGCCGTTTCTCTTCAAGCAGCTCGAAACCCTGACCGCCAAGGACACCGCCAACCTGGCCGACCTGATCCAGAAGTGGATCGACACCCACTAACCCCCATGATCAAAGACGACCTGGCGAAAGCGATCGCCGCCAAGTTTGGCCTTTCCATGAACATTTCCGGCGAGATCCTCCAAACCGTTCTCGATGAACTCGTCCGCGGCCTGGTCCATGACTCCAAAATCGAACTCCGCCGCTTCGGCGTCTTCGGCATCAAGCACCAGGCACCCAGAGTCATCACCCTGCCCTCTGGCAAAAAGATCAATCGCCCCGCTCAGAAGGTGGTCACCTTCACTCCCAGCCCCTTCGTAAAGAAAGCGCTCAACCCGCCTTCTAAGCCACGAAAAAGCCTACCGAGATAGCGCGTTCCGCGCTCTTTCGGCCCATTAAATACCCCGCCCGTCCGCCCCCAGGCTACGCCTCATCACAAAAGACCAGCCTGGTTACCAGTTAGTCGGGTGGTCACGCCTCCGGCGTGAGGGTGTGTCGTGGCGGCTCGTGCAAGCTTCGGTCGGGGGTCGTCATGCCCTCCGTGCCCAAAAGGGCACTCCGTGCACCGGGCTGTCCGCTCCGCTGAGCAAGAGTCGCGCCCGTCTCGGCCATCCATGGCCGATCCCGTCACGCCTCTTGCGGCTCCGCCGTCTGATAATGGTCCATTATCAGACGCATCCCTTGCCGACCCCCGCCCTCGGCCTCCCTCCGGCGTCGCCGCGCCGCCCCTGCGGGTCGTCCCGGCAACACCTCCGGTCGGCTTTACATAACGATTACATTATGCAAACTTGCACTCCCCGCCACGACATACCCGCCTGGCTGACCCCTGCCGGGCCCAGCCAGGCCCACCCTCACCCATCGTTGTTGTCCGGTCTTTTTGCTTGTTACGAGCCAAAAACTTTCATTATTCTTCCGCTGGTGTGGTTCCTTAACTGGGTTTTACGTTCCTTTGCTCCCTAAACCCCTACGACCCTTGTGTCTGACCCTCTCTGTCCCCGTTCACCGAAAAAGGGCGGAAGAAGCCAGCCAGGTCATCGAACGCCCGGAAGGCTGGCACCATAGCGGTGTCCGGTGATCACCCGACGCCGCGCCTCCGGCGGGGGAAACCCCCTCAAAGCTCACCACCGGGGGAT
>CAYNMU010000062.1:0-13144 GCA_964398395.1 uncultured Eubacteriales bacterium
ATTTTATTCAATTATCGTTCTGATAATCAATATTTTAACATGTTTTTATTAACAACTTTTTGTTAATACTTTTTCTTTTTTTATAAATTTAAACAACCTCTTAGTAACTTTTAAAATTTATGATTTTTACTATATGTTACTCTACAATGATTAACTTTCCATTTACAGAAGAAAGTGTTTGGGGATTATAAAAGTGGTAGAAATATATCCCTTTTTTAATATTATTTTGATTTAAAAAATAGCGCTGCCCTTTAACATTATCGTCTTTAAAAATTAAAGCCCCTTTGTTATCATAAAGCCTGAAGCAAATGTTGTCATTGATGGAATTATCAAATTTAAAAACAATATTCTTGTTTGAAGGATTGGGGTATAAAGTATGTGATAACTCACTGGTATTTTTAACCAGGTCGCTTATTTCTGTATATAAAAACAACAATGTGTCAGAAGACTGGGAGAAAAAGTAAGAAGAGTTGTTGTTGCAACCAAAAGCAGTTTTAATGTAGAAATAAAGATTTGTACTATTAAGGGTAGAATCAATATAAAAACTCTGATTGATATCAGTTAATGTATCTAACAATTGATATGGTCCATTATAGTTTGTGGCATAATAAATCCGGTAACTGTTAAAAATGTTAAAACTATCAACTACGGGTAACCAATCAATAACAATGTGACTGTTAGAGTCAAGCTGAACGTTTTGAATTAGGGGTGGTGGTAATTTACGGGGTACAACAACAATAGTAATCGTTTTAATACTCGAGCCGGGAACTGGGCAAAAGTCATCTACAGCTTTAATTATAAAATTATAGATCGTTGTTTGTGGTTCGAACTCAGGCGAAATTGCCAGATGAGAACAGTCTGTTTGCCAGCTAAAATTTGTTTGAAGTCCAAGCTGTCCTGAAAATAAAGGAGGTGGATTAAGTGTGGCACAAGGAGGATTTAGACATCCGGCATTTGTATCTGTATAATTTGTTCCAAATTGGGCACCACTTGCTGTTACAATAATTGTTTGTTGCTGTCCTCCAGGTAGCGTTTCAAAGTCTGATATTGTAATTGGAAATGTTACCAGTTCACCTGAGAAAACAGTATCTATATTGATATTGTAAATACCTGTTGTTGTATCTTGAAATGCTCCTGAAACAATAGGAGGGGTATTACTGCCACAAGATAATATAGTAATTTGCATTTCCCTGAATATTTCAGTTACTTTCTGACCACATTTATAGGCCGTTACTTGTATAACTGTTTGAAAAGCACCTTGAGTAAAAGAAGTAAATGAAATCTCTCCAGTAAATGGATTGACAACTGCAGGCACATTATTAGGGTTGTGAACGACATCGGGCAATGGGCTGTAATAAGAATAACCTGTTACCCAATTTGTAACAGGGGTGTTCAAATCTGATAGTGGAGGAGCCCATGCGTATGCTAAAGAATCAAGATCTATATCTGTTGCATTATGATTATACGTGTAGGGAGAGCTTGCACATATTACTGAAGAATGTCGTTCAGCAAACGTAGGCGAGTTGTCAAAACAGGGATTTGCATTTTTTGGTGTCGTTGACCCAGGTGGTGTATAACTGTACATTACAGCTCTTAAAAGCCAGTTTTGAGATGTTGCATTAATTATATTTGATGTAGGATTCCGACAACAAGTCCCCCATGCAAAAATCCACCCTTGAAGAGGTGGTACTCCTGCTAATGTAACAGGTGCTGACTGGTAAATTTGCTCTTCAACTCCTCCCTGATTTGGTGCTGTAACACCAGCGCATGTGATATGTGGACCCATCGCATTACATTGAGGAGAAATATCTGTCTGTGATATCCTTGTCAAAAGTATATATGAAACTGAAGGGTGGTTTATTACAGTTAAAGAATCAGTTGTATGGAATTGCATACCATCACACTCCCTATATACCTTCATGGTAAATATATATTGTCCATTTGATTGGCATTCCCAGGTAATCTCTCCCCCCATAAAGTGCGAAGCAGAGACTAATACAGGTAAGAAAACAATAAAATATAATAAAAAAAATATTTTTCTCATTGCTCTTTTATAAAATATGTTTTTCTAATAATATCTTTAAATTAGTATTTTTAAACTTGTAAATATATATATATTATTTATAATAAACAATATCTATAAATCCATAACAAAAAATATATAATCCGCTTAATGTCCTGTCACCATCGGGTCTGTGGGGTCTGATAAAACACAGGCATTTAAACAGTCATAGTTGTCGGTTTCTGTACTTCCATTATAAATACAAACAAACCCGGAAATTATCTGGCCATTTACGGTTATTTCATATTTATATTTTCCTTCTTTTAGTGCTTTTTTATTACTGCTTTTTTCTCCAGAAAAATCCTGAAAATAACCTATTGATTCATAAACAGTTCCACCAAATAGTCCGGGACGTGTTATTTTCACTTTGTTGTCAGGGAACTTGTCTATATTTTTTATTCTCCACATATCATTTATATTATCACCATTGGGTGTAAAGAGGTTGGGTATCGTTAAAGTAATGGTATCAACCACATACGTTGATTGAGAATCAGCACAATCACAAATGTCGTTAGAAACATGTTCTTTCCGGCAAGCAAAGAGGAAAGTTATAAAGGCGAACAGAATAAACAGGGGTAGCCGTGTTGTTTTGATCATTTTATTGCTTTATAAATTTTTGAATAGCAATTTCCTTGTCTGTCTTTACTTTTATGGTATAAACGCCACTTGATAAATTAACCAAATCAAGGGTAGTTTCTGCGCCACAATTGTTGTTTGTTCTGATAATTTGCCCGTCAATATTTAAAATTTCAATCCGATAGTTATCAGGTGTAGCTTTGGAGGGGATGCTTATCGTTATTTTGTTAGTGGCAGGATTAGGATATATTTTTATTTCCACTTTATTATCAATTTTGTCGATGTGAGAAATTGAACCCAATAAGCAACGTTCTGATAAACCAGCCTGCTCATATATTCCCATACTTATTAAAGAGTAAGAAAGGTAGGTCAAGTACCAGTAACTTGCCGGACCTGATACCATCGAATCAGAACTCCACCAGTAACCGCTCATTCCAACATTATCGAATGCCCCATTTGAAGCCGCTCGGCGGCCACCCGGAAGACCAGTAAAACCAGTACTGTTATTAGTTTCGGGATTTGTGCCGACATAGCCAACCCAATCAGAAAATGCCCAACCAGTGGTGAAAGCCATAGATTTACCTATTTTATTTCCGGTTGTTGTGCCATCATAATTATACCCATTTGCAATTAAATAATCTTTTAATATTACCCACTCATTTTTACTAGGTGCGTGCCAGCCTGTAGGACAAAGTTTTTTTGTGTTTACTGCATACCAGTTGTAAAGTCTGCCGTAAATATCTGCATTTCCAGCATCGTTGTTATAATTGCAATAGGCTCCTGTTATCAAATTGTACCACTGAATACTATCGGTTACATTAGGTATCAAAGTGCCATCGTTGTATTTGGTTGTTTTTAGGTTTTTCGCCATCCATACCTGTGTGCCTAAAGTTACAGTATTATAAACATTTCCTTCAATATCTGTTACAGTCTGTGCCCGGCTATTATGAGAAAAAAATGTAAGACTTATAAAACATAAAAGTGCGAGTTTTATAATTGCCTTTTTTTTGTTCCATTCTGAACGAACTTTATTGCTTTCAAAAAGTTTTGAATTACTCATGTTTTTTGATTTTTAAAGATAAAAGTACTCCTTTCATTTGATTTTTTTTAAAATTATTGTCTTTTGTTTTTTTAGAAAATTTTTATTTATTAACTTTGCTATTAATAATAATTGTAAAAACAAATGCCATGAAAAAAATATTTATTTTTTTATTTTTAGTATGCTGTTTAAATGGATTTTCACAAAACAACTATTGCAATACGGCTCTCCCCTTTGCATGTGGTACGCTTTATTCATATCCTGCAGGGACAAACACTGGTGCTGCTGAAACAGGCCCCAATTATGGTTGTTTATTATCACAACCGAATCCTGCGTGGTATTATATGCAGGTTGATACATCGGGTCCTATAAATATTCACATTTCAACCACACCGTCACAAGATGTTGATTTTGTCTGTTGGGGGCCATTTACTTCCCCATCTGCTCCTTGTACAAATGGGTTAACTGCTGCTTGTTCATCTTGTCCTAGCAATACCAATAACACCAGCTTCTACCCTTCAGGAAATCTTATAGATTGCAGTTACAGCACCTCTTGGCAGGAGGATTGTCATATACCCAATGCCATAACTGGTCAGTGGTACATATTTATGATTACAAACTATTCAAACATGGCATGTAATATAAATTTTGAACAGACCAACAGCACTGTTCTCAATCATGGCTCAACAAATCTGGCTATTATAACCCAAACAAACTTTATAAAACCAAATAAACGTTCAAACATCCGCATTTATCCCAACCCTTTTGTGGAATCTACAACGCTAAAATTTGACAATCCTGACAAAAAGCCCTATACCGTATTTGTTTACACCCTTACGGGAAATCTTATCAGATCTTACAATAATATTATTTCTGATGTGCTCACCATTGAAAAAGGCGATTTGAACAGTGGTGTATATACCATTGAGTTGGTTGGAGAAAGCTCAAAGAGTGAAATGATGATTGTTAAATAGTGTTTATTTAAATTCACATTATTAATTATCTACAATAATAAGTTTGTCGGTAGCAAGCGTTTTATTGTCTTGTATCAGTTGCAAAAAGTAAAGTCCGCATAATAAATTGTCGCGAGTCAATGTGATTGTCAGACTTGAAATATTATTTATTTGTTTTATCTGCTGGCCTAAGGAGTTATATAGTTTTAATATTGCATTTTTGAAACCCTTATCCGTCTGTAAAACTGTCTGCGATGAAAAAGGATTGGGATAAATGGAAACCTTTTCGGTAGTTATATTTTCTTCAGCAATACCCGCATGATACGGGGTTTCACATGGCGGGCAACCATTATCCATCGTATATTTCCACAAGTCACCATAATGAAAACCACCACTATTAACATTTATACCTCCATAGAGCCATAAATTGCCACTTGCATCCTTAAAAGGAATAGCTCCTGAACGCGCCGCAGGTTTGTTCAACGGACTTGAAACACCCATTGTACTATAAACCGAATTGTAACTATGCGTGGTATCGTTACCAGCCCAGATCCATTTAAGAATATGTGTGTCAAAATAAATTAAATCATTAAAATCACCAATTGTAGAGTGGTCGTAACCAATACCACCCATTAACCATAAATTATCACAATTGTCAATCCAGCAAGCACGGGCTTCTACTCTGGAAAACGGAACTGCATTTTCTTCCCGCCCTTCAAATTCATAATCACAAAGCGTATCCCCATAATAAGAAACTGTACTTTGGATTGTGTCTCCCCAAACCCATGTCCACATATTAGTATTAATTTCATACCTGAAGATATGTTTAAAATTAAAAGTATTATCGGTATAATATAGCCAAAAGTTGCCTTTTGAATCTTTCCATCGGGTGTAGGCATAAAAATTATTTCCGGGTGTATTATTAAGAGAAGCAATTCCTTGTTGCCCATAAACAGCAATGGCATTGGTATCGCCCTTTATCCATGTCCAATTGTTACTTTGGATTCTGTATTTCCATAAACACCCATTAAAATCGAGCATCCATAAATTATTATTATTATCTGTCCACGTAATGTCTCTTTCATCCATTGACAGAGGGTTGTTTAAAGAATCCTCCACTCCTTTCAGACCATAATGCCCTACCACCCAGCCACAAATTGGCACAGTGTCGCCTTTCATCCAAGTCCACATGCTGTCAGAAACAGAATAATTCCACAGATCGTTATACGTGCAGGCACCACCCGGCTCTAAGTAGCTGATGCCACCAAGCAGCCACAAATTATTCTGATTATCAACCCACGATTGGCTTTCACATCTTTCTCCAGGCGTATTTTGCATAGCAGCCACTCCCCTGATGCCATAAACAGGCTTTATATCTGGTACGTTGCCATAACCATTCACCCAGGTCCACTGGTTGCTCAAAACATTATATTTCCATAAATTATTAAACCAGATCCCTACTGATTGTCCGCCATAAAACCAAAAATTGTTTTGGCTATCAGTCCACTCAACAGCTTCATAAACACCCGGAGGCATGTTAGTTGCGCTCGCCACACCAATAGTTCCATAATTACCAATAAAATTCATTGACTCTACACCATTCATCCAGGTCCATTCGCCGGGAGCTTGTGCATTTAATTTTAAGAAAAATATAACAAACACGCTTGTAAAAAATAATTTGGTTTTCATGTTATCAAAGCGATTGTTAAGTATTAAAATTTTAGGAATGTTGCTTTATTTTTTTCTATATAAAATTCTTATTTACAAACTTACATAAAAAATCATTAAATAAATTTATCATCGTTTCTATATCTTTCGGCTCTAAAGAAGGCTTAATTTTTCAGCAAATCACAATATTATACATTGGTTTTATATAAAATTCACAATATTTTCACATCAAATGCTGTTAATATATTTTTGAAATATTTTATTAAATATTCCGTAACATTATATTTCAATAAATCGTCATACGCCATATTTAACTGATTTAAAACAAATGACATTGAAAATAATTACAAAATCGCTGATTTGTCTTTTCTTCCTGACATCGGCGTATATATCATCCGCCCAGAGCAAGGTGGACATTACCGGACAGGTAAAAGATGCACAGTCTAAAGACATTCTTGAATTTTGCACAGTTTCCGTTTACAATGCCACCGACAGCCTTATTGCCGGTGCTATTACCGATGATAAAGGATTTTTTAACATTCCTGTTAATCCGGGAGCTTATCATATCATTTTTAGTTTTATGGGCTATAAAAATGACACGACATCCAACATCAAAGTGATGCAAAATACATTTCTGGGTGTTTTTAAGTTGGAGCCCGATGTTAAGATGTTGAATGAATTTACAGTAAAGACAAGCTCACGGGAGAACCTTATAGACAGGGATATACAGGTAGTAACAGATAAAATGAAAGAGGGAACCGCCAACACCAAAGAGGTTCTGGATAAAATACCAGGTGTGGACTACGACAGATACAGCAATGCCATAAAGGTCGATAATGATGCAAAAGTCATCATTCTGGTAGATGGCCTGGAAAAAGATCAGGAATACATCAAAAACCTTTCACCTGACAGGCTTAAAAAAATTGAGATTATCCGCGACCCGGGCGGACGCTATGCTCTTGAAGGTTATTCGGCTGTGATAAACGTCATCCTGAAAAAGAATTATCAGGGAGTGGAATTGTACTTAAGCGATGAAAGTATGTTTGACACTGATACAAAGAATAAAAAAAAGGTGCTCATCATCAACAGTGGATCAGGAACTTTAAATTATACTTATAATAAGTTTAATATTTACTCAAAATTTGGTAGTTATTTTAGCGATTTTGATCTGCCTTCAAGCTCCAGAAAAGAATATGACTATGGTCTGATTATAGAAAACAACCCTCCTTCAAACAATTTATTAAATACCAAAGTAAAACAGCTTACTAATAATTACACATTCGGAGCCGATTATTACATTAATCCCAAACACACAGTGAGCTTTGAGAGCAATTTGTCGGGACAGCCTGCAAAACAAAATATTACCGATGTGCTGCTCGATAATAAATATTTCAATAATGAAACACTTATTTCCAATTTCAGCAGTGAGTCTAAGTCTGTATCAGGCAGCAACAGCAGTTATAACTCCCTTTTTTATCAGGGCATATTGGATGAAAATAACACCATCAATTCAAATTTCACTTTTTCAAATTACACATACGACTACACCAATGAATACCTTGAAAGCTCCTTGTATCACAGACTGGAAAATGGCATCAATAAGAAAAACGGCACCAAGTTTTACATGGAATATTTTCATACTTTCAGCCCCAAGACAAATATTCAGTTAGGCTATGGCAACACCTGGGAAAGTCAGCACAACAATTTTACCATTGACACCATCAGAAGCGCTTTTGAATACAGCAATATGCGCCATAAACTCTACAGTTACTTTGCATGGCAGGTGGGCAAAAAAACAGGTATTAAAATAGGTGGGGCCGGCGAGACAAGTGCACCCAAAACCTCTGTACAAAAAAATTCATATCTTATATTTCTGCCATATGCCGACTTAAAATATGACATGTCGCAGATGCTCAACCTCAAATTAAAATACCGTGCAGCCAGCAACTATCCAAGCATGGATCAAACCAATCCCTTCACCTACACCATCGACCAGCAAAGCATAAAAACAGGCAATCCCAACCTGCGCCCTGAAGTAACCCACAAAATATCTCTGCAAGCCAATATTCTGGGTGGTCTGGCCAGCATAGAACCTTATTTTCACTTTTCTAATAATTATATTACCGAAACAGGTGTGCTTAAAAACGACAGTATTTTTGAATATGGCTACAGCAATATGGGAAAGTATAAGAATTATGGGGTACAGACCAACATCACCATACCTTTTGGTAAAAGTATCTTTTTGCAAACCACTTTAAATTTATATAACAGCAGTATTACCTACAACAACAAAACAAATAATTTAAAGGATTTTACGCTTTCAGAACAGCTCATCTATACAAAAGAAAAAACAGGCCTTTTGGTGGGCTTACAATATCAAAAAAACCTACAGAAGTATATAACAGCTCAGGGTTATAACAAAGGCGACAATGATTTCTGGATTGCCTTTATACAGCAACCCTTTTTCAAACAAAAGCTGAACATCATGCTAATCTATTTTCTGCCTATCAGCTGGGGTGTGAGTTTCGATCAGGGCAGTTATATTAAAACAGACAATTATATTGAAACCCGTTCAAATGACATCAGTTTTCTGAAAAACATTGTAATGTTACAAGCCAGCTACCGCTTCAACAAAGGAAAAAACATCAACAAGACAGAAAAAAACATTGAACAGGAAAACAATAACAAGAAGAAGTTTTTGTAGAGGAAGTGAGCTAAAGTGAGCTAAAGTGAGCTAAAGTGAGCTAAAGTTAAAGACCTATCGGCGGCAACGAGAAGTAAACACAGAATACTAACCACAGGCACGGAGAAACACAGAAAAAACTAAAGAGAGAGACACACAGAGGTTCGCAAGCTCACGGAAGAGAAGAATGGAACGTGGGTGACGCTGATTTTTATGATTTAATATGTTTTTTTGTCTTCTCAGCGTTTATCATAATTATCAGTGTTAGTCGAAGGCGAATTCCTGACTAAACGCAGGCCAAAAATATTCAATATGATTTCTTTGTCTTCTCAGCGTTTATCATAATCATCTGTGTTAGCCGAAGGCGGACCTGCGTTCCATTCTTAAAATCTATGCTTTTTTCTGATGTCAAAATATAATTTATTTTCCTACTTATTGCTGTTTTTTACAAATTCTACTTATTTTTGTATAGAAACATTGAATAAAACACTATTAAAAGATAAAATATTTTTATGAAAACAAAATCATTCATTTTTAACTCAATAATTGCGCTGTTGATTTCTTTGTCTATTATTGGCTGTGAACCCGGAAAAGACGGAAAAGATAAAGCAAAAGCTACCAATGACTCTTTGCTGGTAAAACACAAACAGGATAGTTTGATGGCAAGTAAAAAAGATCTGATTACCCAGGGGTTCAAAGGGGCTGTTGAAACAGTTCGTATGACATCATATAAGGCTGTAGAAAAATTTGGCGAAGTAGAAAAAGGAAAAAGAGAAAAAGATGTTTCTGACGACCTCGATTATTACAAAATTTTCAATGAAAAAGGAAACATCGTTGAACGCTATGAATACCGTTCTGATGGAAGCCTTGACAAGAAAACAATATGGAAATATAACGAAAAGGGAATTAAAACCGAAGCGGATGTTTCTCTCAATCCCAAGTACTATAAAGGCGGCGGATCTCCCGATGCCAAAAACATATTTAAGTGCGATGTCAATGGAAACGTTGTTGAACAAAGCGTTTATGAAGTAGGTGGAAAGCTTGACGGCGTTCTTGATGGCAAAAACACATTTGTGTTTAACGAAAAAGATAAAATGATTGAAAAAAACTATTATGATGCCTTCGAAAGTCTGGTTACAAAAACGAAATACAAATATGACGACAAATTAAACCTTGTTGAAGAAAACTTATACAAATCGGATGGCAGCCTTGACAAAAAGACAAAATATAAATATGATGTCAAGGGAAATAAAATTGAAAAAAATATTTATAAATCAGACGGCAGCCTTGACAAAAAAACCAAATACATATACGACAACAAGGGAAACATAATGGAAGAAAACACATACAGTTCTAATGGAGACATAGATTTAAAATCTGTTTTTGAATACGACAAAGAAGGAAACTGGATTAAAATAACCAAATACAAAGGCGAAAAGCCTGCATATATTATAGAAAGAGAATTTGAATATTTTGTTGCAAAAAAATTGAATTCATAAAGTTATCCGAAACCATCATGACTACTGCCCATAAAACGCATGACCAAAATGAACCCCTGAGTTCTCTTACTCATTTTCTGGGAGCCTTGTTGTCGGTAAGTGCATTGGTGCTGCTGGTGGTTTTTGCGGTTAAAGATGGCAATGCAAGCCATGTGGTAGGCTTTTCTGTTTTCGGCGCGAGCCTTATTATACTGTATGGTACAAGTGCCCTTTATCATTTTTTTCAGAGGGAAACAAGAATAAAAATCATCTTTCAGCGCCTCGACCATGCCATGATATTTGTGCTTATTGCAGGCACCTACACACCTATTGCACTTCTGATGCCTCACAGGGCATGGGGTTGGAGCATTTTTGGTGTTACGTGGGGACTGGCTATTTTGGGCATTGTAATCAAAATCTCTGGTGTCAATATAAGGGAGTGGATTTCTGTGGTTATTTATATCCTTATGGGCTGGCTGGCTGTCATTGCTATTCAGCCACTTTTACAATGGCTTTCAACGAGTGCCCTGATGTGGTTGTTTCTGGGAGGTATATTTTATACCGTAGGCTGCATCTTCTTTGCCCTCGATAATATTATGCCCCGTGTACGCTGGTTCAGCATGCACGCTATTTTTCACCTGTTCGTAATGGCGGGGAGCTTTTGCCACTTCTGGCTGATGATGTTCTATATTTTGTGATTTTTTTAAAATGGAGTTTTACAAAGAAAATATTGAGACTGTTGAAAAGGAATTCAATAGTAATATTAAGGATGGCCTTGATGAACGCAAAATTAAATTGGCAAGGCAAAAGTTTGGCGGCAATGTTCTGAAAGCAACCAATTCAGTAGGTATTTTCAAAATTATTATCCGTCAATTCATCAGTCCTCTTGTTTTAATTTTGATTGCTGCATCTGCAGTGTCGTTTTATTTACATCAGTTTCGCGACGGCTCAATTATTATTGCTATTGTTATCGTGAATGCAATCATTGGCTTCTACGAGGAATGGAAATCAGAAAATATCCTCGCTTCGCTTAAAAGTTTGGTTGTTGACAAATGCAATGTTATCCGAAACGGGAAGATCATTGAAATTCCAGCAAGCGAGCTTGTCCCGGGCGATGTTGTCAAATTATCGGAAGGTGATGGTATTCCTGCCGACATTCGCCTGATTGAAACGAATGAATATTCAGCAAATGAATTCATACTTACAGGCGAATCGCTACCAGCCAATAAAGATTCTCAGTTTACCACCGATAAAACCCTGCCTTTTAATGAAATAAAGAATTGTGTTTATATGGGAACGACGGTTGCACGGGGTGATGCAACGGGAATTGTTTATGCAACCGGAATTCAAACGGAGATTGGTAAAATAAGCACCTCATCTGAAAAAATTAAAACCACCAATGCACCGGTGCAAATTGAAATTGCCGATGTTGCCAAAAAGCTGACCTATATTACGTTGGTTATTGCTGCTGTTCTTTTTGCTTCACGTATGCTTATGAAAGATTCTGTTGCCGTAGCACTTGTTTTTTCGGTAAGCGTTGCTGCTGCAATGGTGCCCGAAGGTTTGCCGGCGCAGATTTCGATGGCTCTTGCCCTTGCCGTGCGACGATTGGCTAAACGAAAGGCTATAGTAAAGAAAATCTCCTCAGCTCAAACATTAGGTTCGGCAACTGTAATTGCTTCCGACAAAACCGGAACCATCACAAAAAACGAAATGACCATTACTGGTTGTTACTTCAACGGGCAAACCTTTTCTGTTTCCGGTTTGGGTTACGAACCTGTCGGCAATATAACGGATGAACAATCTATAGTTTTAAAAAAAGCTGCATTGGGTGATTTAAAAATATTTTTTCTTTCCGGATTTCTTTCATCCAAAGGGAAGGTTAGTCCTCCCGATAAAAATCATCATTCATGGTACTCTATTGGTGACCCAACCGAAACTTCGTTCTCAACACTGGCAATGAAGGCTGGATTTAAGTTGGAAGAAATTGAAAAAGATTATCCATTGGTAAAAGCATTTGCCTTCGACTCCTTTCGTAAAAGGGCGACAATCATCCGAAAACATAAACACAATGTTATTTCTTTTGTGAAGGGTTCGATAGAGTCTATTCTTGAAGTTTCAACAAAAACTATTACTAATGGTAAAGTAAGTGAACTGTCAAAAGCACAAAAAAGGAAATTCTGTCGATGGCGGCAACATTTTCCGAACAGGCGCTGCGTGTTATCGCTATTGCATACAAAGACCTTGAATCTAAAAAGGATTATTCGGTTGATGATGCAGAAAATGGTTTAACATTTGGCGGATTTGTTACCATGCTCGACCCTCCACACAAGGAGGTGAAAGTTGCCATTGCCTCTGTTTTCAAGGCTCACATGAAGGTGTTTATGATCACTGGCGATAATGAAGTAACGGCAAAAGCAATTTCAAAAAACATCGGGTTAATGAACGAGGGCGATGAATATCCGGTTGTAATAAAGGGCGCTGATTTGCCAAAGATGAGCGATAAAAAACTAAAAGATGTTTTTCAAAACAGGGCAATCATATTTTCAAGAGTGTCGCCCGATGATAAATTTCGCATTGTTGATTTACTGATGAAACAGGGTGAAATTGTTGCAGTAACAGGCGATGGCGTAAACGATACATTGAGTTTGAAGAGGGCAGATATTGGAATTGCCATGGGGAAAA
>CAYNMU010000063.1:0-13048 GCA_964398395.1 uncultured Eubacteriales bacterium
TTACTCTGGGATGTTCTTTTGTTTGCTTGTGCATTTCATTTTACAACTTGCCGTATTTCCAATTATTATTTATAATTATAAAATTACCATTTATTTTAGTAACGAATAGGCTTAAAAACGGTAACATCAACAATAAATTGTTAGTTATATTTAACTTCAGAAAAGCAAAACTCATCTCGCCCAAGTTAAAGAAATTGAAAGAATTCCTATATAATTTTCATCTGTTTAAACAATTCAACGCGTTTTTTCGCTGTATCGTTTAAGTCATCTTCACCCTTAACTACATATGACTTTAACTTGCCACTGGAAAGATAGGATAAACCTCTTGTAAAAAAACGATGTAACCATGCTATCGGAACCAAGATAATGCTTTTATTCACATATGGAAACTTCTCAGCTAGATGCTGTCTTGATGGAAACATTGATTTTATATAGCTCTCGGCACTCCAGAGAAACATGTAGAATATGTAATTCCTGTTACTTTTGTTATGAATAAATTTTAGCCGATTATATTCATTCCAACCCTCATTGCGCGTATCATGCTCCTTAGTACCAAGCCATCCGCCTGTTTCAAGGTCATTTAAAACAACCTCTATATTATTTTCGTCAATTTCAATAATATTATAAGGTAAAGAATCGCTATTGAATCCAAAATGTTTAACGGCTATGCTTAAAATTACCTCAATCAAGTATTTGTAATTTAAATTTTCCATAGTGCTCCAAAAACGAATAAAATCTACAGTGCTATTATTAACATAAAAAAACAAGCTAAAATCCATTATCAACCGAAGGCTGATTCCACCGGTTATAAAATGCTTTATCATATGCAACGCTAGGAAAATCAAATTATCTGTTTTGCCAAGAGTGTAAAAATAACCCTCATCTGTCGATATTTTCACGTATGGCTGTATTGCTAAAGCATGTCCGTCATTATCTTTAAACCAAACTTCTTCAACTATTTTGGCATACAGTTTTACATGCAGCTCAAGGTGCCCCAGTTCAGAGTGTTCACATTCAGAATGGTGCGACCTTGTATCTCGCGGAACTACCTTAAAACCGTTTTGTTTTAATAAAGCCTGCCCTCTCTTCTCATCTTTAGGATCTACATAAATATCCACATCACCGGACATTCTGCTGTCCGGTAAGGCATAGAGGGATGCAACACCATACCCTTTTAATAAAACAACACAAATACCGGCCGCTTCAAAATCTTCAAGCAATTTTATTATTTTAACCCGTCTAATATATGCGGTGATAGTGTCATTTTTTAGTTGTGAAAAAAGTACTGCTAATTCAGCATCTGGAAGAACACAGTAATCCATCATTTTCAGCGCAAAGAGCACAGTATGATAAATCGATTGCTCCTTTGCAAGAGAAATAACTTTTTCATAATTAACATCAAAAATTGGATTGGTTGCTTTTATTCCTCTTGCACCGCAAGAAAAAAGATACATCAAGTATTCAAATTCATTAGTCATATTTCACCCTAAATCCATTCTCTTTTTGTTCCCGAACCACAGATACATTAGTTGCTTACAAACAATACTATCTTGTTTGCCAATGTGACTTTTTTTAATTAACAAATGTCTAATTTTTAAAAGAAATCTTATTATCCGTTATAAGCTATTTTATACTTTTGCTTTTTGATTGTCAATGTCGGAAAAACTTTGCTTTTTTGATGAGAAAAAAGTTAAAACACCCCAAACTATTATTATTTTGTTGTGCCTGTGATAAACTTATGATATATTAAATATACAAAAATTTTAAAGTAAGCGGGGCGTAAATATGATCACAAACGACATTATGCAAGCCGGCATTAAAGGCAAGATTTCAACAGTACCCTTTGAGAATTTGCTGCAAACGGAGGAAAATGAAATTCCTCAACGGCGTTTAAATGATTTTATGGTTTTAGGCCCGTTCGTGCTTGAAACAGGCGGTGCGCTCGAAACCGAATATCTTTATGAACGCCACAAGGTTTTAGACTGCGACTACCTTGAAACATCGGGCGGTGAAGCGAATGCAGTGCCTTATTTAGGGCTTAAATGCAAAAACATCTATTTCGGACCCGAACAACTTGAGTGGTCGAAAGGTGTCAACAAATGGGATTGCCTTCGTTTTGATGCTGGGGATTACAGTGCTTGCGATACTGCGCTTTTTGCAACCGAGCAGCGCAACTGTGTTTATTATGCCGCAACTTATATTGAATGTGCCAAGGAATATGATGCAATTATTTCCTATGAAACTTCGGGTAGCTTGATGTATCTGAACGGCGAATTGATTGACAATAAACCTTATGGCAGAGTGAAAGGAATCATCGATTACGGCAATCAAGTCGCGGTTACCTTCCAAAAAGGCAAGAATTTGCTAATGTTTAAAATCCGCACGGGTTATATTTGCGATACCATAGACCTTTCCATGTCCAACTGTTCAATCTTCCCGCTTGTGGCTAAATCCGGCAATTTGGGACTTGCATATCCGATGAGAACGGGCGCTTTCCTTGGCAGCAAGGAAGAACCACGCCAGGTTTTCCCAACCTTTGTCGGCGCTTTCGGCAATGCTTCACAGGGTGTTGTTGATTATAAGAGCCTTGGTTATGAGGAAAGCTTTGAAATACCGGCCATGCAAAACGGAGGGTGCAGTTATATCCGTCTTTCTCTGCCAAGTACGAATGTGGAACGGGATGTTACGGCGGAGATTACAATTGCCGAAAAAGGCAAGGCTAAGGCTGTTGGCACAATCGAGACTAAAACAATAGCATATGATGGGTTTGACGGTACTGAGCATATTTTTTCCGACTTCCATTTTGATACTACCTACCATCAAGAGCAAAGAATTTATGCGCTCGGCGCTATTCATATCGTACAAAATATGATGGACGAGTTAAAGGAAAACCCCGGTTTTAAAGCAATTATATCTGAAGTTGACTATGTTCATCCCTATTTTTCAATATATCCGGAGCAAAGAGAGACTTTAAAGCAAATGTTTAAGAGCGGTCGAGCGGAAGCGGACTGCTTCTATAATCAACCGAATGAGATGACATCCTCGCCGGAAGGCTTGGTCAGAAATCTCGTTTACGGTCAGCTTTACCACAGGGATGTTTTGGGCGGAATTACACCAATATATAGCCCCGGGGATGTTTTTGGGCATCCCAATCAGCTTTCACAGCTATGCAAAAAAGGCGGATGTATAGGCATTTATTGGGGCAAGTCGATTTTAGGTTTGGATTGCCTGTTTCGTCATATGTCACCGGACGGCACTGAGCTTATTCACTCAAGGGGCGGCACTTCCCGCAGCGACGCACTTCGCCTTGGCATAAAGCACAGCCATCAGAGTTCAGATATTGAGCCAAAGATTACCGCTTACCCGCGCGACGGTAAGAGCGAATGGATGAAGGATACCTTGACACATGCGGAGTTTTCCGTGATGTCTGACTTTCACAAGGGCGTTATTGCGGACGACACCCAAAATGAGAAAAAAACCGGCAGACCGCTGATTGAGAGAAATTCAAGGGATATTTCCCTTTACCATGCCGGCGTTTCTTTAACCCGTATGGATTTTAAGCAGGCGAACCGTTTGGGTGAAAACCTGCTTATCACCGCAGAAAAGCTTTCTTCAATTGCTTGCCTTTACGGTGCTCAATATCCTGAAAAAGCGCTGGACAAAGCATGGAGGCAGCTCCTTTGCGGCCAACACCACGACTCTATAACCGGCACAAACAATGAGATATCCTTTGTGGACCTGATGATTGAATACCGCGAGGCTGTTGAATTGGCTGCGAATGTTGTCGATCGCGCAATCGCTTTTATCGCTTCGGGCGTTAAACTTAGCAGAGACGAATACCCGGTGTTTGTTTTCAACCCGCACACTTGGGACAGAACAGAGCCTTGCGAAGTCAATTTGCCATTGGAAAAGGGCGCGGAGAATTACATTTTGGTTGATTCAAACGGCAAAGAGTATCCTTTGCAGAAAAGTGAGAACGAAAAACTTGCTAACGATCTTACAAAAGGTGTGTTTATTCCTAAAGTTCCTGCCATGGGCTACGGCGTTTATTATTTAAAAGAAGTTGTTGCATTGCCAGAAACAGCTGTTGAAAACGGTGTGATTGAAAACTCTTTTTACCGTATTAAAGTTGATGTTGCGCTTGGTGGAGGAATAACATCTATTTATGACAAAAAAGCAAAGAGGGAAGTGCTTAAAAAAGGTGTCGACGGCCCCGCTAACAGAGTGGTTATCCTCAAAGAGATACACGACAGGATGGAAACTCAGCACGAATTCTATACAACAGGGCAAAAAATGTTTTCGTCCGACTTCCCGGCAATAGTTACTGGTGTAAAGGGAGAAACCTTTACAGAACTCGTTATTAAGGTAAAAATGGGCACAATAGCCACAATTAAGCAGGAAATAACGCTTTATAACGGGGTGAAACGGATTGACCTGAAGACAGTCGTTGAGGATTATCAGGAAAATGACGACCTTTTCACCGTGACTTTCCCGCTTGACATTGAAGGTGCGCATCCGGTCTTTGACGACCGATTTGCTCCTGCTGTGCGCTGTGAAAGCGATAAAAAGCTAGACTTTCAAACCCATCAATATGCGATGTTTTCCCGCTGCCAAGTGTATGCGGCAAACCAATGGCTTGATTACGGCCCGACCGTTACGCTTTCTATAAACGGCAAGGGCAGTATCAATATCGGTATGAGCGAAATCATCAGAAGCGAAAACGATGCGTTAAAAAATGCCGGCGACAAACTCTTAACGGCTCTTACAAAAAAAGCCATACCGATAACAAGCTATTCGGATAAAATCCGTCAAACTCATTCCACGCTTCTTATTCATTTTAATGAAGACCTAATGAATACCGATACCCGTTTTGTTCTCAGCGTTACCGGAGTTGAAAATGAATATGAAGACAAACTGCTTGCCGGTTGCAATAGCACCCAATCAAAGAGCTTTAGCGAAAAACTTGCTGTCAACGGGGTTGCCGTGCTTTATGTAATCGACAGCGATAATGTGCTTAGCAAACCGATTGACACCTTGCTCATAAAAGCCAAAGATATTAACACCTTGAATACTTTTATTGAAGACTTTACCGCAAAATTCAAAGCGGGCAGAAAAGCCGAGCTAAAAAACATTGTCATAGCTTCCCCCTTAAAAACCGTGGACGATTACGGCACAGCAATAATTAACACCGGCAACCTTGCTTGCAGTGTTGAGCACGGAGGGCTGCTGAACATGATGCTTTTCCACACCGCTGAGTTTTATGGTAACATCGGTAAAACCACGGGACACAGCGAACTGATTCCCGAGCAGAAAACGCACATCTTTACCTACGCGCTTTGTCCGCACGAGGGCAGTTACAGAGAAGCGGAGATTTATCGCAAAGCGCTTGAGTTTAACGACAAGCTAATTGCCTTTACAGATGCAGTTCCTGCACATAATCAACCTCTGCCGGAAAATAAAAGCTTTTTGAAATCCAACAAAGATTTTATTCTGACTGCGTTCAAATTGGCGGGTTATCCGCTTTCAATAATGCAGGGCAATTACGGCGACATCTTTAGTCGCGGGCTTACCCTAAGAGGATTTGAGCCCAACGGAGAAGACGGGGCGGCAAAGTTTGATTTCGGCTTTGATATTACAGGCGCGCAAAGAGTGAATCTGCTTGACGAGGAAGGCGAGGCAATCGGCTTTGCTAAAAACTCGCTTAAAACAACTGTGACTCCGCATTCTATTGAAACGTATTCATTAGTTCCGGCTGCTGCAAATGTTACAATTGGCAAAACCGTGCTTGGGGCAAACAAAGAAGATGTCGAGCCGACTTATGTCAGAAGTTGGGAACATGATTTGGGCACGATGCCAATGGGTTACCTTTCAGTAGCGGCTGTAATCGGGAAGAAAGTAAAATATATTGACGACTTAAGTTTCGAGGTAGAAGTGAGTGTCGCAAACAACCGCCCGGACATGCCGGCAAATGGTGTTTTGAATTTAACCTTGCCAAAGGGCTGGAAAGCCGATTCAATAAAATTAATCTATGATGTGATTGCAGGCGGTTATGTCATGTTCCCGGTGAAAATAACAAAACCCTCCGCAGAAGCAAAGGGCATGATACGTTTGAATTATGAAGATGACGGGCAAATGTTTGAAGATGTTTTTGAGGTTGGTTGTTTTAACCCGGAGATTGAAATTGAGATAGTCGACAACAAAATATTAACAACCATCAGCAACAACACAACCGAAATACTCTCGGGTGAGCTTTCACTTGCGACGCCTGTTGAGACATGGTCATTAGGCGGGCACAATCCGTTTGCATTTGCAGACATTTCTCCACGCACGCAAAAGGCGGTTGTTCAGCCGGGGGAGCAAAAAGAATTTGTATTCACTATTGAAAATCTTCCGTTTGATATGTTCCCGGCTTTTTATGCAGTTGCAAAACTTATGATGAACGGCAGGATTTATTTCGCTTACGCCCGCAAAAAGGGTGAGAGACATAATTATTGGGCGCATGTGTTTTACAATGAGATTGTTCAGGATAAAGGATCAATTAAAAAGTTGCTGGAAATTAATTAACAAAAAAGTTGACAAATTTCTGTTATTGCTATAACATAGCGAATGGAATTTTTATTGGAGGTAAAATTGAATGGTATTGGCAGCAGTCGGTAAAAATGGAACAGGTAAAGATTATTTTTTGGAATATGTAGCAAAAAAATATAACCTACCCATGGTTTCAATAGGGGATGTCGTAAGGGAACTCGCAACAAAAGACGGTTTGGAGCTTACAAGAGAGAACCTTCACGCTACATCGAAAAAGTATATGGATGCGTTCGGTCAAACCTTTTTCCCTGAACAAATCGTCAAGAAAATCAAAGAGTCAGACAGCAAAATTTATTTGGTTTCAGGCATTCGTCCGCTTTCGGACGTCAAGTTCCTTAAAGAAGCGTTTGGTGAAATGTTCGTGTTGGTTGATGTTGTAATTTCGGACGACACGGTTAGGTTTGACAGAATGCTTGCCAGAGGCGCAGAAAGAGACGGCAACTCAGTTGAAAAGCTCAAAGATTTTGATACCGGCGAAGAAAAGCTTTTCCACACAAGCGAAACGGAAAAGATGGCCGATTATGTAATTAAAAACGATGGCAATGTTGAAGATTTCTACGCAGCGATTGAGAAATTTTACAACAATTTTTTACTGAGCAAGATGGATTGATCAAACGAAATGGAAACCAAAAACGAGGGCAGGTAAAATACCTGCCCTCGTACATTATGTTATTATTAAATCTCAGAAAATCCAGACAATAGTTCTACTTTATCTCTTTCGATTCTTCGGAAACGACAGGCTTTGCTTCAGCCTTCGCGGCGTCTTTTGCTTTGCCAGGCCTCTTTGTTCCTAAGAGAATAAATTGACCGCCAATCAGTACGGGCACACCTGCCATCATAGCATATGCCAAACCGTCGTTTGACTTTGTGAAAAGTAAATAGCATGCAAATGCAGCTGCAAAAATAATGAAATAATATCCGCAATATTTTGGCAATTTCCATGTCCCTGCGATAATGCCAAGCGTAACAATTGCCGGGAGAAGACCTCTTAAGAATCCGCTGAAATCTGCTGCAAAACCTTCGAACCTGAAAAAATAAAAAGCCGTGAGAACCAGGGCAAATGCCAGAGCAAGAACACGCGGAAACCAGATTGTTTTACCGTATTTGTTTTCTAACACACAAATCACCTTTCTCTTTCTCTTACTGTTTTTATTTTGTTGGGGCGTAAAACACCTTAAAATAATTATATACCGAAAGTTTACAATGTCAAGAAAAAAATATTATAATATGATTTGGTTTTTCGCGTTTTTATTATTATAAAAGCGGTAATTCTGTATTATTTATTTTTGCTCGTTTTTATCAAAATTTTCACTTTTTCAAACAAACCATGAACCGTAAAAACCGTACCGTCAATACGGTTGGAAACAGTTTTAAGCAGTTGCGGAATTCTTCTGAACTGGCTGTTGCTTTCATCAATCATATAAGTTCTGGTACTTGTCGCTCCGATTAATCCTGCTGCTTTCATGTCAATGCCATTTTCGGTAATATCATATTTTTTCATGGATTCAATTACATCGTAATTTATCTCCTCCATCATTTCATCAAACGCGGCTATAGCAATTCGATGATATTCGGTAAGCGGCTTTTTGCCGCCGACGACCATCAGATGAATACCGTTTCGGACATCTTCCATTGATTCCAGATAATCCGCCCAATGCCTGTTTAAAAAATAAAGCATCAGCTGCTTTTCTGCAAGTTTAACTCCCTCACTGCCGCATTTTTCAATCAACTCATCATAATATTGCTGTTCGCGCTCAAACAAAATATTGGATGGTTCAATTCCGTCAAGGAGTATTGCATGCCGGTTACTGACAAGCTTTCGCTGCTGTTCCAATATGATGGAATACTTTTCAAGCATGTAGCGGGCTTCCGCATCCTCGCCTTCGGAATACTTTTGGATACGGCGAACCCATTTTACAATACTTTTTTCGGTTATCGGTTTCCCCGGCGAAGCATATCTACTCCAATCTTTTTCATCTGCATAAGGTTTCAGTAAATCATCGTCGAGGCTTAAAAAAAATTTGCTCTCTCCGGGATCCCCCTGCCGACCAGCTCTGCCGCTGAGCTGTTTGTCTATCCGTAAACTTCGGTTAATACCAACACCAATAATATACAGCCCTCCTGCGGCGACAACGGCTTCTTTGTCTTTTTCGTTTATGCCCCCAAGCTTAATGTCCACACCGCGCCCTGCCATATTTGTGGAAACGGTAACCCGAAACGGTTCTCCCGCTTTTGCAATCATTTCCGCTTCCTCTTCGTCGTTTCTTGCATTCAAAACACTATGAGGAATATTTAAACCTGAAAGAATTGCCGAAAACCGTTCCGATTCACTCACACTTTTTGTGCCTAAGAGAACCGGCTGACCTTTTGCATATGCGTTTTTCAGTTCATTGATAACCGCTTCTTCCCTATCGCTGTCGTTAAAGTATACAATATCCTCACGGTCTTTTCGTATGCAGGGAATATGCGGCGGGATAACATCAATATCAAGCCCATAAAGGTTCCAAATTTCATCCTTTGAGGTGTTTATAGTACCTGTCATTCCGCAAAGAGTCTCGTAGTTGGAAAGAAAGGAGCGAATGGTTGTTGAGTTAAAAATCATTGTCTGATCGTTTTCAGTTATGTTTTCTTTAGCCTCTACCGCATGGTGCAAGATATCGGGAAATTTTCGATTGACAGCTATTCGCCCGGTTAATTCATCAACTACCTGAATCGAATTGTCCTTAATTATATAATCTTTATCGAGGATAAGAAGATATTTTGCTGACATCGCGGCGTTTAGCAGGGACAGCACCTCGGCATTGCTTTCATCATAAAGGTTTTCGATGCCGAGTATTGCTTCAATGCGGTTTATACCGATATCAGAAAGATAGACTTGCTTTTGGTTGTAGTCTGTAACAACATCCTCATCAGTCAGCGAATATACTATATTTTTGATATTATTTTTTCGGCTATACTCTTCAGGCATATCGCCTGCCAGCACCAGCGGTGTTTTGGCTTCATCAATAAAGATTGAATCCGCTTCGTCAACAATGGCAACATCATATTCGGGGGAAATTATATCATTATTTTTATCGCATAAAAAATCTTTTAAATTATCAAATCCTGCCTCTTTAACAGTCAAATAAACGATTTTTCGGGTATATATTTCTTTTCGTAGTTCTCGGGTGGTATGTTGGTCAATGTAACCGGCCGAAAGCCCGCAGAAATCATAAATCGAACGGTACCAAAGGTAATCTCTCTTTGCCAAGTAATCATTAAATACAAGGATATGCACATCTTTACCTCTGAGCGCAAAACAAATCGCCGAAACAACCGCAGACAAGGTTTTACCCTCACCGGTCGGTAGTTCAGCAATGTGTCCTTTTTGCATGGCGTATGCGGCGGCGAGCTGAGTGTCAAAAAGACTTAGCCCAGTGCAGCGGAATACGATTTCTTTTAACATGGCATAACACTTCGCGAGCAAAGCTTCACTTGCAGCATCTTCGTCTGTTTCCTCAAAAAGCATATATTTCAATTCAGAGTCCGATAGCTCCTTAAAGCTCAGCTGATTCATGCGATTAATAAAAACTTGATGAGGCAAAACCAACCGATCGGTCGAAAGTGACGTTTTTTTCATTTTAAGCCCCATTTCTCCGCCGAACCTTTTTTAGTTATGAAAAGCAAAGCTGTCTTCGGCGGGAAATAGCTTCACGATTAGTTAGAGCGGAGTGGAGGCTTCTACAAAGAATAGTTATAAATATTTCCTCAATTCTTCTCCGCCAATTACTACACTTAACTCTTTAAACAAAAAATGAAGTAATATTGCTACAAAAATTTGGATTAAAAAGATCAATAAAAAAAATAATACTTTTGAACTTCTATTTTCAAAATGTTTGGAAAAAATCTTGAAAAGTGAAAAAGATATCATAATTCCCGTGATATTGGAAATCAAATCTCTTAATCTAAAGTTGCCTTGTACAAAAAAGATTTGAGTAAACTCAACTAAAATTGAGAAGAAAAAAACAGAACAGAAAACCTTTGCGTATTTTTTACTTGAATTATTATTGGTAAAATACATTAAAATCAATATACTGATTAACCCATACCCGACAATGTGCAGCGTATTGGTAAAAGATACGGATACATCCAATATGCCGTGCCTGAGGTCAAGCTCGCCGACATGTAAAGCAAAATTACTTTGAATGGGAGTATAAAGTAGAAATAAGAAGGCACAGAAAAGAGCTAAAAAACCGGGTATGTTTTTTTTCATAATCTTCCTCAATTTAATTCAAATTTGATACAGCCAGGTAGCAAAGAAATAGTATCTAAGGCTTTATTTGCTTAATCCTATTGCCCTTAACAAAGTAAACATTTTTTGAAAGCTCCATAAGAGGCTTGTCATTCATTGAGTCTGTATAGAAATTTTCAATAATCGTGTCCGGATATCTTTTTTTAAAGGCCGGAATTTTGTTTTCACGGTAACATACGAAATCAATTTTACCTGTTTGCTTGTTAATAGTTGTACCTATAAAATTATTAATATTTATCCTGTCAAAAAGCACGGAAAGTACAGGCTCCGGGCTTGCTGAAATAATCAAATCATCCTCCTGTTGTTGCGCTAAATAAAAAGGTTTGACTTTATGCATATGTTTATCCCAAAAATCCTCAAGGTCTTCCTCAACAGTTTTAAGGTCTCTGAAAAAATCCTCCGCAAAAACAGCATAGTTGTTAAGCAGGCTGTCAACGGGAACCATGCGAAGTTTATACTTCAAAATGCCAATAAGGGCTTTAGGCAAAAAACGGACAAGTGAAGGTTGCTTTTTTAAAAAGTAAAAAAACAAGTCAAGGCTGCTTTCTCCGCGGTAAATTGTATTGTCAAAATCGTAAACGTTCATTATTTCCTCAAATCTAAATACTCATTTGGTTATCGGCTAAAAACATTCGCGCATAAACAGCTGTTTTTTTCTGAATATTGCACTGAGAAGCGTTGCATTGCCGGAAACCTGAACCCCGGCAAACTCCTGCAGGTCCTCAAGCGATGCGTAACCTGTTACCAACTGTGATAAAACTTGAATACCGCACGTTAAATCAGCAGGCAAATCCTTCTTAACCACTTCAACTTTTTCATTCTCCCAAGCTATCCAAAATGTCCCCGTATTCCACTCGCAGAAGTCGTCATTAACTCTTATTGTAAATTGCCCCGATTTTTCAGGATATTTAAGTGATGCGAGTACCTTTTCAACATCAACAATCCTGTTCATTCCTTTAGCCTTTATCTCTGTGGCCACTTTGAACGGCTCGCTGATCAGTAATTCAAAGTCAATGAATTCCGGAAGCAAACCGGTGAAGTTTGAATAATATGGATAAAACTTGTGCAAAAATCCCAAAATGCCTTTTAATCCTTCTAAACTATCCCAAACCAATTCCATAACATCAATGTCATTCTCTTTGCCTTCCAAAGCTTCGAAAGATATGTAGCTTACAGCTTTGCCCTCGTGATTATGCCAAATGTAGGTATAATACAAGTCTTTGTAAGCATCTCTGTCAAACATTTCTTTCCACTGCAACTCATTTCTGACAATGGCAAGATTTTTATTCTCAACAAAGCTGTTATAAAGCTCTTTTATCGTTTCAATATCCTCTTCATAAACAAACGCTTTTGCATGCCCTTGCGCTTTAAATTCCGCAAAAGCTGTTAGCGGGATTTTAACCGCCTGTACTTTGTAGCAGCATTCGTAGCCGAACTGCCGGTAATAGGGGTTTGAAAAAGGGTATAAAAAAGAAAAAAGCTGCCCGCAATCCCGCATCTCCTGCAAAGAAAACCTCATAATTTTTTTAATGTAACCCCTGTTTCTCTCCTCGGGCAGCGAAACAACTCCACCAATGCCTGCCATTTTAACAGTCTCGCCATTCATTCTAAAAAGAAAGGGGATATAGTTTATAGAAGCGCACATTTTCCCATCATTGTTAAAAAGTGCTCTGACAACCTCATAGTTATCATCAAAACCTTTACCGGTGGTAAAGTCTCTGTTCATTGTGAAACATATAGATTGAATCTTCAAAGCTTCCAAGTTTTCGCTTGGCTGAATTTTTCTGATTTCCATGCAATCTCCTTTGGGGTTAATGATTAACATCTATTTTATATTATAACATTTTATTTTTTATTTGCAAGGCTAAGACACACAGGTTTTTATTGACAATAAAACTCGTTATGCTATGATATTATAGGATAATAAAGTTAGTTGCGGAAGCGATTTGCAGTTTTTTAAAGAAAAGAGTATATTTATGAAGAAAAGACTAAACACAAACAAAAAAATACTTTTAATAATCAATCCAAAAGCCGGAAAAACAAAGTCCATGTCAATACTCTCCGATGTTTTGGATGTTTTTGGTAAAAACGGTTGCGATACAACATCGTTCAGCACCAAAGGTAAGAATGACGCGACCGATATCGTAAAAAAGTATGCAAGAAACTTTA
>CAYNMU010000064.1:0-5741 GCA_964398395.1 uncultured Eubacteriales bacterium
GCAACAACTTATAGTGCAAGATGTGGGGCTTCTGGTAATGGTAACGTGTTCATTAACAGAAATAGTGGAGATACATTTGGAGGTACTGTAAATTCTAGTTATACTCTTGAAGAGATTTTACCATAATATTTAAACCCTTGACAAAACCATTATATCTGCTATAATGGTTGTATAAATAAAAGTGTGGATAGACTGATCCTCGAAAAGCCTTTAGCAAGCCTTCCACACAACTTTCGCTAAATAATTCTAAGCAAAAGGAATATCAAAATGGGAAAAAGAAAAACAACAGAAGAATTTATTACAGATGCTATTAAAGTTCATGGTGATAAATATGATTATTCTTTAGTTGAATATATATCAGCACATAATAATGTAATTATTAAATGCAAAATACATGGAAATTTTACTCAAGAAGCTAATAACCATTTGCATGGATGTGGATGTGATATATGCGGAAAAATAAAAATAGCCAATACTCAAAGAAAGTCAAATTCTGTATTTATAATGGATGCTATTGCAGTTCATGGTGATAGATATGATTATTCTTTTGTTAAATATATAAGTACACATAGTATAATAAACATTAGATGTATAGATCATAATTTTATATTTAAACAACAACCCGCTAATCATTTATGTGGTCAGGGATGCCCTAAATGTAGTTCCGAAGCATCTGCGATAAAACAAAGCAATAAAGCAAAAGACGAATTTATTCAAAAAGCAATAATTATTCATAATGGTAAGTATGATTATTCTTTGGCTGAATATATAACAGCGCATACTAATGTGAATATTATATGTAACATACATGGAAAGTTTCCTCAATCACCAACTAGCCATTTAAATGGTAATGGGTGTCCAATATGTGGTAATATAGTTCAAGGTATTAACAAAAGTGCTAGATATAAAGCAATATTTAGCAAAAGAGCTAATATTATACATAACGATAAATATGATTATTCTTTAGTTGAATATATATCAGCAAAGCAAGATGTAAATATAATTTGTAAAATACATGGTATTTTTCCACAAGCCCCATCTAATCATTTATGTGGCTCTGGTTGCCCATCATGTGCAAAATATGGATTTGATTCATCTAAACCAGCATATCATTATTATATAAGATTCGATAGACCAAATTATAATTCATTATATAAAGTTGGTATAACAAATTTAACACCATTAAAAAGATTAAATGGTATGAAAGTTTTTAAATGTTGGAACCCAACAATACTTCAAGAACTTTATTTTGAAAATGGACAAGATGCATTAGATTTGGAACGACATAACAAACAAACTTATAAAGAATTTCAATATAGAGGTAACAAGATAATGCAAAACGGTAATAGTGAATTATTCATAAAAGATATTTTAAATGAGGATTCAAAATGACTTTAGATGAACTACAAGCCCAATGGAAGAAAGACTCTTACATAAATCCCAACGATATTGGACTCGAAAGCATAAAAACTTCCAGCTATCATTCCTTCTACCTTTCAGAGCTATCTACTCACAAGGCAAGAATCATAAAGTTGGAAAATGACTATGCAACAGCCAAGAAATTTAAAATTAAATACTACAATGGTGAATTGACAAAAGAGGAACTTTTAGAACATTCATTAGAGCAGTATCAAGGTAAGAGACTTTTGAAGTCAGATATGGACAGCTTCTTGGCTGGAGATGAGCAGATACAATTAATTATGCAAAAAGTTCAATACACCAGCATAATAATCGCATTTTTAGAAAGCGTTATAAAAAATTTAAACAATCGCAACTACGAAATATCAAACTTCATAAATATTACTAAATTTAATGCAGGATTTTAGTTGACATTCCCAAAAAACCTGCTATAATATTACACATACCTTAAAAACAACTGGAGACAAAATGCTAATTGAACAGAATACATTTGAATATACATACCAAGGCTTTCAGGATGCTAAACTATTCTTAAAACGAATAGGACAGTACACACCATTATATGAAACCTATGATATGGGTACTATAATCGCAGAAGCAAACAAAATCAAATTAAACCAAGAAATCTTAACAGAAGGAAATTAAAATGACAAAGCAAGACATTTTTGAAAAATTAATAACGAACAGAGAAGTCTTTATTGAAATACTAAGCGATCAACTATATGTGGATTCATATAAACAGAAATTATTGGCAGATATATTAGAGATACAATCAGATTTAGAAGACCTGCTGGACTTTGAAGATAGCGTTGAATATGCAGAAATGAAAAATGCAGTAGAATTTTTGGATTTAATTAAAGAGTATGAAATAATGGGCATTGTTGAATTATGTCGTACTGGCAAATGAATGTAGACTCCATTATTTAGTATAAATAGAAGTATGGATAGGTGTCAGCTACCGATAAGTCCCTTTAGTAAGGATTTCCATACAACCTTTTACTACATAATTCCATACAAAAGGAGTTTACTATGCAACCAAATATAATAACACTACATCAATTCTTTGTAGATAATATTGATGAACCACTAAAGGTTCCTTCCAAAGTCTGCAAAAAGTGTCATGTTTTGAAGCCTTTGGAAGAGTTTAGTAAAGATAAGAGTTGTAAATTTGGTAGAAAAGCACAATGCAAATGCTGTGTTGCCATCCATTATGCAGAAAATAAAGAAGAAATTGCGGCATATCAAGCAATCTACAGAGCAGGTGAAAATAAAGAAGAAAAATGTACAAAGCAAGCCATCTATTATGCAGAAAATAAAGAAGAAAAATGTGCAAAGCAAGCCATCCATTATGCAGAACATAGAGAAGAAATAGCTGCAAAGAATGCAACACCAGAAGCAAAGGCAATTGCAAATGCAAGGCATAAAGAAAGAAAAGTAACTAATCCATTATATAAATTAAGGTGTAATATGAGCACTTTAATAGCTACTACATTAAAAAGAGGAAACTTTAAAAAGACTTCAAAAACTGCCAATATACTTGGCTGTAGCTTTGAAGAGTTCCAGATACATATAGAATCCCAATTCCAACCAAATATGACTTGGAGTAATCAAGGAGAATGGCATATAGACCACTTTTTTCCAGTTAGTTGGGCTACCAATGAGGCTCAAACATTATTCCTTAACCAGTACACTAATTTACGGCCATTATGGGCAGTTGATAACCTGTTTAAGAAAGCCAAAGCGCCATATACAATAAACAAAGAAACCGGAGAAATTTCAATATTATTAGAATGCGACAAAGAATATATATTAAACAACCTTGAAAAACTGGAAGCATTCCTAAAAGAATTTAATGATTTAGCTTGACTTCTGCTAAATACCTGCTATAATATTACACATACTTTAAAAACAAAGAGGAAACTAAATGGCAGGACACATTGAACCGATCATAGGTTATCGCATACACCAAAGTATAAAACACACACTTTGTAGCCCAAAATACAATATGATGGTAGATGGGCTTTTTAAAATAAAACCTACCACGTTTGATGGTAGAAAGGATAGGTTACTTTATAGAAATATAACTTCTAAACTAAATAAAGAAGAGGTTATTCTATATTTCTTTTCAAATTGTTTATGCGGTAATTCATATCCTTTGGCAAATTTTGAAGATGTGGGTATGCAAAATTATAACGATTTTATTAGAAAAAAAGAGTCTTTAAGTTACATCTTTGAAAGTGAGTTAATGGATGCATCATTAGATATAGATTGTGCCGATGAGTTATACTCGTCAGTTAACGATAATCCCCCATTGGTAGTGTCATACTATCTTGGCAATGTAATCAGTTTAGAGACGATCTGCTTAATTCAGCTGTGCTGCTATGATATTTTAGGTATAAAGTATACTGATTATATTTGGGAACAAAAGAAGAATTTTATAAAAAAGGTATTACTATTTTATAATGCAGGATTTATTAACTATGATGAAGAACGAATTAAGAAAATTTATAGAAAAGTTTTTGGAGAGTAGAATTTGAAGGTATTTATAGTAACAGTCGATACTGGCAGTCCATTTGGAAGTGGATATTATAAAGTCTATGCGGAGTCTTTGGCAGACGTTAAGCAGATTTTGGCAGAAGCTTGTATTACTAAATATTTAATAATAACTGATGATGTTGGAAAGATTAGAAAGAAATTTAGAAAATTTTTACTTGAGATTAGGAGGAAATAATTTGACAAAATAAAAATACCTGCTATACTATTACACATACCAAATAAAACTTTAATACAACAAGAGGAAATATAATATGACAACTACATTACAACAAATGAAAAATCGTTCAGGTGCATTCAGCAAACTATTAGCCGATGTGGAAAAGATTGCTACCCCATCATCCACTAAAAATTTCAATGATGATAGAATCTATAAACTGTCTATCGACAAAGCTGGCAATGGAGGGGCTGTTATCAGGTTCCTTGATTCTCCAAAAAATGAAGAAGGTTATTGGGCAACTTTATGGAAGCACGGATTTTCATATCTAAATGGTGTAATTCAGCCAAATGGTGCCAAAACACCAGGTCAGAAATGGTATTTAGAAAATTCATTATCAACTTTAGGTGAAGTTGATTATGTTGCAGAGCAAAACAAAATTGCGTGGGCAAACGGAGAACAGGATTTGGCTAGAGCCAGAAAGAGAACCTTAAACTATTATTCTAACATCCTTGTTATTAATGATCCAGTTAAACCAGAATTAAATGGCACAGTAATGTTATTTAAGTATGGGAAATCAATAATGGATTTAATTATGGCAAGAACTAAAGATACTGAAGCAGACCCACTTGATGAAGATTCAAAAGTTATTCCTGGTATAAATCCATTCGATTTTTGGGATGGCGCGGATTTCGCATTAAAGATTAAACGGAAAGATGGCTGGCCTTCATATATTGACTCATCATTTAGAAAGCCAAAACCTTTATTTGGTGGGGATGATGCAAAAATTGAAGCAGTTTGGGAAAAAGAATATTCATTGACTGAATTACTCGATAGGAGCCATTTCAAAACATACGATGAACTCAAAGAAAGATTCTTGGCTGTGGTAAATGGAGTTAGTATAGGTAATGTAGAGAGTGCAGATGTTGTTAAATTTGTTGAAGATGAACCTGAAGATGACGTACCAGTTTTTGCCGACCTCAAAGCTCCAAAGGTAAAACCAGCCAAAAAAATGCCTGTTATGCCTGAAGCAGATGATGATGACCTAAATTTCTTCAGCCAATTAGCAGCAAATGATTGAAATTTTTTAGCTAAATAATATTATAGGATGACGCAACATGGAAGTTGCAAGGAAGCTTTCAATTGATTGATAAAGCACAGGATGCTTCGCAAGGATGATGTTGATGGGGTTTAGAATAGTTGGGATTTGCTCTATTCTACACCCCATTTTTTTGCTTAAAATTTAAAGACTAACGAATCCTTGCCCTAAAGACGAAGTGCCTATACGGTCAAGCATATATTTAGTTGGATCAGGATTCCTACTTGGAAGCCGTATCGTATCTGACCCACCGCCATTTCTACCGCCATTTCCACCGCCATTATTATTTATAGTTGTATTGCCGCTATTCGATATAATAGCTGCTCTATCCTTATCCTTCTCTTTCTGCTCAAGGTCAGCAGCCATATTACTTGCTCCTCCCAAGGCTTTGGCAGTGCCAGAAAATGCTTGTGGAGTTATTGCAGAAGTGACTGGAGGTATTGCATCTTTCTTTCCAGTCAAGAATTCATTCATACTATGCTTTCTTTCAGTTGATTCAGAGGTCATAGTTTT
>CAYNMU010000064.1:5841-12655 GCA_964398395.1 uncultured Eubacteriales bacterium
TTTATCTTTATCATCACCAACTTCCTTTTTATTCTTTTTATCTTCATCAGATTTTGGTTGCAATAATTCCAATACTTTCTTACGCCATGACTTAGTTTCCTGATTTTTTTGATGTTCTTCAACTTCTTGCTTAGATGTCAATGCTCCAGCCAATTTAGCTGTTGGAGTAACATTTAATTCTTTGGCTGCTTTTGACTGATTCAACCTATCAAAAATATTAGATTGTGATCTTATCTTAGGTGGTATTGAAGTTTTCTTAGCAACTTCTTCAGCATCATGTTCGGCAACAATCTTTAAAAATTCTTCCTCAGTCATTAGAGGTTCTCTTTTAGGTGCTCTCCTTACTATTGGAGTTACTGTTGGAGTTACTGTTGGAGTTACAGTTGGCTGCACAGTAGGTGTCACCGTTGGAGTTACAGTTGGCTGCACAGTAGGCTGCGCAGTTGGTTCAGCATTTATATCAGCAGTTGCTTCAGCCGTAATTTTGCGTTCTTTTCTCTTTGCAACTAAAGCATCAATAAAGTCACTAGTCTTATGTATTCCTTTACGGGCTAATTCAGATGGACCTTTGCCCAATAAACCAGCCACCATACCAACTGCATGTCTGGTTAAAAAACCATCCTTATAATCCTTCTGCTTCTTGTCTTCCTTTGTTGGTATTCTTTTTGCTTCTTTCGTTTCTTCTGATTCTTCAATAGGGATTCTTTCTGCATTTACAACACCACCTTCATTTTCTGTTTGTATTTTTTCAGCAGGAGTAGGTTTATTTGGAGCAATTCTACCCATTTTAGCGGTAAGTAAATCAACACTGCCAATTAATTTTGTAAGTCTTGTATTAGTGGCAGTCAATAATTTTTCAATGGTATTGGTAGTTGTTCCGGTTGATTTAGCTGTAGAAGATTCTTTGGCAGTCTTTTTACCTTCATCTAATTTTTTGGCAATACTATTCAATACTTTAACTTGGGCAGAATTGCCTGATTTAATGGCTGTGTTGATAGACTTTAAGGCAGCTTTGACCTCTGTAACATCACTTTTGAGGTTATCGGCAGGAGGCTTCTTTTTTGATTTAGGTGGTGCCAAGTCCCCTTCTGCCTCTTCCAAAACTGGTGGTTTAGGTTTTGCGCGAGACTTTCGAGGTGCTTTGGTTTTTGGTGGATTATTATATTCTTCAGCGTCATGAATTATGTGTCCAGCTTCTTCAAATTTCTTTCTATCATAATTACCACTATCTATTGATTCCATCATAGCAGCTAGTTCTGCCATCTTTTCTACTGATAAACCAGTGGATTCAGATATATTGTCTATTTTAGATTCCATTTTATCTAATTTGGCAGAATTTTTGGCTGCTTCATTTAGTGCTTTGTTGGCTGCGGCAGATTCATTTAATTGATCTACATTAGTTTGGTTCCCCAGAAAAGCAGCCATCCTTTCTCTGTTGGCTGCGTAGTCATAAGGTTCTTCTGTTATTTCAGTTTTCTTTACCATTTTATTTTCCCTATTATAGTGTTGCTTATATAGGTATTTATAATAAATTGCTTGACTTATTTAAAAATACCTGCTATAATGGATGTACAATTTAAATTATAGCAGGAGAAGTGAATGGGTGGGAAAGCAAGTAAAGAAAATGATGCACTGGTAACGCAAGAATATTTAAAGAGTATTTTAGAATATAATCCAGAAACGGGGGATTTTGTTTGGTTGAATGTAAATAAAGTTGCTAGAAATATTCATAATGGTGATATTGCTGGAACTTTAAATAATGGTTATGTACAAATACAGATAAATAGAATTAGGTATTTTGCCCATAGATTAGCTTGGCTGTATATGACTGGAAATTGGCCGTTATATGAAATAGATCACATTAATCATATAAGAAATAATAATAGATTTGTTAATTTAAGAGATACTTATAACAATAATTGGAATCAAACAAAAATATCAAAAAGTAATACCAGTGGATATAGAGGTGTATGTTTCCATAAAGCTTCTGGTAAATGGGAAGCGCAAATACAAGTAAATGGAATTAAAAAACATTTAGGACATTTTGATACACCAGAAGAAGCTTCAGTTGTCTATGAAGAAGCTAAATTATTTTATCATCCAATATAAAAATAAAGCAGTTGTTAAAGATTATTTAACAACTGCATCGTATCATGGATTCCTGTTTTCAATCTTGCTATTGTGAATATTTATCTCATTGATTAGCATAGAAGTATATATCTCTTTTTCAAATGGCAACATATTATCTAGTGCCTCCAAAGAGAAATTGTGGTGATATGATAAATCAAAATTCATCTTATAGTAATTTAGCAACGATTCATTGCTATTGGTTACAAAAAAATGTCACTGATACCTCGAATCCCATATACATTTTTATAACCACATGCACATTGAAATTCAATCTTTTCTTCAACAGTTGGTATATTGACAAAGAAATCGGTTATTAACGCCAATTGCTGACTACTCATCTGGTCAAACCATTCACTAATATCATCTATGCTCTGGTCAGAAAAATCAAACGTTTCTTCTAAAGTCGAAACACATTCAATATTTCTTGATATAGTTTTAATAATTTCTTCTGTAGTATATGTGCGGTCAGTCTCATTAATAATTACTAAATCATCTAAAGTATCAAGAGTTGGATATTTAAGTGTTACATACATATCAGAATCAATCTTAATGATGTTAGCTTTCTTTACTATTACTGGAGGTGGGATATTATTCAATTGAAGTGTGTAATTAATTTCTTCGGAACAGTTGCCACAAGCAACTGCCAAGACAATTTCTTCTCCAAGACTCTTTTGAACAATTTGCAAATACATCCATTCGCAATCACAGATTATCATTTTCTCTACATCTATTTTATCAATTATGCAGTTCCTAAGAATTTGTTTGAGTGCCATTGTCATCTGCGCGGATTCTGCGCTCTGTACAGCGAGTAAAAGGATTTTTTGCTCCTTAGCTAGAAAGCCCCTGTATTTTATAGGTTTTCCAGTCGATGGGAGTATTGTTGAATATAAAGGGTGGTTAATTTTAGGCAGTGCCATTTCATATTTCCTTTGTTAGTTTGTGTTAAATTTATTTATACCAAAAATTATGCCAGCATATTATATAATGATGGTGCCAAGTTTTCTACTAATCCAGCTCCTTGATTCTGCAATAACTTTCCCCAAAATTTATCTGGACTATATTGTATATTAATATTTTCCCATCGTCTATATGCAAAGCTAATTGGCAACCTATGCAACTGCCCACCTTGTGCAGTGATCTGCAATGGGAAACTTGCTTTTGGGAAAACGTTAATTAATTCAACAGCATATACTGGAACGAACATGCGATCAAGTTGATAGATTCTTATTTGTGTACCATAATCATCAGGATAACCAACAGTTCCATTTGTTGCATTATATAAAAGTGAAAACCATGAATCAAAGAAAGATTTTAATTCCATACTTTGTTCAATATAAAAAAATAGAAACATCTCATTGAAATTTACGTTAGTTACAACTGGTCTGGTTGCTCCCTGAACATACACATCTTTAGTAACCATTGATACGCCTGGTAGTTCTCCTCCCGCACAGAGCAAGCTCATAGTACTGCCATATCGTGCATATTTCCCCTGCAAACCCCTCGGAATATCAAAATTAACCAAGTAATGATTATGACTTGCCAGCCCCTTTTCCCGCACAAGAGCTAAAAAATCTTGTAAGCCTTGTGTACCATTTGATGTTGCCATTTCTATCTCCTGTTGTTCATTGAATCTTGCCATACACGTTCTGCCGAATAACTTCTGTCTTTGCTTCTGAAGTCTTGGACTGGTAAAAGTACACTAAAATTCCATTCGGCTGGAACAATCTTTAAGAACATCCCGCAAGAAATTTTACCAACCCTATCATAAAGGTATTGATGTACACAAGGTTGTAATTCTTTAAATGCACTTGCACCCTTTAATAACTGATAATCCATCTCCATTTTAGTTTCTTTCGATGCTCTACGTATCGTAGAGATCTCACTATTCTGCATTAATTTCTTCAGTAAAGTCCATCTAGTTTGAGGTGGGAGGTAATGCATATTGTAGCCAGTAAAATGATTGTTATCAAAACCAAAAGGTATTACAATAGGAAAAGCATCAAAATATTTTAAAGTATCTTTATATTTTGGATTATCATATATAAACATATACATAGAGCCAATTTCGATGTTATTTGTAGCCATTTCAGAATAGGATGCTAATTTATTTTTAGTTATTAACCCACGACCTTTAAGTTCATTGATTTTTTTCATATACCATTCAAAGCTACGTGCTCTTGAACCTGCATCATTGGAGATGGTATCAAAAATATTTATCTTTTTTGTCATTGCGTTTCCTTATAGTATCTTTAGTCCAAGTTTGCGTAATTCATTCTCAGTCCATATTTGAAATTCACACCCATTTAATTCCGCAAATTTCTTCGCTGCTGCCCATTTTGATGTATTCTTTACATAGGCATAGCATTCATTTAAATAAGCGCGTGTGCGTCTTTTTCCAGCCTTTGGTTCCTTTGTTTGCTTATATGGCTTCACTTCAACTAAAAGTTTTTTGCCGTTATTAAGAACTATGTAAAAATCTACTAGGTATAAATGATTTTGCCCATCTGTTCCACAAACATATGGTATTTTTACATCTTCTGAACACCAACCAACCACATTAATACAAGCATCGAGATATTTCATAAGACTGTATTCCCATAGGCTTAGAAACCTAACTTTAGTTGGATCGCCTAAGTATTTTGATACATCTTTTACTTTATATTTTCCTTTATAAGCCATAATTTTTTCGCATAATTAGTTTAGTATAATACTATTTATAGCAAAAAGATGTTGACTTCTGCCAAATACCTGCTATAATATATGTATAAATAGAAGTATGGCTAGGAAGATATTCCGAAAACTGCGTGAGAAACAGCTGCCATATTCATTCTTCTCAATATCCACCTCAATGGAGTAGCAAAATGACAATAGTAAATAGAGAAAATGAAGCATTAATAACACAAGAATATTTAAAAAGTATTTTAGAATATAATCCAGAAACTGGAGATTTTATATGGATTAAGAAGACTAATTCTAAGTCAAATAGAATTAAAGTTGGTGATATTGCAGGTACATTAGATACTAATGGGTATCTAAAAATACAAATAAATGGAAAATGCTATCAATCCCATAGACTTGCATGGTTATATGAAACTGGAAGTTGGCCTAAGTTTCAAATTGACCATAAAGAAGGTATCAACATACCCAACTTTAATAAATTTAGTAACTTAAGAGATGTTTTTGAGGTAGTAAATAAACAAAACAAACGAAAAATAAAATCAAATAAGCTTTCCGATGAAAACGGCAATGTTTCATTAATATTGGGAGTTTCTTATAATAAACACACAAAAAGATGGCGTGTTGCTTTAACTGTAGGTAAAAAGATAATATATAGAGCCAACTATGATAATCAAAAAGATGCTGAAAATGATTGCATTACAAAAAGACGAGAACTATATGATGGTAATTTATCATAATATTGACAACCTATAATTTATCTGATATAATATAGGTTCTTTAATTGATATGGTTGGTAGGAATACTACAGCATATCGCAAACCACCGGAGAAAAAAATGACTAAATATTACGTTGATGTACAGATTCTTGGCAATAAGATACTACATACATTTTATGATAATGGCGTAAGGAACCGCGAGAAGATAACTTTCAGTCCATCACTTTATACAAGATCAAACAAAGAAGAAATTTACAAAACAATATATGGTCAAAATCTCACAAAACTGGATTTTATTGATATATCAGATGCTAAGGATCATATCAAGCAGTATTCCCAACTAACCAACTATGAATTATATGGTAACAATTCATGGGAAAATAATTTTATCAGTACAATGTATCAAGCCGACTCAGTAGACTTCGTATTCTCAGATTTATCTATATCATTTTTGGATATAGAAACAACCACAGATTTTAACGGAGTTAATGTAATAGATTGCCCCGAAGAAATTACGCTTATAACTGTTTATAATACGAAATCGGGTTTAATTACATTTGGTTCAAAACCATATGATGGAAAGTATAAAGAAACTTATATCACTTGTCGAGATGAACATGCCCTACTAAAACGTTTTTCAGAGTACTGGACTCATCACTGCCCAGATATTTTAAGTGGATGGAATAGCAATACTTTTGATGTGGTATATATTATTAGACGGATGGAGAAAATTCTCTCAACTGACTATGTTAAAGCATTGAGTCCTTGGAAAGTGGTTAGAGAAAGGGCAAATAATATTAATGGCAAAGAGGTTATCAGCTATGAGATTTTTGGTGTCCAACAACTTGATTACTTAGAACTCTACCGTAAATTCAGATTAATTCCGAGGGAGAATTACAGATTAGACACAATTTGCGAAGCAGAAATGGGTACTGGTAAACTTAAAAATAAATATAAAACATTTAAAGATTGGTACACACAGGACTGGGAGAATTTCACTGACTATAATATAATTGACGTAATGCTTATTGTCGATTTAGAAGCCAAATTAAAACTTTTAGAAGTTGCTACATCAACCTCTTATGCTGGGCATGTCAATTATAAAAATGTCTTCAGCCCAGTGTATTTATGGGAATCAATTATTAATAGCTATTTGCTTAATCAGAATATTATCATACCTTTAGATAAACCACACAATGAAGCAGAAAAGTATGATGGAGCATATGTTAAAGAACCAATAAAAGGTTTGAAAGGCTGGTTATGTTCTTTCGATGCTGCATCATTATACC
>CAYNMU010000065.1:0-11105 GCA_964398395.1 uncultured Eubacteriales bacterium
CAGAACGTCGTGAGACAGTTCGGTCCCTATCTGTCGTGGGCGCAGGATATTTGAGGAGAGCTGTCCTTAGTACGAGAGGACCGGGATGGACGCACCGCTGGTGCACCAGTTGTCATGCCAATGGCACAGCTGGGCAGCTAAGTGCGGAACGGATAAACGCTGAAAGCATCTAAGCGTGAAGCCGCCTCCAAGATAAGATATCCCATAGCGTAAGCTAGTAAGACCCCTCATGGACTATGAGGTTGATAGGCTGCATGTGTAAGCACAGCGATGTGTTCAGCTTGGCAGTACTAATAGGTCGAGGGCTTGACCATATACTTGGTTAATACACAGTTTCTCCCTTCCACATTTATGAACCTTTGTTCGGTTTTTAGGGTATGATTTTATACAAAACAAAAAAATTAGCATTGTAAATTGAAATTAATATTCTAATTTGCTACAAAATGTGCCTTTGGCTATTGCCAAGGGCATTAATTTTGATATAATGTTATCAGACATTTAATAAACTCTTAATATAAGTATGGTAATATTATTAAAATGTCAAATAAAAGGATGGTACTATGATTAATGTTCTAGTAACACTCAATCAGGGTTATATAAATCCTCTACGTGTTATGCTGCGCTCGCTCTGCTTGAGCAATCCGGAATTGCGCTTTAGAGTATTTGTCGCCCATTCCGCTCTCACAAAAGAAGATTTTTTAAGGATTAATTCGGCTGCTGATGCAGAACGATGTGAAATCGTCAATGTTTGTGTTGCCGATGACATGTTTCAAAAACTGCCTTATTCGGAAAGATGGCCTCAGGAGGCTTGTTTTAGAATATTTGCCGCAAAAATTCTGTCGGATGATTTGGACAGAGTGCTGTATTTGGACCCCGATTTGGTTGTCATCAATAACATTGAGGAACTCTACAGCATTGATTTTGACGGCAATTATTTTGCCGCAACGAGTCATATGCTGGAACCGATGAATATATTTGACAGGGCAAGGCTTGGCATGACAAAGAACAGCCTTTATATCAACTCCGGCGTTATGCTGATGAATTTGGAACTGCTTCGCAAAGAGCAAAACGCCGAAAAAGTGTTCGATTATGTTCGAAAAAACCAGAAACGCCTATGGCTTTTTGACCAAGATATTTTGAACGGGGTTTACTGCGAAAAGACACTTTACATAGACCCATTGGTCTACAATTTGGATGAAAAATATTTTAAACTGAACAATATATTCAATGTTCCTAAAAAAGGAAGGCTTGACCATGAATGGGTGAAAAGCAATACTGTCATCGTTCACTTTTGCGGTAAGAACAAGCCTTGGAAGGAAGACTATAAGGGTGAGTTTGGGAAGTTGTTTTACCAGAAATATGCCGACAAAACAAGATAATAGTGGACAACGTTTAGGAGAAACTTATTAGTCAGACATTAGATATTAAACCAAAAAAGGAGCGATGGCTTTGATAAATATACTTGTGACCTTGGATCATGGATATATTGAACCATTGCGTGTAATGCTATGCTCACTTTGCGAAAGCAATCCAAATTTAAAATTTAGGGTTTTTGTTGTCCATTCCTCTCTGAAATCGGAGGATTTTGAAAGAATTCATTCGGCTGTGGTTTTGGAGCAATGTGAAATTGTTGAAATATTTGTGCCGTTCGATATGTTCCCTCCGTTGCCCTTCTCCGATAGATTTCCGAAAGAGGCTTGCTATAGAATATTGGCGGCGCATATTTTGCCAGCCAATTTGGATAGAGTCCTTTACTTGGACCCTGATTTAGTTGTGATAAATAATATTGAACCGCTATATAATCTTGACTTGGAAGGAAACTATTTTGCGGCGAGCAGCCATGCTATGATTCGACCTTTACAGGTATATAATAGAGTAAGGCTGCATATGGAACCGAAAAGCTTATACATTAATTCAGGAATCATGCTCTTGAATTTAGAGTTGCTTCGCAAAGAACAGAAATCTGAACCTTTATATGAATATGTGCAAAAATATTATAAAAGACTTAGGTTTTTCGACCAGGACATTTTAAACGGCGTTTACAGCAGGCAAACTCTTTACATCAGCCCGTTGCTGTACAACTTGGATGAATTTTATTTTAAACTTTTCAATTTGAATCCATTTAAATTAAAGAAAAACATTGATCATAATGGGTTCGAGAAAACACAATAATTATCCATTTTTGCGGTGAATTTAAACCGTGGAAAGAAAATTATAGGGGCAAATTCGGCAAACTGTTCTATGAAAAATTTTCAGATAGGATAAATTAGCAATTAAGAACGCAAAAATTTCTGCAATTTAAGCATGGGGACCGAATTTATTAATGTGCAGTACTAATAATAAATATAATGACTAAGCCAAGCAAGAAGGAGCAATGACTAATGAATAAAAACCTTGAAAGGGCAGTCAGCCCGGAATCGGTTGGCATAGACTCGCAGGCTGTTATTGATTTTCTTGACGAGTGCGAAAAAGAAAATGTGGAACTGCACAGTTTTATGCTTTTGCGTCACGGCAAGGTTGCCGCTGAGTGCTGGTGGAAGCCTTATAATGCAAAAACACCGCATACGATGTTTTCATTCAGCAAGAGCGTTGCGGGAACCGCAATAGGATATGCTATTAGTGAGGGTAAGCTTAGCTTAGATACAAATGTTTATGCTCTTTTTCCGGAATACGCGCCTATAATCAAAAAAAGATGGACCGATGCATTAAAAGTAGAGCATTTGCTTAATATGACCAGTGGTAAGATGTCAACTGTTATGTACAACACTGGGAAGGTCGGCTGGGTTCAGAGCTATTTGAGGGCACCATTTAAATATAAGCCGGGTGAAAGATTTGAGTATGTTACGGAAAATTCATTCATGCTCATCGCGATTCTCAAAAAAGTTACAGGACAAAGCGCTATCGAGTACTTAACCCCGAGACTTTTTGAACCACTTGGCATTGAGGTACCGTTTTGGGAAACAAACCAAAGCGGAGTTGAGGTCGGCGGCTGGGGACTCTACCTAAAAACTGAAGATCAAGCTAAGTTTGTACAATGCTATTTGAATGACGGTAAATGGGGGGATAAGCAGGTTATACCCGAGCACTGGGCGAAAACCGCGGGCGAAAAACATGTTGAAAAAACGCCGGGGATTTCAGATGACCATGGCGCAGGCTACGGATACCAATTTTGGCTGAATCAAATTCCCAATTCATATCGCTGTGACGGTGTTTTTTCACAGCTTGGTGTTGCTATTAAAGATTTTGATGCCTGCATTGTTACAACCGCTGGAGAGCCGCTTGAGGATAAGATACTCGAAATCATTTGGCACCATTTTCCAAAAAGTTTCAGCGAGAAATCTCAGCCGGAAAACCCTGAGATTTTGGAAAAGTTAAGAAAAAAAATAGCCGGTCTCACTATGCCGCATCTGCCAAAGCTTAAGCGAAGAGATTTGCTTGAAAACAAGATAAACGGCAAGTTGATAAAGTTCAGAAATTCAAGGATGACGACTGCTTTAGGCGTCATCAACAATACCATCAGCACAAATAAGTCAGGTGGCTTCAACAATGTTAGACTGACTTTTGAAGAGGACTGCATGAAGTTTTTCTGGACAGAAAAATTCAATCAAAACACGATTAATGTCGGATATAACGGAAAGAATATTGTCAGCAAAGGCGAAATATCGGGAATAAAGTATCATTTTGCCTCAAGTTGCGCTTGGCTCGATGATGGTAGTCTGGAAGTTTGGATAAGACCGATTGAACATGCACAGGTTAGGAAACTCAATTTCACATTTGCCGGGCAAAACGTGAAGTTGAAAAGCACCTCTGAAAAAGGACTTTATGACTTGGCGCAGTTTGGGCTGGACTTTATGGGCATAAGAGCAGATGATTTAATACTCAGGTTTGCGAAGGGTGTCACAAATGTTCTTGAGCCGTTTGTTGAGCCTGATTTGCACGGAAGATTCGTTGAGCAAATATAATGAGTGAGCCTGGCAGGAACTTGCTGCTGCCAAAATTAATATCGAATAAAAAAGCAGCCACCGAAAATTTTTCGATGGCTGTTTTTTAGTATCAATCAGTTTTCGGTTGCTATAATTGCAACCCTAATCTTTTTTTATTTTCTCCCAATATTCCTTCGCCGCCTGCTCGTTCTTATTATCCCCGTATTCGTAATACTTCGCATTTTTAAGAGCGTCGGGTAAATACTGCTGCTTTACCCAATGACCGTCAAAGCTGTGCGGATATTGATAAAACTGCCCTTTATTGGTGTTATCCTCGCCGTCAAAGTGTTTGTTTTGCAGCTGACGGGGGATGGAGCCTGTTTTGCCGCCCTGAATATCCTGCATCGCGGCATCTATTGCGCTGTTAGCCGAATTGGATTTTGGGGAATTGCACACCATAATGACAGCGTCCGCAAGCGGAATTCTTGCCTCCGGCAAACCGACCATAAATGCTGCGTCAACCGCCGCCTTGACGATAGGAATAATCTGTGGGTAAGCAAGCCCCACATCCTCACAGGCGCAAACCATGAGCCGGCGCGCGGCGGAGGGCAGGTCACCGGCTTCAAGCAGGCGTGCCAGATAGTAAATAGCGGCATTGGCATCGGAGCCGCGCATAGACTTCTGAAAGGCGGAAATGATGTCGTAATGCTCGTCGCCCGCCTTGTCATAGCGCATGGCGCTTCGCTGGGTCAGCTCCTTTGTGGCGTCCATGGAGATATGTCGTTTGCCGTTCGTTAGAACAGCGGAAAGCACACAGAGTTCAACCGCATTGATGGCTTTGCGGACATCCCCGCCGCAAGCCTGCGAAATATAGGGGATAACACCGTCTTCAATGTCATATTCCTCTTTGCGTTCATCGCGCATAAAAGCAAAAGCCCTTTTAACCGCGGGCACAATGTCCTCGGGTGAAAGGGACTTAAATTCAAATACGGTAGCGCGGCTTAAAAGCGCGCTGTAAATATAAAAATAAGGGTTTTCGGTTGTGGAGGCTATTAAGGTTATTTTGCCGTTTTCGATATACTCCAAAAGGGTTTGCTGCTGCTTTTTGTTGAAATACTGAATTTCGTCAAGGTAAAGCAAAACACCGTTAGGCGTCATCAACGTGTCAAGCTGGGCAACAATTGCCTTAATGTCGGCTGTGCCTGCGGTGGTGCCGTTGAGCTTGACCAAACGGCGGTTGGTGGTTTCGGCTATAATGCCGGCAAATGTCGTTTTGCCGATGCCCGAAGGACCATAGAAAACCATATTCGGCAGCTCGCCGGAGAGAATGATGTTGCGCAATGGCTTGCCTTCGCCCAAAAGGTGACGCTGGCCGACGATATCTTCAATTGTCTTTGGACGGAGTCGTTCGGCGAGCGGTGCGGACATAAAATCACCCGGTTCTTTGTAAGGAACGCATTGCATGCGTTCCGTGTTCCAATCTTTTCTTTGGGTCATTCATTACGATTTTTCGGAACGCATACAATGCGTTCCCTACTTATTTATCGGGAAATCTATCCGATTACCATCAGAACATCATCCGAGTCAACGGTCATGCCTTTTTGAACGAGCACTTGTTTCACGGTGCCGTCCGAATGAGCGACAATTTCGTTTTCCATCTTCATAGCCTCAAGCACAAGGAGAATATCGCCGGCCTTCACAGCTTGCCCTGCAAAAACATTTGTGGAAAGGATGATGCCGGGCATTGGCGCGAGAACTTTTGTGCCTTCCTCGGTTGCCACAGGTGCCGCGTGAGCTGTAGGCTGAACAGATGCGGGTGCTTCCGCAGACGCGGCAGGCTGAGCGGCAACCGGAACTGCCTGAACTGCATCTGTTATGCTTGTAATAACGGCATCGGTTTCTTCCACCTCAACCTCATAATTTTTACCGTTTAAAGTAATTATATACTTCATTGCTTATCCTCCAGAAGTTTAATGCTTTTAAAGCTTAGCCTGTTGAGCGCTATTTTGCTTTGGTTACTGATTATCGCCATTATCACCGCGGCAGTGGGATCATCTGTTTTAATTAGCATGAGCTCCCCCTCGGATTTGGTTACAGGCAGCGGCGTGCCCAGAACGACAGGCGCTGCGGCTGCTGCTTCAAGTTCAGGGGTTTCGTCCGGTGAATCGTTTTTTTTATGTTTAAACACATTTAATACTTTGTCGAACAGGGTATCGTTGTCCATTGTTATTCCTCCAAATTAGTTTGCAGCCTATGTCGATTACAACCGCAAGAACTAATCACTGACTACTTTTTCAATTGAATATTTAAACTTGCGCTTTTCTTTTTCCTCACGAACCTTAAAGTAAGCCTCGGCTTGTTCCGGGAAAGCGATGTATGATAAAACATCTTCGTCCGATTGCGCTCTGTCGCCTAAATATTCCCTTGCGGCAGGGAGACCGGGCTTCAGCAGGTCGGCATATCGAACGGTTATCGGCTGCTCGTCGCCGAGAATTTGCTTTTGAAGGTCGGGGTTAATCTCACCGGGTGCTTTGCCGTATTCGCCCTTTATATAGCTTTTGATTTCTTTCGATATGTTTTTATAACGCTGGCCGGAAAGTACATTTGTGGTAGCCTGTACGCCGACCATTTGGCTCATCGGCGTTACAAGGGGTGGATATCCTAAATCTTCGCGAACTCTCGGCGTTTCTGCAAGTACTTCGTCAAGTTTATCAAGCTTTTTCTGTGCGTCCAACTGCGATACGAGGTTGGAAAGCATTCCGCCGGGGATTTGATAAACCAAAGCATCGGTTTCGGTCCCCATAACAAGAGGATTCAAAAGTCCGCTTGCCAAGCTCTTTGCCTGCACAAGCTTGAAGAAGTCATTTATCTGCTTTAAGATAACATCATTGAGTCCAACTTCGTAGCCTTCCTGACGAAAAGCATATGCAAGGGTTTCCGTCGGCGGTTGCGATGTTCCGCCCGAAAAGCTTGAAATTGCGGTGTCAATGACATCAGCTCCGGCTTCGACAGCCTTTTGCAGGGCGAGTATCCCCAAGCCTGTTGTGGAGTGGGTATGTACAGCAATCGGAACCTTAACATTCTCTTTTAACGCTTTGACTAAATCAAAAGCATCCTGCGGCCCCATGATACCTGCCATATCTTTAATACAAATGGAATTGACGCCCATAGCTTCCATTTCTTTTGCAAGTTTTACATTGCTTTCAAGGTTGTGGATAGGGCTAATGGTAAAGCATATTGTGCCGGAGGCATGCGCTCCGCTTTTATGCGTTTCGTCAATGGCGACCTGAATATTTCTGATATCATTCAGCGCGTCAAATATTCTGATGATGTCGATGCCGTTTTCAACGCTCTTTTTTACAAAAAGGCGCACGACATCATCGGGGTAATGCTTATACCCCAATATATTCTGCCCGCGCAGCAGCATTTGCAGCTTTGTGTTTGGGCAAGCTTTTCTTATTTTACGCAGGCGCTCCCACGGGTCCTCATTCAAATAGCGCAGGCAGGAATCAAAGATAGCACCGCCCCAGCATTCAAGCGAATAATAGCCTGCCTTATCCATTGTCCCCAAAATACCCTCAAAGTCCGAAAAGGGCATTCTTGTGGCAATAAGCGATTGGTTTGCGTCGCGCAGGACGGTTTCGGTGAAGTTTACTTTCATGGTTGTTCTCCTAATTTTAGTGGTTAGTGGTTAGTGGGTAGTGGTCAGAAACAAATCCCCCTCCGGCTGCCACCGGTTTCCCCCTTTAGCAAGGGAGACAAGGAGCTTTCTGACTTGCCTCCCTTGTTAAAGGGAGGGGGACCGCTTGCGGTGGTGGGATTCTCGTTTAAAACTCCAACTGCTTTTCAACATACGAAACAAGTTCCGCAATCGGTAACCTTATTTGTTCCATTGTGTCGCGGTCGCGCACGGTCACGCAGTTATCGTCAAGCGAGTCGAAGTCAAAGGTGACGCAAAGCGGGGTGCCGATTTCATCCTGGCGGCGGTAGCGTTTGCCGATAGAACCCGCATCATCGTATTCAACCATATATTTTTTGGCAAGCATGGAATACACCTTTAGCGCGTCCTCGCTGAGCTTTTTGGAAAGCGGGAGGATGGCAACTTTAATAGGCGCCAGCGCGGGGTGAAGGTGCATAACTATACGGGTGTCGCCCTTTTCCGCATCAACAATCTCCTCGTCATAAGCGTCGCAGAGGAAGGCGAGCGCGGCTCTGTCCGCGCCGAGGGCGGGCTCTATGACAAAGGGCAGATATTTTTCGCCGGTTTCCTGGTCAAAATACTCCAGGTTTTTGCCGGATGTATTTTGATGCTGTGTCAAGTCAAAATCCGTGCGGCTCGCGACTCCCCAGAGTTCGCCCCAGCCGAAGGGGAATAAAAACTCGAAATCGGTTGTAGCGTTTGAATAGTGCGAAAGCTCTTTGGCCTCATGGTCGCGCAGGCGAAGGTTTTCTGTTTTCAACCCCAGGGAAAGCAACCATTCCTTGCAGAAATTTTTCCAATATGCGAACCACTCCAGCTCCGTGCCGGGTTTACAGAAAAACTCCATTTCCATCTGCTCAAATTCGCGCGTGCGGAAGGTGAAGTTGCCCGGTGTTATCTCATTACGGAAGCTCTTGCCGATTTGACCCACGCCAAAGGGTATCTTGCGGCGGGCGGTGCGCTGAATGTTGGCAAAGTTGACGAAGATGCCCTGCGCCGTTTCCGGCCTTAAGAACAACTCGTTTTTGCTGTCTTCCGTCACGCCCTGGAAGGTTTTAAACATCAGGTTAAACTTGCGTATATCCGTAAAGTTGCATGCACCGCAATCGGGGCAGGCAATCTTATTATCGTTTATATATTTGGACATTTCGTCAAAGCTCCAACCCGCGGGGTTGACACCGGTATCCTCAATCAGCTTGTCGGCTCTGTGGCGGGTTTGGCAAGATTTGCAGTCCATAAGGGGGTCCGAAAAACCACCGACATGGCCGGAGGCAACCCAAGTCATCGGGTTCATCAATATTGCGGAGTCAAGACCTACGTTATAGGGGCTTTCCTGCACAAATTTCTGCCACCAGGCGCGCTTGACATTGTTTTTAAACTCAACGCCGAGCGGACCGTAATCCCAGGTGTTGGAAAGACCGCCATAGATTTCGCTGCCGGCATAAACAAAGCCTCTGTTCTTGCATAAAGCAACGACCTTATCCATTGTTTTTTCGGTATTGTTAAGCATAGTCGAAAACTCCCCTTTATAATCATTGCCCCTAATAATAGAAGAAATAAACTCAAAAGTCAACATATATAAAACATAACTTTATAAACTTCTCAGAAAATTGCAGGGCAGCAGGTGGTAAAACAGGACATAAAGCAGGATAGTAAAGAAATTAAATATAAAAAGGACGTCCGGACAAAAAAGCCCGAACGCCCTTAAACGAGTTTTCTATTGAAACAAGGAAACAACCAAGGTTACAGTCAGCCCCAACAAGATGACAATTGTTGCCCAGGAGATGATGTTTGAAATAGGCTTGTTTACATATTTGCCCATGACTTCCTTTTTGTTGATGATAATCACCATGCAAACCAGAACAACCGGCAGCAAGATGCCGTTTATACGCTGGGACCATAGCGAAATTTGAATCAGCGGGGCGTTCGGGATTAAGATAATCCCCGCGGATATCGCGATGATCGCGGTGTAGAGCCAGTAGAACTGTGGGGCTTCACTCCACTTTTTGTCAATGCCGGCTTCAAAACCGAAGGCTTCGCACACAAAGAAGGCGGTCGCTACGGGTAGGATGACCGAAGCAAAAACCGAGGCAATAAAAAGCCCGAAGGCAAAAACCTGTGACGCAAAAGCGCCTGCCAATGGCGCCAAAGCCGCGGCTGCATCACCGGCGGTGGTTATCACTGTTCCGCTTTTGTTCAGCGTCGCCGCACAAGCGACAATGATGAAAAACGCAACCACAACGGTGGCGACGCACCCGATAAACACATCCAGTACAGAAAACTTTAAATCTTTCACCTTAAGCTTTTTTTCAATAACTGCCGACTGTATATAGAACTGCATCCACGGGGCGATGGTCGTACCGATAAGCCCGATGACGGTTGAAATATAAACAAAATTTGTTTCCACGTCGGGCTTAATTACCGATTGCCCAATGGCGGTCCAGTCCGGTTTACCCATCAGCGCGGCAAAAATATACACAAGCAGGCAAAAGCTGAACAACAGGAAAACTCGCTCGGCGATACGGTAGGAGCCCTTGACCACTAAAATCCAGACCACTACGGCGACAATAGGGACAGAAATATATTTGCTGACGTGGAAGACGTCCATACTGCCGGCAACACCGCTGAATTCGGTCATGGTATTTAAGATATTGGTAATCAGCAGTAAAACAAAGATGACAAACGTCACCTTGACGCCCATATTCTCACGGATAAGATCGGCAAGACCCTTGCCGGTGACGATACCCATCCTGGTGTTCATTTCCTGCGTAACAAACAAAACAATAAACGCGGGGATTAATGTCCATATCAGTTTATAGCCAAATATCGCGCCGGCGACGGAGTATGTGGTAATTCCGCCGACATCATTGTCAACACTTCCGGTAACAATGCCGGGGCCTAAGATAGCCATGAATAATAATATGTTTCGCCATAATTTATTTTTTTTAATCGCTTTAATTGCTTTTGACGGCATAAGCGTTCACCTCCGATTATCTTCTTCTTCTGGTTGCCCTTAACAGGTTGTAAACAATATCGTCAATAACTACCATGCCCAACATCGTGTTGTCTTTATCAACAACCGGTACGGCAAGGAGGTTGTACCTGGAAATAATTTCGGCGATGGAGTCGACATTATCCGTATCGGTTACGAAAATTGATTTTTCACTCATAATCTCGCTTAATTCGGTTTCCGGCTGCGAAACAATGATGTCCCTCAAGGATACGGTTGCTATAAACTTTTCGTTTTCATCAACAATGTATAAATAATAGATGGTATCGGATTCCGGTTTTGATTTTCTGAGTTCCAAAATAGTATCCATAACCGTCATGTTTTTGTTAAACGCGATGTAATCGGTCGTCATCAGGCTGCCGACCTCATCATTATCGTATTCCAATAGTTCCCGGACTTCCTCAGAGGCGGTTTTTTCCATTTCGGAAAGGAGTTCTTCCGCTCTTTCGTCTTCCATCTCATCGAGAATGTT
>CAYNMU010000065.1:11205-12290 GCA_964398395.1 uncultured Eubacteriales bacterium
TGCCCGAAATCAATTGTCTCCACTTCATCCCATAGGATTAAATTGGTCGGAAGACTTGATTTAAAAACTTTTAACATCTTATTCACAGGTTTGGCAAGGTCGAGCCTTCTGAACAAACCTTCCAAACCAACATCAACAGCCACAACAAAGGTGCCTGTTGCCAACAAGGCTATACGCAAATCGTTGACCCTGACCAACTTCCGCCCGTCAATATCAACTATCTGTTTGTCTAAAACATGGGTTTTAAGGAATAAAGTGTTTTCTTTCACTTCTTCGAATATGTTTTCGGCATCGGTACATTTAAAAATATATTTGCGGTTTTCTTCTGAAATTGTAAAGTCAGAAAAAGGTATTATTTTTGATTTACTGCCGGTTTTTAGTTTTATGGCCACTACTTGAGGTTTTTGAGACTGGACATTCACTAAAATATCCTGAATTTTTCCGATTACTTCATTTGACTGGGAGAATACCTTTTTGTTAAGCACCCTGCTCAGGTAAAAAGTCGTAACTTCCGACATTTCACACGCCTCCTTTATTAAGAGAATGCACTTTCCATTCCCATACATAATACTTGAAATAGTCTTAATGCTTTTGCGGCTAACTTAAAATTAAAATGCAAAAAAACGCCTGCGAGAAACATCCTTTAAAAAGATGCTTGATTCGCAGCGTTTATTTTACACAATAATTTACGCAGAACGGAACATTTACCGTTTGCGCGCATGTTTGTTGACAATGCAAGGAATTTTTTCTCCTCCATGTTTTACCTCTTTCCCCACAGCGGAGCAAAGGCATACAGAGGATTTAGCGGAAGATAAAGACGGTTTTTGACAGCCGTTTACCTTTTGCCGAATTTCCTGCATCTGCTTAGCAGCCCTTGGCGCTGTGGTATATTTATTTTTCTACTTCGGGGTTCGGGTTTGCCGGAGCTGTCCAAACAGAGTCACCAACTTTCAACAGTTAAAATGTTTAGCTTTAAATAATCAAAAGCTAACATCTGAAGTTTACTACCTTTGCCATAAAAAGTCAAGCTATTTTATAAAAAACAGCGCAACAGCGCAATGAATGCGATAATCGGGCAAATATAC
>CAYNMU010000066.1:0-11511 GCA_964398395.1 uncultured Eubacteriales bacterium
GTGTAGTAATATCTTTGGTTTTCATAATGGCGCTGTGATAGCCGGCCTCTTGGTCTGTTGTGTGCAACATGATATGCTATGTTACATATTAGCGGGGGGGATTGTCAAAAAAAGAGGTCAGAATAAACAAGCCAGTGTCGCAAAACTTATAGTTTTGCGACACTCAAAGAGCGGAGGGGGAAAACCCACGACGAGAGGGGGTAAGATGGAGTTGGACTTTTGCGACACTGGGGGAGAGTTGTCTTAATCTGGCGGTTTATGTGTCTTTCATATACCCAAAACGGACAACTAAGAATTGCGCGAGTTTAACGGATGTCTGTACACAGTGCGTTGCTGGAAGGATTGCTATAATAAAAGGGGCGTTTAAAAAGGAAATAAATGAAACTCCTGGTCGTTGAAGACGACAAGAAAATATCCTCGTTCATAGCGGGCGGGCTTAAACAAGCCGGTTTTAACGTGGACTGCGCCTTCGACGGGGAGGACGGTCTTGCAAAAGCGCTCGGTTCAGAATATGCCGCCGCCGTGGTGGACATTATGCTGCCGAAACTTGACGGGCTCCGCCTTGTGGAAGAAATGCGCGGACGGGGTATGCGCGTCCCGGTAATAATACTCAGCGCGAAAAGAACCGTGAATGACAAGGTGCGCGGCCTGCAGGCGGGCGGGGATGATTACCTTGTAAAACCTTTTTCTTTTTCCGAATTGCTCGCGCGCGTAAACGCGCTCATACGCCGCTCCGCCGGGGAAGCCTCAGAACCCACTGTCCTAAAAGCGGAAGGTGTTTTAATGGATCTGCCGCGCCGGGAAGTGACGCGCCAGGGGAACAAGATAGAATTACAACCGCGCGAGTTCGCCCTGCTTGAATACCTTATGCGCAATCCCGGCCGTCCGGTTTCAAAGACGATGATACTGGAAAATATTTGGGGGTTTGATTTCGATCCGCAGACCAATGTGGTGGACGTGCTGGTCTGCCGCCTGCGGGATAAACTGGATAAGCCGTTTAAGAAAAATCTGATACACACCATACGCGGCGTCGGCTATGTTTTTAAAAATCCGTGACACCCTGAAACGCTATACTAAAACCACCGGCTTCAGGCTGGCCGCGTGGTATGCCGGCTTTTTTCTAGCCGGCAGTTTCTGCGTAATGGGATTAGCCTATCTCCTGCTCGCGGCCTCGCTTAAAAAGACGGACCGGGCGGACATTGTCACCGAATTCCGGGAACATGAGCGCGAGTATGCCGATGGCGGGTTAAAAAACCTTATTTCCGAAACACAAGACGGTCGCGGTTATGGGGCAGACCGGTTTTATGTCAGGGTTGTGAAGCGGAACGGCAATATTGGTTTTTTTTCAGCCCCTGCCGGCTCCTCCCATTTCTCCCCGTCGGTGGATGGGTTTCCCGCTGCGGGTGGAGGGCTGCGCTGGGATTATATACGGACCACCGGGGACGAGGATATCCTTGAACTGCTTTCCGGCCGCCTCCCGGACGGCGCGGTGCTGCAGGTGGGGATGGACACTGCCCGGCGTGAAAATTTCCTTGAGAATTTCCAAGACATAACTCTTATAGTCATGGTCCCGGCTCTGCTCCTCGCCCTTATAGGCGGGACTTTACTTACCAACCGCGTCCTAAAACCGCTGCGGCACCTTATTGAGACCGTAAAAGCTATTGAAGCCGGAAAACTTAACGCAAGGGCGCCGGTGCGCGGTACGGGAGACGAACTGGATGAAGCCGGGTCGCTGTTCAACAGGATGCTGGACAGGATAACGGCGCTGGTCAACAGTATGCGCGAGGCGCTCGACAACGTGGCTCACGACCTGCGAACCCCGATGACCCGCCTGCGCGCCGTGGCTGAGACGGCTCTAATGGAAAAGACTTCCGCGGAAAGCCGCGGGGAGGCACTTTCCGACTGTCTTGAAGAGGCGGATCAGGTTATAGCGCTACTAAACGCGCTTATGGAAGTTTCCGAAGCCGAGGCCGGGGTTATAAAACTTAATCTGGGGCCGGTACGGCTGGCCGATATTGCGGCGGAGGTTGGCGAGATATACGGCTACGCCGCTGAAGCCAAGAGCGTAAGGATATCGGTAAAGATAGAATCCGACCTTACTGTCGCCTGTGATCGCGCCCGCCTACGCCAGGCGTTGGGTAATCTTGTGGATAACGCCGTAAAATATTCACCGGCCAGAACAGCGGTTTCCATTTTACTGGCGGGAGAGGGCGGCGACGTTGTGTTTCGCGTCGCCGACCAAGGGCCCGGGATACCCGCTGTGGATCTCCCGCATATCTGGGACCGCCTCTACAGGGGAGATGCCAGCCGCCACGAAAAGGGGCTCGGCCTTGGACTGAGCCTGGTGCGGGCCGTGGCACTGGCCCACGGCGGCAATGCCGTTGTTGACTCAAAGCCCGGAGAAGGATCTATTTTCACTCTACGCATTCCCGCCACTTGATCGGATTGCGAACTACGACGCCATAAGCCGCCCCTCCCGGGCGGTTTCTTTTTTAACATTACAGAACTGTAATCTTCCTGAAAGACTGTAGAAAGGCCGGTCAGGTATGATTAATAAACAGCATCAAGTGATTCCTGAGGATATATGACTGGCTCTTCGCTCTTAAAAAAGAATACACCCTGGAAAATTGCAGTGGTTTTCGGCGTGCTGGTTCTTTTTTTACAGGGCGCCGTTCCGGGTTTTGCCGGCGAAAGACCTTTGCCGGACCCTGTCGGCTATGGCAAGCGCTTCTGGGGCGATCTAAAGGAACTGCCTAAAAAGCCGGAGACATGGAGCAAAAATCAATGGTACCTGGCCGGCGGGGTGGTGGCAGCGACCGCCGGTTCCCTGCTCATTGACGATTCCGTGGCTGATTTTTACGATTCCCACAGGATGGAGTCACTTAGAAATATCAGTTTCGCCACCACGCATTTCGGGGATTTTAAGGGACAGGCTCCTATAATTTCAGGGATTTATATAGGAGGGCTGGCCTTCGGCAGTCCGACGATGCGCAAAATATCTGCCGACGCCACCGAGGCCAGCGTTATCGCGGCGTTGATGATAAATCCGGCGCTCTGCTACATCACGGGCCGTGCGCTGCCGTCCAAGGGCGAGTCCCCAAGCAAGTTCAAACCTTTCACCTGGCACCGCTACTCGTTTCCTTCTGGCCATACTTCGGCCGCTTTCGCTTTGGCTTCGGTGCTGGACACTGACTTGCGGGGCACTTTCGGCTATTGGCATACCCCGCTGGTCTACGGCATGGCGCTGGGTGTGGCGCAGTCGAGACTCTACGACAGGAAGCATTATCTTTCAGAAGTCATACTGGGCGGGGCTATAGGTTGGTCCGTCGGCAACTGGGTGGCGTCAAAGAACAGGACTGCGGCCCCGGCGGATATTACTCTGATGCCTTATCCAAACGGCGCGCAAGTAGCTACACGGTTCTGATAGTCTGACAGGAGGAAACATGAAACTTGTAATAGTGATGCTGTCTGTTGCGGTTCTGCTGGCCCCGACATTCGCTGCGGGCGGTAAAACGATAAGCCGGGCAGCCGCGCAAAAAACCGCGCTGGACCTGGTAAAGGGCGGAATTGTTAAAGACGCGGAACTGGAAAAAGAGGAGGGCAAAGAGGTTTGGTTTTTTTACATCTCCTCCGGCACGGTTATCCGGGAGATCTGGATAGACGCGCAAAGCGGATTAATAGTGCAGGACAAGGTTGAAACCAAGACCGAGGAGAAAGCGGAAAAAGCGAAAGACAAGGCCGAAGCTAAGGCCGCGCGCAAGGCAAAACACATAAGCCGTGAGGCCGCGGAGAAGGCCGCCCTGGAGCTTGTAAAAGGCGGCGTTGTTAAAGAGGGTGAGCTTGAAAAAGAAAAAGGGATGCTTGTCTGGTCGTTCGATATACAGGATGGGGAAACAACTCGCGAAATCTGGATAGACGCACTGACCGGAAAACCTGTAATGAACACGGTCGAATCTAAAGCCGAAGCTGACGCAGAAGATAAAAAATGAAGCGCGTTATAAAAAAACTGCTGTTCGTTTTGCCAGCTCTGCCGCCGCTGCTGTTTACTCCTCCCGTGGCGGCGCAGGCGTTGAAGACTTTTCCCGGCGACTCCCTAAAGGAAACCGGGCGGGTCTTCAGCGCGCCGCTCCGCCTGTTCCGAGGCGGGGCGGGGCTGGTTGAGGCTATAACGGCTGCGGACCTGCTGGCCTATAAATTTTAACTGCGGATTTTTAAATGCGAAATATGAAAAGCGCAAAATACTTCTTTTTAGCTGCCCTGCTGGCTGCGGGCGGGACCGCTTCCGCCGCGGACCTGAAGGAATGCCTGGGCCTGGCGGCGGCTAACAGCCCGGCGCTGCGCGCTTACGAACAGAAACTTTCGGGAGCACTGGCCGCCAACGATAAAGACCGGCGTTCCCTTTATCCGCAACTCTCGCTTTCGGGCGAAGAGGGGTATTCGGCTTATTCCGGAGAGGCCGGCTTAAAGAACGGGATTACAGGCAGCGCCGGCTTCGAGTTCGCCTGGGACCTGCCTAAGGCGCTGGCAGGCTATCCGGCATTAAGCCGCATAGAGGCCGATAAGGCCGGGGTGCTGCTTGAACAGGCGAAGAAGGAACTTGAGCGCGACGTTAAAAGGGATTACTACAAACTTTATATCTTGGAGTCTAAACAAGCCGATTACGCGGCCGCCCGTGAATATTTTGATTCGCATATCAAGGACATCAAGCGGCTGGAAGACCAGGGCCTGGACCTTAAACTGGACCTTATCCGCGCCGGTATGCAGTTAAAGGCGCTGGCCACGACCGAAGCCGGCATACAGGCGGAATTTGAAAACGTGCTGCTGTCGCTTAACTCCGCTTCCGGAGGGAATTTTAAGCGGGAAGATTTTAAATTCGAGGACCTTCCCGCGCCGGGCCTTATAGAAGCTTCCGCCGGCGCGGCGGACGGGGCGCTGCTGGCGACACGCCTGGACGAACTGGACCTGGCCGGAACGCGCGAGGCCTGGCGGCAGAGCGCCTGGGGTTATGCGCCCACGGTCGCCCTGGGGACGAGGAAAAGCCTGTCCCCGATAGACCCGGCGGCAGAACTTAAGAGGACTTACCTGACCATAAATCTGCCTGTGTTCGATTTCGGCCAGCGTGCGGCGGAGCGCAAAACCCTGCAGCGCGAGGCCGAGGCGCAGCAGAGCCTGGCCATGGAGAACAACCGGCGGCTGAAACTTTCCATAAAACAGCTTAGAGGGGAAGTAAAAAACGCAGCCGCTGCCTGCGCCGCCGCTTCGTCCGGACTGGTAGACGCGGACAAAATAATTGAAACGGCAAAAGCCTATTACCGGCAGGGGAAAATAAAAGAAACCGACCTGCTGAGCGTGTTTTCGGAATATCTGGACGCGAAGCAGCGGGCGCGGGACGCGCTGGATAATTATCTGGACAAAAAGGCCGGGCTGGACTACCTGCTGGCCGGGAGCGCCCGATGAAGAAGTTCGTGAACTGGCTGGACCTGAACCGCCTCGCCATTGTTTTTACCGCTTCGCTCTTGTGCGCGGGCGGCCTTTACATGTACACCCTGCTGCCTAAAGACGTTTTCCCTAACAGCGAATTCCCTCGCTTCCAGGTGATAGCCGACATAGGCTTCGCCTCGCTTGAAACTACCGAGATAAACGTTACCCGGCCGCTTGAGGACGCGCTTAAAACAGTGCCGGGCGCGTTGGAGGTGCGCTCGGTAACAGAGCGGGGAGCTTCCACTATAGACGTTTTTCTTAAATGGGGCACGGACCTTAACCGGGCCCAGCAGTATATCCAATCGCGCATAGACCAGGCGCGCGTGCTGCTGCCGGCCAGCGCTTCCATAGACGTTACGCGCATGACCACCAGCGCCTACCCGATGTCCGAATATGGCGTGTGGTCGGATACGCTGACTCTGAAGGAACTTTACAGCGCGGTGCGCTATTCGGCGGTGCCGAGGCTTATAGGGGCCGAGGGCGTGGCCAGGCTGGACGTGGTGGGCGGCGAAGAGCCGGAGATATGGGTTAAGCTGGACCCTAAAATACTTGCTTCCTATAATTTGGACGCCGCGGCCATAGAGACGGCCGTGGCCGACGTGAATAATATTTCTTTTATAGGCACGGTCACCAATAAAGGCCAAACCATGTTTTCCGTGGGCGGCAGCCGCCTGGAAGGGGTTGCCGGCATAGGCGAAGTGGTGGTGGCCAGCCGCATGGGCGCGCCTGTGCGCCTGAAGGACGTGGCCGAAGTTTCCGAGGGCCGCGCCGAGGTGCGCAGGCTGGTGAGCGTAAACGGACACAAAGGCCTTTTTATAGACGTGCTAAAACAGAACGAAGCGGACGGTCTGACGCTGGGCCGCGACCTGGACGCGCGCTTCGCCGCGCTGGAGAAAGAAAGCGGCGGGCGGTTGCATTTCGTGAAATGGGACCTGTCCGATTTTGTGCGCGGGTCCATATCCGGGATACTCACGGATATCATCATAGGCATACTGATAATACTCGCGATAATTTATTACGTTATGGTGCGTATCCGCTATTCCCTGCCGATAATGATCATAGTGCCGCTGGTGCTGGTGACGGAATTCCTGGCGCTTAAAGTTATGGGCATGACCGTGAATATTATGACGCTGGGCGGGCTGTCGGCCGCGCTGGGGATAATAGCCGACAATGCCATAGTGGTGACAGAGAACTACGTCCGGTTCAGGGCGGATGGCTCGCAGGATCCGCTGGCGGAGTCTATGAGCTATATAGTGCCTATAACGGTCTGGGCCACGGTGGTAAGCATTGTGGTATTCGTGCCGCTTAACATGCTGAGCGGGACGCCGGGGCTTTTCTTCAGACCGCTCGCTGTTACGCTGGCTACCACTATTATAATCTCGCTGGTTATGGCCGTTACGGTGCTGCCGGTGCTTATCTACTATTTCATTGAACTGCGCCCAGGGCCGGCCGGGGAAGAAAAAGAGCGGCGTGTCTTCACCTGGCTTAAAAAGTTCTATCTGCGGTTCATAGCCCTGGCGCTTGATCGGCGCAAGACCGTGGCAGCAGTTATAGCGGGGCTTACGGCCGCCGGGGTTTTCGTTTTCACCACGATACCGACCGGCTTCCTGCCGGAATGGGACGAGGGCGATATAGTTTTTGATTACCACGCCGCCTCGGGTATGTCTATCCAGGCCGTGGACGGGATGGTACAAAAGGCGGAAAAGATCATCAGCGGGACGCCCGAGGCCGAAGTCTTCATCCGCAAGACCGGCACCCACCTGGGAACGCCTTTCGCCCCGCCCACCGTGGGCGAGATAGTGATACTCCTGAAAAAAGACAGGGATCGTTCCACCGCCGAGGTGATGGACGACCTGCGCGCGAAGACCGAAAAAGCTCTGCCGGACCTGGAAACGGATTTTCACCAGATACTGCCGGACCGCTTGGGCGACCTGACCGGCAACCTTAAACCTATAGTGGTCAGCGTGATAGGCAAGGACCTTAATAAAGCCTGGGCGGCGGCGCGGCTGGTTAAAGAAAGACTTGAGAAAATAGACGGGCTGAACGGCGTGTTGATAGACCTGCCGGCCGCGCAGAAAGAGATACGCGTTATCCCGGACCAGAAGCGGCTTTCCCTGCTGGGGCTTAACAGCGCCGACGCTTTCCGTTATTCCGGGCTGGCCCTTTACGGCGACGTGCCCACGCAGGTGGCGCGCGGCGTGCAGATGATACCGGTGAGGGTGATGTACGCAGGGAATTTCAGGACGGACCCGGGAACTCTGGGCGAGATCCCGGTTTACACGCCTAACGGCGGGGTGCTGCCGCTTTCGAAGCTGGTGGCCTTCAGCTCCGCGGAACAAGTCCCGGAGATCCACCATAAGAACGGCTCGGTGGTGGTAAGCGTGGCGGCGGAACTGGGCGACAGGCCGCTGGGCGACGTGGTGAAGGATATTCAAAAAATGCTGGAAGGCCTGGCCACGCCCGACTACAGCATAGAACTGGAAGGCAATTATAAACAGCAGCAGAAATCCTTCGCCGAGCTGCTGCTGGTGCTGTTGTTCTCGGTGGTGCTGATCCTGGCGCTGCTGCTTTATATTTTTGAATCATACCTGACCTCCCTGGCGGTTTTTGTGGGGACGCTGGCTTCCACCACTTTCGTGGTGTTCGGGCTGAAACTGGCCGGGGTGGAATTCGACGTTTCATCTTTTACGGGCATGATAACGGTGATGGGTATAGTGGTGAACAACGGCATTCTTGTTATAGCCTTCGCGGAGCGGGCGCGCACGGCAGGCACGCAAACTATGGCGGCCGTGATGGACGCCTGTTCGCTGCGCTTCCGGCCGGTGCTGATAACCAACCTGGCGGCGATAGCGGGCTTCCTGCCTATGGCGCTGAATATCGGCAAAGGGGGCGAGGTGCTGAGGCCTTTCTCCGTGGCCATGATAAGCGGCCTGGTCGGTTCGATGTTCTTCTCGCTCGTAGTTATCCCGGTGTTTTACGTTATCCTGCATCGAGCGCGCGCCGGGGCCGCTAAGGAATTTCAGCAGTGAAAATATCGGTTAAGGAGAAACTTATGAAAAACCTAGTTAAGATCTCGGGTATAGGCGCCATGGCGGCGCTGGTTATGCCCATTAGCCTGTATGCCGGCCTACCGCTTGAAACCGAAACGGCGCGCCTGCCGAAAGCGCACACGATAGAGGTGGAGGCGACCTACGAGTACCAGACTTCGAACGAGGGCAAAGAGATGGCGGCACCTCTCGCCGTGGCCTACGGGATAACCGACAAAATGGAACTGCTGGTCGAGCCCGTATTCTACACGGCCATCCGCCCTAAAGTCGGCCGCAAAGCTACAGGTGCGGGGGATACCGAAACTACACTTTCATACATCATAGGCGAGGAAGGGCCGCGAATGCCGGCCCTTTGTCTGGCGGCGGAGGTAAAGAGCCCGACTGCCAAGAACAACCTTATCGGCACGGGCAAGACGGATTATTCCGGCACCCTTATCGCCAGCAAGCTGTTCGGAAAATTCGATACGCACTTAAACCTGACTTACAACGTGCTGGGCAAGCCGGCCAATATTAAACTTAAGAATGTTTTTAGTTTCGCTCTGGCAGGCGAGTATTTCATCAACGAGAAATACACGCTGGTCGGGGAGCTCCTGTATGTTATGGACGCCCACGCTAAGGCGACTGGCGGCGGTATGGTGTCGCAGGAGATCTCAGGCGAGGAGACCGTCGTGATGGTTGGCGGACGCTATCACCTGAGCCCGGCCTGTTTTTTATCGCTCGGCGTGACCTACGACAACAACAGCGCGGTGTTGCTGCGGCCCGGCGTGTCGTATAAGTTCTGACCTGTTGTGCGGATAAGTAACCGCAATGGCGCGGATTCTGCGGAACCGGCCGGCTTGTTCTTGCGGGAGCAATTGGATAAGATGTGGATTGGGGATTCTACTAAGGAGGGACTATGACAAACAGAAGATATAAATCAGTTCTTTACTGGTTCGGTTTGGCGGCGGTAGCCGCTACGGCCGGTGGCTGTGCGGGGGCTGGCTCCCATGGTTCGGCGTATAAACCGGCGATAAATCCTGTGGAGTTCCAGGAAGTAGTGGATAACCCATACTTCCCGCTGGTGCCGGGCACGACGTTGAAATATACGGAAAAGTCCATAGACGGTGTTAGCGAAAATACCGTTACCGTTACGCATGACACAAAAATGATAATGGGTGTAAAATGCGTGGTAGTGCATGACACATTAACGAAGGATGGAAAGCTTACGGAAGACACCTACGACTGGTACACACAGCAAAAGAACGGCGCGGTGTGGTACTTCGGCGAGGCCACGAAAGAATTCAAGGCGGGTGGCCGTGTAAGCACAGAGGGCTCATGGGAAGCCGGAGTAGGCGGCGCGCAGCCCGGTATAGTCATACCCGCAAAGCCGCAGCCCGGCACAGAAGCATACCGCCAGGAATATCTGCGCGGGGAAGCCGAAGATATGGGCCAGGTGGCGGCATTAGGAGAAAAGATCACCGTTCCCTACGGCACCTTTACCGATTGCCTGAAGACCAAAGAATGGTCCATGGTTGAATCGGGCAGCGAACAAAAATGGTATGCGAAGGGGATAGGCTTCGTCCGCTCTGAATCGACCGGCGGAGAAACGTCGGAGCTTATCTCTGTAGTTAAAGAATGAAAAAAACGCGCGTTCTGATGAGAGCCTTATTGGTGGCGGCGGCAATAATTGCCGCCGCCGTTCCGGCTTCGGCGAAAATGCTTAAGACCAGGCAGGCGCCTTCGGCTGGCTGGGCCTCACAGCTTCCGCTTGTCATCGGGTCAGGTTTCGAGTTCGAAACCGACGACGAGCAAACACAGTACGACTACCCTTTCCTGGTGGAATACAGTTTTACGGAGCGCTACAAATTGACCGTAGAGCCCAACTATGTCCGGATCAAATCCAAAAAGGCGGGCTTGCCGTCGGCCTCGGGCTTCGGGGACCTGGAGACTTCGCTGGAAGCCGAATTCCTGAAAGAACGCAGGTACCGCCCCGGCCTGACCGCGCTGGGCGTGGTGAAATGGCCCACCGCGGCCAAAGCCGCCCTTGGGACAAGGGGTAAGGACTATACGCTGGGGCTCATAGCCAGTAAGGAGTTGCCCTTCGCGGATTTTGACTCGGAGGTGTCTTATACCGCCTCCGGCGACTCCCGTGAACCGGATACGATAGAGATCTCTCTTGCCGGCGCCAAACGCCTCACCCGCAGACTTGACCTGGAGGTTGAAGCGTTGACGACGCTGGGCGGCGGACACCTCAGGGGCAAGCCAGGTTCTATTTCAGGGCTTGGCAGCCAGAACGGCGGGGCGGGCGAATCTGAATTCACTATTGGGCTGGCGCAGCATCTCAGCCCGTTCTTAAAATTGGAGGAAGGTTATATCCTCAAAAGCGATATGTCATGGCAGCTTGCCTTCGCGTGGGAATGGAGTTTTTCGGGAGAAGATTAAACTGTGTCTTATAGTGGTGATATAATTACAGGCCATCAGCCGCCAGTAGGTTGGAGGATATACGTATACGGCACTTGGTTTTGGAATAATCAGCCTATTTTCTCCCGGATGCCCCCACCCTACCCTCCCCCGCAGTTAAATTTTCCATTATTGGCTCTGCTTCTTTTCCCGCAAGGCCGCGGTTGTTGGCGCGGGCCTTACCGCCGCAGGCGGTAAGGGGGGCGCGCGGCCGCGCAGGGGTGGGGCAGGGCTGTTGCGGCCCTGAAAGCCCCACGAACCGGCCCGCCTTTGGTGGGCGGACGCGGTGCCAGCAGGCGCCGCGGTGGGGCGTTCAGGCGGGGCCTGGCCGGCAGCCGGCAGGGCCACGCCTGCGAAGGGCCGCGTAAGGAACTCCACTTTTATCAGGAACTCCGCTCGCGAGTAAGCGCACATTTGCCCCGGACGGCAAGTTAACATAACGATGTTATGTATAACCCAAGCCCGCCCGCCTCCTTAAAATCTATCAGGAACGGAGCGGGCGCAGGGCGAGCAATACGCCGGGGAAAGGGCAACTTACGATAAT
>CAYNMU010000067.1:0-11412 GCA_964398395.1 uncultured Eubacteriales bacterium
TGTAATAGTTTCAAATGCTGGAGAAGGATATTCTTATGCGGATTTAACAGTCACTGGAATTGGAACTAATGCAACATTAAGAGCATCATTAAATGCAACGAATCTATTAGGACAAGTGAATACTTCACAGTATAATTCTGAAGTATTGGCAGTAGCTGGTGCGATTGATGCTATTGTTGTTACAAATGGTGGTGCAGTTACTGGTACAGTAGTTGTTACTATAACTGGTGATGGGAGCGATGCGACTGCAACGGCTAAAATAGTTAATAATATTATTACAGAAATTATAGTAGATAATCGTGGAGCTGGATATACACATGCCATTGTTACAATAACTGGTGCTGGAACAAGTGCAAGCGCAAGAGCAATTCTACCGCCACATGGAGGTCATGGTTATAATGCATTGACTGAATTATATGGTACTAATGTAGCGGTATATACAAAAATAAGAGATGTTGATATATACAATAGTTTCAATTTTACGAACGAATTTTATCAATATGGTGTAATATGTAATCCGCAACAATATGATTCAACTATAAGATGTTCAGCAAATATTATTTCACCTTGTGTCTCAGTTGCTGGTACTTTTAGTTTAGCTGATTTTGCTTTGAATGATATTGTTATAATTGTTGTTGGTAGCGTTAATAAATCATTTAGGATTGTGGATATAACCGCAACTACAATGCTCTTGCAAGCCATCGACGTGTATTTACCATTACTTGGTGAAAAAATTTACAATGTTGCCTTCAGTAAAAATTTCACAATAACAGCTGTAATTAATCCTTCGATGTCCTTGCAAAGTGGGATTGTTGTTGATATAAATAACACAAATGCGTTTTATAAAACCCCTTCGCAAATTATTTTACTTAGAACTCTTTTTACTTTATGATTAACTTTTAATTTAGTAGCTAAATAATATTATAACAAACCAATAATAAGGAATATACAATGTCAACACAATTTCCAAATTCACCCTATTTTGACGATTTTTCTCCAAGCAAGGATTTTTATAAGGTATTATTTCGACCTGGGGTAGCCCTTCAGACAAGAGAACTTAACCAAATGCAAAGTATTTTGCAAGCCCAAACAGAATCATTGAGTAACCATCTCTTCAAAGATGGGGCAATGATAATACCGGGATATATCGCTCAAGATATTAAATGTGATTGCATAAAACTTGAAACAATAAATTCAGTTGGCGAAAAAATCTCATTATTTTTAACTGATTTTATTGATACAACCATTACTGGTGCAGTTTCTGGCGCAAAGGCTTTAGTAATTCATTCGGAAACTGAAGTTGGTACTGATAAAAATACTTTATATATTAAATATATTAAGTCTGGGGACACATCCGCAACATTTATTGATAGTGAAGCAATTGCAAACGATGCATCAATCCCATTGACTTGCACAACAATTGCAAGTAGTAGCGTTGATGTTGGTTCATTGGCTACTATTCAGAATGGTATATATTATATTAAAGGTTATTTTGTGACTGTTGCAAAAGAGACTATAGTACTGGACAAATATGATGTAACCCCATCATATAGAATTGGTTTAAATATTAAGGAAGATATTATTGCACCTGATGATGATTATACTTTAAATGATAATGCTATTGGTACTTATAACTATTTCGCACCAGGCGCACATCGCTACAAGATTTCTACAAATCTAGTAAAACTTCCCTTAGATAGTACGTTAGATTCCACATTTTTGGAATTACTTAGAGTTAATCTTGGTGTTGTTGAAAATAAAGTAGTTAGAACTGATTATTCAATAATAGAAGAAACTTTAGCTAGGAGGACTTATGATGAATCTGGAGATTATACAGTTTCTCCATTTATTATGCAGGTCAAACAAGATAGAAATAATGATAGGGGTGTTCGTGTAAATAATACAGCATATATTATTGGCGATATTATAGAATATACTACTGGTGGTAGTACATATACATATGAATGTATAGTTGCTGGAACTTCTGCTTCTGGTACACCAGCTTATATTTATACATTTGGTATGTTTGCGGATGGTGGTGTTACTTGGTCATATACAGAGAACCCTGTATATAATTTAGGAGTAAATATTCCACCTTTGGGTTATGAGTCTAAATTTGATATTGCTATTAATGGCGGCAAGGCTTATGTAAAAGGCCACGAAATAGAAAAAATAGCAACATCAAATGTAATTATAGATAAACCAAGAGATTTTGATAGAGTTAATAATGGTAATTTAACTGTTAATGCTGGTAATTTTATTCGTATTAATAATATACATTCAATCCCAGAAATACCATTTATAACAGTAAGCTTATATGATAGATTTAATGCTACTCCAGGTACTGCTGCCGGAACTTTAGTAGGCACAGCAATGGTTGGAGGTATTGAAAATGATGGTGTTATCTCAACTACGTATAAATTATTTCTATTTAACATTATTTTAGTAGCTGGAAAAACATTTGATGCAAATGTAAGAGGTTTATTTTATAATAACACAACTTTGGCAGAAAATTTTACTGCTAATGTCTATCAAACTAATGCGTTATTAACGGGTTCAATTAGCACATCAACTACATCAGGAACTGGTGTTGGTACTAGATTTACTAGTGAATTAGTTGCGGGAAACTATATAACTATGAATGGTTCAACATATTATTGTATTGCAAGTATCACTAATGATTTAGCACTTGTTTTAGAAACTTCTGCCGGTACTATTACGGGTTCTGCATTATATAAAGGCACTTCAACAACATATGAACCGACTGGTATTGCTGCTACCATTCCTTTTAATAATAGTTACATCAGAAATGTAAAAAGTGCAGATGATACAACTTCTGATACAAATTATGTTATAACAAGAAATTTTCAAGCTGAAACTTCAAGTGGAGCTGGTGTTATTATTATAACATTAACAGTTTCTGGAGAAACATTTGCTTCTTCTGCAAATGCTACTAATTATCTGTTCATTAATAATGCAAATGGTATTGTGCAAGCAGCAACTGTAGTTATTAGTGGTGCTGGTAAAATAATGACAGCCACAACTGGTGTTGCTAGTGTAATTGCATATAACGTAACTGCTGCTATAACAAAAACAGCTGCACAACGTTCAAAAACTCTAACTCTCACAACTATTGATAAGATAGCCGCAGTAACCGCTCAAAAATCAATTATTACTCTCGCCAAGGCCGATTGTTATAAATTAATAAGTGTTAAACTTGCGCCAGCCTTTGGTACAATTACTACTGGTGGTGCAAATGATGCAACAATTGATATAACTAATAATTTCAACTTTGATAATGGACAAAGAAATACACATTATGATGTGGGTTCTATTTCTTTAAAAGCTGGATATTTCCCATCAAATGGGTCTATTAGAATTGTATTTGAATATTTTGCTCACGGAACTGGTGATTATTTTAGTGTTGATTCATATGCTAGCGTTATCCAATATAGTGATATTAGCTCAACTTTAAGAGATTCTTTAGATTTTAGACCAATAATGAATGACGGTGGTACTGCTTTTGATACTACAAATACAGGTATATTAAAAAGAGGTTATGATATTAGTGCTGATTATTCATATTATCTTTATAGGATTGATTTATTAAGTATTGATATTTTAGGAAATTTCTTCATTACTAGAGGTATTCCTTCGTTGATGCCAAAAATACCTAATTTAGATAAACAATCTATGAATATTGCGACAATAAAAATGTTTCCGTATGGAATAGGATTAGATGCGAGTAGCATTATACTAAACATTGTTGATAATAAGCGATATACTATGCGCGATATAGGCGCACTAGAAAAACGAATAAATACACTAGAGTATTATACATCTTTGAGTATGTTAGAACAAGAAACAAAATCATTATCTATACCAGATGAATTTGGATTAGATAGATATAAGAATGGATTTATAGTTGATGCTTTTAATGATCATGGTGTTGGTGCAATGGATTCATTAGATTATAGTTGCTCAATAGATATGGATAATAAAATCTTAAGACCAGAATTTAATGTAAGAAATGTAGATTTATTGGAATATAATACAACCGATAACCAAAGAACTAGTAATAATTATACAATTACTGGAGATTTAATTACCTTACCTTACACCAATTCTCCACTTATTTCGCAAATATTTGCATCAAGAGCAATAAATGTAAACCCATTTAGTATTTTTACATTTATCGGAAATACTAAATTTATTCCAGCTAGTGATAATTGGTTTGAAAATGTATATAGTAATGATATTATTATTAATAAAGAGGGTAATTATGCATCAACTGTAAGTTTATTAACACAACAGAATGTTCTGGGCACTGTTTGGAATGCATGGCAGACTAATTGGACAGGTAGTGTTAAAACTGTTACAGGACATTCATATTATTATCCTAATGGATATGATGCTGCTGCGTGGATTACTGAATATGCAAAGGTTGCCACTACCAATATACAAAATAGAACTGGTATATCTACTCAAGTATTAGCGAGTTATGATACAAAGGAAGTTAATGATAAATTGGTATCAACTTCTATAATACCATTTATGCGACCAATAAATATTAGTTTTTTGACTAGAGGATTGAAACCAAATAGCATGTTTTATCCATTTTTTGATAGCATATCCGTATTATCACAAATAAGTGCGGCAACCAGATTAGAAATATCAGCTATAACCGGATATAATATAAATTTTGATTCTGCCACAAATTCTGGAGGTGTTGCAACAGAAACGGCTAGATTAACTAGTAATACATATGATAAATCATTAACCAATGGTGATATAGTTACTGGGTTAACATCTGGTAGTACAGGCGTTGTAGTTCTAACAGAAACTACAGATACTGGTATAATTAATTTATATATTGTGAATATAATTGGTACATTTTTGACCAATGAAAATATATTAGGTTCTATATCAGGAGCCAGAGCTAATATTACTAGCATTTATATCGCTCCAAGTAATAGCGCATTAATATCTAATAGTAATGGTGATATTGCTGGCATTTTTTCAGTACCCAATAACGATAGAATGAAATTCAAAACTGGTGATATAGAATTTAGATTGACCACGCAATTAAATAATGATGCAGCATGGACATCTATCGCCAAATCTACATTTAGTTCTAATGGTATATTAAATACACGACAAAGAACAATAGAATCTGTTAGAAATTCTACTATAAATCAAACGAATGTGGCAGAAAATCAAACTTTGGTTGAAAATACAACTACTATTAGGGCATATTGGGACCCTTTAGCGCAAACATTTATGGTTGATAGTAAGGGCGGCGCATTTCTAACTAAGGTTGATATATTTTTTGCATCAAAAGATTATATCATTCCAGTTAAAATGCAAATACGCGAAGTTGTAAATGGGTTTCCATCAGCCATAATATTACCATTTAGTGAAGTTATATTGACCCCAGATAAGGTTAATTTATCCACGACTACAGTTACTGATCCAAACGGCACATTATATTATAAAGATGATATAGCAACCCAATTCATATTTGAATCTCCTGTGTATGTAAAAGATGGTACGGAATATTGTATTGTAATAACATCAGATAGTGGAAAATATAATGCATGGATTTCTCACTTGGGTGATAAACAAATTAGTTCTGATAGATATATCAGTAAACAGCCATATTTAGGAGTATTGTTTGAATCACAAAATGGATCTACATGGGTGCCTAATGAATTAGAAGATTTAAAATTTGTAATTTATAGAGCTGTATTTACTAAGAATATAGAAAGTAATATTAAATTTGTAAATACCATTTTAGGTGCTGATTTATTAACATATAGTCCACTACAAACAACAGCTGGTAGTAAAGTGGTAAGAATATACCACTATAGTCATGGTATGATTGCTAATGATAGTGTAACTATTAGCGGAATAGTAGCTGGAACATATAATAATATACCCAGCGTAGAACTAAATGGAACACACATTATTGCAAATATAGATATTGATTCATATACTATTACAACTACAACAACTTCAGCAAATGTAACTGGATTTACAGGTGGAGATGGTATTATGGTAACATTTAATGCTAAATATGATTCTATTCAACCATCTATACAAGCATTAGAATTTCCTGAAGCTATTATTAGTTATGATATTAAAACTACATCTATATTGAGTGCATTAGATAGTGCGGCTAGTAATATTTCTAATGGTGATACATTTAATATGAATTCTAGTGGAATAGTTGCCTCTCAGATAAATGAAACTACTAATATGAGTGGAGCAAAATCTTTGGTAATTTCAGCAAGAATGCTAACTACTAATGATTCTATTTCACCAGTAATAGATTCTCAAAGAAAATCAGCGATCTGTATTACTAATAGAATTACTGACCCAACTGTTGCATTAAATATAGGTGTAATTGATTACAGAGTTTTACATAGTGGAGCAAGCAATTTAATTGATACAGTTGCCGATGCTACTGGATATTATTATACAACGGCAGATGCTGGATTGAAGTTAATATTTACTTCTGTAGTTGCTGGTAAATACATCACAGTAACTAATTGCACAACTTCTGGAAATAATGGAGTTAAATTAGTAACAAGTGTTGCATCCGATGGAAGTTATATTAAAATAGCAAGCGCAATTACAAATGCAGATGTTTCAACAACAATTGCCATATCAGTTGCTGATTATTTTGTTGATGAAATAACGCCAATAAATAGTAGTTGTGTTGCAAAATATGTTTCTAAAATAGTATCGTTAGAGAATCAAAGTACGTCTTTAAATATACGTTTTGCGTATACTAAACCAATCGAAGCAAATATAGATGTTTATTATCGCATAGGAAGTAGTTCTGCTATTGATGCAATTAATAAATCAATATATACTTTAGTTACTAATGATGGTCTAGTATCAACATCTGATACAAAAAGTTATACAGATGCTACATATATGTTAACTGGTCTACCAGCATATACGGCAGTTCAAATTAAATTAGTAATGCGTTCAAGTAATACTTCAAAGGTGCCTAAGATGAAAGACTTACGACTCATCGCATTGGCTTAATATGAACAAGTATCAAAAAATCGAAAATGAAGCCTCACTTTCTAAAAATGTAGAAAGTGGGGCAATCGTAAATACTGATAAAAACGCATTTGAAACTTATTTAAATATTAGAAATAGAAGAGATTCTGAAGGACGGAGACTTGATAATCTTGAAACTGAATTATCAGAAATCAAAGCATTGTTGATGCAATTGTTGGCTAAATAAGTATATAATAAACGAATAAGGAATTGTAAAATGGCTAATTTAAAAACAAGAGAGACTGTTGGTGCGAATTGCATAGTAGTTGGAGCACCATTGACATGGGCTGAGGTTGATACCAATTTCATAAATTTAAATGATGATTTGGCATTAAAGGCAACGTTAATATCACCAGCACTCGTAACTCCAGCATTAGGTACTCCAGCTTCTGGTGATTTAAGGAATTGTAGTTTAGCAGTACCACCAGCTATTGGTGGTACTACACCTGCTGCCGGTACATTTACCACATTAAAGGCAACTACAGGGGCAGCAGCAGGTGATATATTAATATCTGATGCAGTAGGTGAATTAAGTTATTTAGCAGCCGGAGCAACCACATCAATACTAGTTGGTGGTGGTGCAGCCAATCCAGTATGGACAACTGCAACTGGTTCTGGTTCTCCGGTTAGAGCAACCAGTCCAGTATTAGTCACTCCAGCATTAGGTACTCCAGCTTCTGGTGATTTAAGGAATTGTAGTTTAGCAGTACCACCAGCTATTGGTGGTACTACACCTGCTGCCGGTACATTTACCACATTAAAGGCAACTACAGGGGCAGCAGCAGGTGATATATTAATATCTGATGCAGTAGGTGAATTAAGTTATTTAGCAGCCGGAGCAACCACATCAATACTAGTTGGTGGTGGTGCAGCCAATCCAGTATGGACAACTGCAACTGGTTCTGGTTCTCCGGTTAGAGCAACCAGTCCAGTATTAGTCACTCCAGCATTAGGTACTCCAGCTTCCGGTAACTTAAGTAATTGTACATTCCCATCAGGTATTGCCAGAACTGATGCTGGACAAAGTTTTTCTGGTATTCAAACTATTACAAATATAACTCTACCTACGAATGGGCAGATATTATTAACAATCCCAACCTCAAATGGAAATGCAACCGGAAATACAACAAATGGATTTAACTGTGGATATACTTCAAGTGCTATTGGTGATTTAGTATATCTCGATTCATCAGCAACTTGGCAAAAATGTGATGCAAATACTCTATTACTTTATAATGGATTATTGGGTATTGCGTTGGAAGTAAAGGCTTCTGGTAATGCACTTTTAGTAGCATTAAGTGGTTCTTTTGTATATGCGACTGGATTCCCTACAATGACAATTGGGTTAGTATTATATATGTCAGAAACTGCTGGTGTAATAACTCATACTGCTCCAACAACAACTGATGCGGCAGTAAGAGTTATTGGTTGGGCTGTACATGCAAATAAAATATTCTTTAATCCATCTGCCGATTATATAACTAAGGTATAATATTATGACAGTAAAAACATGGGATGGGTTTGTAGTAGCCAATATAAAAACCGTAAATGGAATTTTAAATGCAGCAGTAAAGACTATTATTGGTGAATTAGTGAATCATGCTCCAACAGCAGTTGAATATTTAGTAGTTGCTGGTGGTGGTGGTGGTGGTGGCTGGTACTATGCTGGTGGTGGCGGTGCTGGTGGATATAGAACATCAAATTCATTTAATGTAACTAGCGGAACTCAATATGATGTTGCAGTAGGTGCTGGTGGTGCCGGTGGTGATAATGTTCTTAATAATGGTTTAGGTAGAGGAACTAATGGGACTATTTCTTCCTTTTCAACAATAACTTCTGATGGTGGCGGCGGTGGAGGCGTAGGTAGCGATTATCCATCTATAGGCGTAGGCAAAGATGGTGGCTCTGGAGGAGGAGCTTGTGGATATTTTAGTGGCGGTGGTGCTGGTAACATTTCTCCAGTATCTCCAAGCCAAGGTAATAATGGTGGATCTGGAGGAGGATATGGTGCTGGAGCTGGTGGCGGTGCTGGTGGTATAGGTTCAAATGGAACTTCGTCAAATGGTGGAGCTGGTGGTATAGGTTCAAATGGCTTTAATGGAACTTATTATGCTGGTGGTGGCGGCGGGTCAGGATATATTGGACCAGGTGGAGCAGGTGGAGCAGGTGGTGGTGGAGCAGGTGATGGAACAAATCCAGGGACTGCAAATACTGGTGGTGGTGGTGGTGGTGGGCATGCTACTATTGGTGGAGCTGGTGGTTCAGGAATTGTTATAGTTCGTTATCCAAATACTTATTCTATAGCTGCATCAACAACAGGTTCCCCAAGTTATTCCAATTCAGGTGGAAATCATATATATACTTGGACAACGGTTGGAAATGGCTCAATTACATTTTAAATAAATTAGCTAAATAGTATTATAAACTAAAACAAAACAATAGGGAACTAGTATGGCTTCATTAATTACGCGGGAAATGACAGGGGTAAATGTAACACCAAAAGGTTCGGAATTGACATGGGCTGAGGTTGATAATGACTTTATTGCATTAAATGTCGATATAGCGGTACTACAAAGTTATTACACTACTGGAGTTCTTAAAATTGCAAACGGTGGTACAGGAGCTGCTACTGCACCACTTGCAAGAGTAAGCCTTGGACTTACAACAGCCACTACTGGTTCAATGATATTACCTAAGGGTACTACTGGTGAACGGGATGCAAATAATGCTGGTTATATACGATTTAATACTTCTACAAGTGAATTTGAAGGTAACAACGGAAGTGCATGGGCTTCTGTAGGTGGTGGTGCAATAACAAATGATACAACAACAGCAACAAATATTTACCCACTTTGTGTTGCAGCAACAACTGGAACAGCATTAAATGTCTATACAAGTAATGCTAAATACTTATACAAACCTTCAACTGGCGAATTAACTGTACCTTTAGTAATAGCAAGTAGATGTATGGTATTGAATAACACAACAATATCTGAAAATTATACCGTTGCTGCTGGTACAAATGCAATGAGTGTTGGACCAATTACAATTTCGGCTGGTGTTGCGGCAACTGGGCAGACTGGAGCAAAAACTATAGATAAAACTACAGGTACTGTTAATTTTGCAGCCCTTGCAACCTCATTAGTTGTAACAAATGCATTAGTAACAGCAAACTCAATAGTAATATGCACAGTTGCTACAGTAGATGCAACCATGAAATCTGTTGTTGCGGTTGCTACCACTGGAAGTTTCACATTGACTGCAAATGCTGGAGCCACTGCTGAAACAAGAGTTAATTTTGTTGTGTTTAATTAATTATGAAACAAACAGATTTATTTGGAGAACGTGGTGCTGATTATAGTAAAGTAATAACACTTTATAATACCGATTGGACTATTATAAACTTAACTGGTGCAACTATATCTTCCAATATAACTAAAAGCCCAATAACGCCCCATGTTGCGCATTTTACAATACAGGTTGTAGATGCAACAAAAGGAGAGGTTAAAATATCTCTACCAAATGCAACAACAGCCTTATTAAATGGTAAATATTATTTTACAATACAAGTTACATTAAATGATAAAATTACAACTGGTGCATATGGTAATATAAACATTAACAACAATATTATATAAGGAAATTAAATGACAGATCTTACACTTAATCTATCTGATAGTGTTACACAAGTTGAGACATTAAATTTTAATATCGGAATTAAATTGGCTGATTCAATAGCAACTCCAATTGATGCTTTGGGATTTAGCGGTTCATTAATTGAACACATTCCACCTATTAACATTACTTTTCATGTAAGTGTAGGAGATGACTTTATATATACATTTCCAATAGTATTACCAAATGATATTCTACCATTATGCTTGGCTGGATATAGCGTTTCTACTAAATTTGCAAGCACATTGTTATATGAGACTGCTGGTGTTATTACATCAACTGTTAGTGGTGATTTTAATGCTCTGGTAACATTATCATTAACTCATGAAGAAACTGCTTTATTGGATGCTGGCAGATATGTATTTAGTTCATTTTTGATTGCACCAGATGGAAAACGTTTTAAAATAATTGGGGGTATATTAGTTTTGTGGGTTAATTATTCGTTGTGAATTTAATTGGAGAAAGAGATGGAAATGTTTAGATATGTTGTTTATTGTGTAGTTGTTGCACTTATTGCTGCACCTGTGTTAATTTGGGCAAAACTTGATGATTTATTTAAGTAGTTGTTTGGCAGGAGAAAAAGGGGGCTTACGCCCCATTTTTGTTATTGTAATTTTATCCATTAGTACCATTACTTCCATAAAAGTTAATTTATATAAATAT
>CAYNMU010000068.1:0-11256 GCA_964398395.1 uncultured Eubacteriales bacterium
CCCAGCTTCCAAAAAGGACGATTCGTAAACCATCGTTGGTTTTATCCGGGTTTTCGGATGGAGCCGGTTGAATTAGTCCGCCCCAGCGGGTGTCCTCTGCTGTGATAAACTGCCGGCCTGGCTTGTCAAGTATAACCAGGTAATTAATCAGCTTTTCATTTTCCAGGTTGGTCATCGTTATTATTCTTCAATGATATAACTAAATTACACAAAACAAACTTACATAATAATTGCGATTCATACACGCACCACATAAAAATCAATAACAGCTACTTTGGGATAGTGTTCTCTAATGTGATTTTCTATTGTGTTCTATGTGTCTATTGTGTTGAATAAAAATAAGTTATATCTTACCACATTAGGCACAATAGGTCACAATATAAAATCACATTAGATTTTTCGGAGATGTCAGGCTGTATTGACTTGAAAAACAAAGCAACCGGATTTATAGAGGAAATATAACCATTTATTTCATGTCATGGAATTCTGGTGGTTTTTTTCGTTATTAATGGTTAATTTTGTTCGAACCTAAAACTCAAAGCAAGCAATTATGCAAACTTCAAAAAACACAATTCTTATCACTGGCGGTGCCACAGGTATCGGGCTCGGATTAGCTGAAGAATTTATAAACCAGGATAATACTGTTATCATATGCGGAAGAAGAGAAAATAGGCTCAAAGAGGCTCAGGAAAAACTCCCTGCACTTCATATTCGGGTATGCGATGTTACCAAATTAGCTGACAGGGAGAATCTTGTGAAATGGGTTCTGGAAAACTTTCCAAAAATGAATATTCTCATTAACAATGCAGGGATTCAGAATAATCATGACCTGATAAGCACAATAGATATTGATGCCGTTCAAAAGGAATGTGTTACAAATTTCATCGCCCCGATCCACTTAAGTAATTTATTTACTGATCATTTAAAAACTCAACCTGAATCAGCGATAATCAATATCACATCTGGTCTGGCGTTCACACCGCTGGCATTCATGCCCGTTTATTGTGCCACCAAATCAGCCTTACATTCATTTTCCCTCTCATTGCGTTATCAACTCTCACAAACATCCATCAAAGTATTTGAAATTGCACCACCAATAGTAGATACAGAATTGGATGGCGGTGCACGTAACCAGCGGGAGCAGCGTGATCGGGGAATGAAGCCGGAAGAATTTGCCATGCATGCAATAACGGCAATAAATGATGATGTGTTTGAAGCTGCAATAGGATTTGCCGCCAATTTGAGATTAAAACGTGAAGAGTTATTCAATCAACTGAATCCCAAAAAACAGTGATGGTGAACTGGTGCCGGGAAATAATATAAGAATCCAAGAGTTTTATCAGTTGTAACCTCAATAAAGTCTTACCTTCAGGAAACATGACTAAATCCGAAAATGCTGCGCTCTATTTTTCCGACACTTTCAACTGTTCACAGGCTGTATTGACATCATTTGGTCAAGACAATGGTTTATCGGAAGACCAGTGCCTTAAAATTGGTTGTGCTTTCGGGGGTGGTATGGCTCGCCAGCAAATGACTTGTGGTGCCGTGACAGGTGCATTGATGGCACTGGGATTGGAATTTGGACGTGCAGCAAATGACCCCTATTCAAAAACGGGAGAGACATACGATAAAGCAATTCTGCTCTTTCAGGAATTTAAGAAGCGGAACGGTTCGATCAATTGCAGGGAACTATTACAAGGTCTGGACATGAATGATCCTGAAGACCAAAAGAAAATCCAGAAACAGGAGTTATTTCAAACGGTTTGTATGAAGTATGTGTTGGATGCGGTTGAGATAACTGAACGAATTATAGTTGATTTCAGAAAGAGCCAAGGTCATGCCGGAACAAGATTATGGTTTAATAATCCTGAAGACCTCGAATAACGATAGAAAAACATTAATCTGTTCATCACTTAGATTATCAGAAAAAAACGTAGAAACTCATTCCGTTTATCTGTTAAAATGAATATGAGAAAAACATACCAGAAAGTAACACATGAAGACACGCAAAGAATTAAAAGAGGAATATAAGCAGATGAAGTTCAAAATGGGTGTATTCCAAATCAAAAACAATATTAACGGTAAATTATTTATCGGAAGTAGCTTGGATTTAAACGCTATATGGCATGCCCAGAAACTACAATTAGATTTTGGAATTCATTCGAACAGTGATTTGCAAACAGAGTGGAAGGAGCATGGTGCGGAAAACTTCAGTTATGAAATAATAGAAGAAATTAAGCAAATCGAAGACAAGCCCATTGACTATTCAAAAGAAATTAAAGTCCTTGAAGGTATGATAACAGATGAATTACAACCTTTTGAAAATAAAGGATACAATAAGCGGAATATTCAAAAGTAAATAGGGCTTAAACTGCAGTTTCTGTAACAGATGATTAAAAAAGGAATAAAAATAATCGGCTACTTTGAACCTGCTAAATGATTTTTTACATGAATCAAATGATTTTTAAAAAAGAGTCCGCAACGGAATTTGAAAAGCACGGTGTGACTATGAGAGTTTACAATACGAAGGAACAATGCCCTGAAGCATCGGTAGTTTATCAGGAAACCCGGCATGGTCATCTTGAAGAGTTCTGCCATACCAGGAGCAATTTTATTTTCTATATAATTGAGGGTTTTGGAACCTGGTTCATTGAAGATGTTCCACATGATGTTTGTGCTGGTGACGTTGTGATTGTTCCGCCAAATACACGGTTCTATTATAAAGGCAACTTGAAACAGGTTTGTATTACATCACCAGCATGGGAGCCTGAATTTGAGCGTCATGTCAGGGATATTGTATTTGACCTATAAAATTTTCAATCATGTTTATCGGACATTATGGCGTTGCTTACATTGTCAGGAAAAAGGCTTTAGATATCCCTCTCTGGCTATTATTCGCATCGGTTCAACTTCTCGACATCATTGCATTTACCCTCGTGTTACTGGGAATAGAAAAGGCTTCTTACGTTCCCGATGATAATCCATTCTTTCGGAACTACCTGGATTTGCCATATTCCCATTCTTTGAGTGGGGCATTGATTGTTTCAGCATTAGTGTTTTTTATCTTCCGGATAATGGATAAGAAAACCTGGGCATGGATTTTAGGATTATGTGTTCTATCACATTGGGTCATCGATTTGATCGTCCACACACCTGACCTTAGTCTTTTCTTTGGCATTGTTAAAGTCGGACTGGGTCTGTGGCATTATCCGATGCTGACATACATCATTGAAATAGCAATTGTTTTGACTGGCTGGCTTTTCATGAAAAAGAACCTTTACGCTTATCTTCTGTTGGTTTTAATGATTAGTGCTTTTACAGGGATGGTATTTGCCGAGGAACCACCGATCTTCAGGGAACATTATGCCGCGAGGACTTCTATCGTCCTAACAGCTAATTTGTTATTTATTTTCATCGCATACTTATGGGATAGAAAAACCAAATCCCAGAGTACTGATTCCGGATACCGTGACAGTCGGAATGTATATAAAACCGATTGACTTTCTCACAATGGAATTATTCATGGAATAAAATAATCTGAACGTGAAATGACTCAACTATATTCAACACTGGCGAATATTTACCATGAGATGTACCGGCACATCTTTGATTACGATAAAGAATTTGGTTTCTATGATGCGATTTTAAAACGAAATGCTGGACATTGCACGTTCCGAAATTCAATCAGACCGATTTTCCCGGTGCGACATGCGTTCCTTGACTTTTAACAACCAATTTGATGCAGTTTTAATAACTGGGCGATCCATGACAGACCGCATTTTGAAATTTTAGACGAAAAATACAAGAATGAAGACCCGACTTCAGAAGAAGAAATCTGGATACCAATAAAATCTAAACTTATCAACCTATCAACTATCAAACATTAGTTTATAACCGGTGTAAGTATATGTATCAGATATTTATTGGAAGCCTTATTCTAAGCACAATCCATGCATTGATCCCCAACCATTGGTTGCCATTGATTGCAGTTGGAAAAACTGAGAAATGGACGCAAAATCAGACCTTGCTGGCAACGATCATCACTGGGTTTGCACACACGCTAAGTACCATCATTATCGGGATTGTGGTTGGTCTTATTGGCTATAAACTCTCATCCGGTTACTCGGTAATATCAGAAACAATTGCCCCATCAATATTGATCGGTTTAGGCGTGATCTATGTTATCCTTGATTTTCGCCATCATCACCACCATCATGAAATGAAAGCTGTGGTACCTGAGCTTGTTCAGGCGAAATCAAGATGTGTTGCAATACTTACATCACTGAGCATTGCCATGTTCCTTACCCCTTGTGTCGAAATCGAAGCCTACTACTTTCAGGCTGGTACAATCGGCTGGATCGGGATATTTATTGTTTCATTAGTCTACCTGATAATAACAGTATTGGTCATGCTCATTCTTGTTTACTTCGGAATGAAAAGTGCCAGGACATTCAAATCAAAATTCCTGGAGAATCATGAAAAAGCTACTACAGGAATGGTTTTGATCTCTCTTGGGATATTGGCTTTGCTGGTGAAATTTTAAAGGATAACTCTATCCATCCACAAGTGTGTTATAGTAGCTTTATTTTCTCAGCGTCCATAGGAATTACAGGGCTAACCTCATCTTCATCACTATGGAAGGTATTTAAGAATTATCATCCCATTAACCATGTCGTCATCCCTAACGAAAAATAATGGTTCATCTTCATCATTCATCGACCCCAGTGCATAAATCGTTTCTTTTTACTGTGCTTACCAAGTTCCAGATTAATGTCAAGATTAATTTCGCCATTTATTAGTTCCATCCCCAAATCATTATCGGGTTCAGTATTGAAACAGTTTTGCACCTATGCCATTGTAGAAGCATTTGCAAGCAGCTAATTTGAGAAAAACGGAGAAAATCTATAATAAAAATCCTGTTCACATTCTCTGACAAATTCCATGAAAAAACTACCATCCTTAGAGTTGAATCCATCCTTGATAGTTTTTTTTTCATTTCCACCCTAATGAAATTCAAAGGTATTGAATTGAAGCGTTCAATTGTTACAAGAATTTAGAATTTGCAATAACATCTCAAAGAGGATCAAAGCAATTTTCGTAAATTTGCCCTATGTCAAACTTTACCCCAACATATAACATCGAAACCGAAGAGCACGTGGAAACAACTACGGCAGTACCAGCCGTCAAGTTTGATGACAAATTGAAGGAAGAAATTCTCAGCCAGATTCATGAGGAAAAGGCTGTGATCGTGCATTGCACCTACAATGCTGAAATAGATGGAGGTGTCAGAATCTGGAAATCCACCTTTCTGATTGACAAAGCCTCAGGTGACCGCAGTGCGATGCACCATGCTGAAAATATTTCCATTGCTCCTGAATGGACTTATGTACCAGAAGGGAAAACTTACCGATTCACCCTGATTTTTACGCCCCTACCCAAATCATGTGAGTTCTTTGATTTACTGGAAGATATTCCGCAAGCGGGTGGGTTCTTCATTCAAAATATTAAGAGGAATAAGAGTGATGTGTACAGTGTGGTCATTATTTAATTGGTTAACTGATAGACAAAAACTAAAAAATATCATCTAATGAAAGTTATAGCAATAAACGGAAGTCCCAAAAAAGAAGGGAACACCTATCATGCCTTGAAAATGGTTGGTGATGAACTTCTTGCAAGTGGTATTGAGTTTGAGATTCTGCATGTCGGACATAAACTGATTCATGGTTGCACGGCATGTGGTAAATGCGCTGAAAACAGAGATGAAAAATGCAGCCTTGGAGCCGATGGTCTGAATCAATGGATTCAAATGGTTAAAGCAGCTGATGGTATCATCCTTGGATCTCCAGTTCATTGCTCAGGCGTTGCTGGTACGATGAAATGTTTTTTGGACAGGTTATTTTATGTTTCAAGGGCAAATGGAAGCCTGTTCCGTCATAAAGTTACAGCAGCAGTGGTTGCTCTCAGACGGACTGGTGGTTCCGCTACCTTGGATTGTTTATACCATTATCTGACAAACGCTGAGATGATAGTTGCCACATCCAGTTATTGGAATGTCATTCATGGCAGAACACCCAATGAGGTTTCCCAAGACGGAGAAGGTGTACAAGTTATGCGTGTTTTGGGTAAAAACATGGCCTGGCTGTTGAAAATGAAAGAAGCTACATCAGGTACTATTCAACCGCCAATACCCGAAACGAAGGTTATCACAAATTTTATCAGATAAATCAGAATATTAATAAACCAATTTGCGATTAACTGCTTATACCTTTACCACAATTGTTTAAATATTAATCCGATTTGGTTTTCTGCATAAAACCCGATCCAACCAACCGCACCGCCACAACCACATCAACAATGATCCACACCTGCCTGCCCAGTGGAATGGTTGCCAGAGGCTGGAAAAGCACTGCCAATCCCAAAAACACTATGACCAGCGGGATGTTTTTCCTTTCATATTCGTAGTATGCAAGGATGGCAAACCCAACTACAGCAATGAATCTTACAAGCTGGTAATAACCATAAGGCATGTTGAACAGGCATATTAACAGCAGGATTGAAAGACCAATTTTGGTCAGGTTTTCGGTGGTGATTTTTATCATGGCTGGGTCAAAAATTATTCAGTGCAATATAGTAAGAATAAACAATCTCCGGACACCTCTCTTAACGTGGAACAATTCCAAATAACTGATTCCTTTCAAATCATTGTCTGGATAATGTATTACTTCAATACCTTTGAAAATGAATCCAGAATACAATGTACCAGCTTAAAATCACTATTGACGATATTACACCTGCCATCTGGCGAACCATTCAACTGCCCGAATCTTATTCGTTAAACAAACTCCATCACATTATCCAGATTACCTTAGGCTGGACTAATTCCCACCTATACATGTTTGGCCATTATGAAAACAAATTCGGAGATCCAATGATGACAAATGCCAATATAAGGCGCAAAGAACCTATGAGAGAGTTGGAATCACTACCGAAGTGTTAACCGCTTCTGAATTCATTAGCAAACAGATTAAGACAATTCAGATAGATTAATGGTGAGAAAATGGAAAAACATATTTTTAGTTGGAGCTTAGACGGATTTGGATCGAAATTGTTCAGGATCACAGAAAATGGTAAAGAACGGTTCGTCAACCGCTATTCATCCATGGAATTTGATGAAAGTGATCAGGAAGTCAGGCGTAACGATGAATTTGAATACGAATCCTTCGAAGCATTCTGGAAAGAATTTACCGACCATCCTCTTTGGCTTCGATATTCTCCACTTTTTATCCACAAGGATTATAAATCATTCTTGCGGGATTTCTTTGACAATATCCCTCAGGGATCGCTAACAATGGGTGAAAAGTTAAGGTTTATCTTGTGGTTGCATAAAATAGAGTGATCATGAAAATTAAAATCTACCTGTATAAATTACTGAAATGATTGAATATCATCAAACAGACTAAATCATTCCACATCAAAACAAAATAAAAGAGTCCAAACAAAAATGCCACAATTATTTGCAGGAGGAATTCAGTGGTATTTAAAACCTATCAACGGAATCATGTAATTAAAAAGGAAGTGAACCAGCGTTAAAAACTTTCCTGACGAAAAGTTATAAAGGTATGTGGCTGCTGTATTGGTGAAAACAGCCATTACTGGTATTGTAATCGGGATAAGATTGAGTTTTGACTCATTATCTATTAAGAATTTAAAAGAATATCTCCTTGTTAAACAATCATATATGCTAACAATAATAGAAACCAATGTGACAGTCCTGGTTAAAAACCTTGATGAATCAATCAGATTTTATGAATCAATAGGTCTGATCCTGAATTATCGTAGAGAAAACCTTTATGCCAAATTGAAAACGGAAGGGATTACCTTGGGATTACGCCCCAGTGAAGAAAAAAAATTCAATTCCGGAAACGTTTCAATAGGGTTTATGGTAGATTCAATAACGGAAGCAAAAAGTTTTCTGGAAATGAACAATATTCCATATAAATTTACGAAGGAAAAACAGGGTAATTACTTGTATTTTAATGATCCTGATGGGACGATATTGTATTATTTCGAGGCTATATTAAAATAACGTGGGTACAAAAACCAACATTCCATCAATTCTGATCGCCACCTGCGGGATGAATTGCGGCATCTGCATGGCATATCTCCGAAAAAGGAAAAGATGTGTCGGCTGCAACATTGAATCACCCCCCAAAGTCAATCATTGCTCTGTGTGCAAAATAAAGAACTGTACAGAAAGACCTGAGGGTTCAAAGTTTTGTTTTGCGTGTAAGAAATATCCGTGCAGGCGGTTGAAACAACTTGACAAAAGATATCGGACAAAGTATTCCATGAGCATGATTGAAAATCTCAACGGAATCAGGGACTTGGGTTTAGATCGGTTTATAGAGATCGAAAACACCCGATGGGTTTGTCCCCAGTGTGGGAACCCGATTTGCGTTCATAATGGGAAGTGTTATCAATGTGAAAGAAATACAACACAGAATTAATAGAAACTATTTGCAGATACCCATTTTGGTTTTCATATAACTCGCCCAGACTCGATAACAATAACTGTTGACATGGAGAGAATCTGATTCGAAAAAATCCTCACGAAGTACCCCTTTCTTATCGTACATCAATGGACGTATATCGATAAAACTCGTTTTCTTTCTTTTTTTGGTCAGTTTTTTCAATTGCCGGTTTACTTCGTTTTGCAAAGGTAACTGTTGTTTCCGGGCAAAAGAGGGTTTTACAGACAAGAAATAAATTATCGTTTTAGGCAATTTCCGGTGAACTTGACTGATGAAGGTGTCGCAAAGGATGATGAATTCCTTTGAATTTATACCCTGTGCTAAATCGTTATCACCTTCGTAAACCACTATGGTTCCTGGTTTATAAGGTAAAACGATATCATTGATATAATAATTGAGGGCTTTCATGGTTGAACCACCAAAACCACGTTGAATGACGGTTATTTCATCAAAATCGTCTTTTAAATTATCCCATTTTCGGATGGTCGAACTACCCGTAAACAAGTAAACACCTGAAGGCGGGAAGGACACTGAATCTTGCTTCAGGAAATCATTGATTTCAGATTCGAATCCAACAGAAGTTTTTCCAATGATAAATCGGGCAGTTGATTTCGTCTGCGAAAATGATACTCCGCAAAACAGTAATGTAACGGACAATAAAGTGAGGCAATATTTTTTCATTTATTCAACATGCTTTTTATCTTTTGAGAAATTTCATCAGAACAATAAACAGAAACACATAAATGACACTTTTTCGTCATTTCAAACATACATAATAACTTAGGTTCATACACGCACCACATAAAAAGCAATAACAGCTATTTTGGGATTTTTCGGAGATGTTAGTCTGTATTGACTTGAAAAACAAAGCAACCGGATTTATAGAAGAAAATGTACCATATTCAGAATTGGTTTATCAAAGGTATTATGTTAATTTGTAAAAAGTCAACTTAATTTATTCCACCACTGAAAAAAATCCTTACTCCACAGATTCCATCCATCTACCTGGAAGATATTCCTGAATCAGAGGGATTTGAAATCCGGGGAATCAAACGGAACAAAAGTGATGTTTATAACGTAACAATTGTGTAATTGATGAATAAAAAAGGAAAAAGAGGACAACTTGCCCCCTTTCTTCCTATCCAACAGATGAGTTTATAAGATTTTACTCCTTCACCGGATTCTCACCTTTACGTTTCAAATAATCATTGAACGATTTTTCTCCCTCTTCATTCCAATACTGGTCATAATGGCTCCATTTTGAACCATGATAATAATCTTTACAATTATTACCATCACTCATGTGATACCTGTGTTTCCATGGTCCAAAATTGTGTCGTCCCCGACTGTGAGGACCCCCATGATGTAAACTTCCGAAAAGAAGTCTGCCAAGTATGGCCAGACCAACAGCCTGCCAATAGGTAATAACACCAAGGTGGAAAATAACCGGCATCAACCAGTTCCAGAGCCACATAACGACCGCACCAAAAAGGAATGCGAACGCAGTAAATCCGATGACTCCCAATATTATCCATCCGATGCGGTGTTTCTTTCCACCACAGCAATGGCTTTTTTCATATTTATTTTCAATTGTTTCCATGATTTTCAATTTTGATTGTTAAATAATATCTTGTGTAATTTTGAAAGAGACCGGTGTTTGCGTGAAAGTATTGTCCCTATCGGAACATCCCATTCCTCGGATAATTCTTGATAGGAACGCTGTTCAAATTCAGTCGCAATGATTACCGCTTGTTCATCAGGTCGCAGTTGTGCGATAGCCTGTTGCAATATTTCCGGCTCTATGTTCGCGTAATCGCTTTCTTCTGCTAATGTTTCATCTGTTACCGTATTAAGTAAATAATTCTCGTTTTTTCTGTCCGTAAAGTTTTCAATCGAAACAGTACGTTTTTTTTTCTTCTGGTAATCGATAATCTTGTTCTTTACCGATCGGTAGATGTAACCGGTAAGATTCCCGATTTGGGTGTCAAGATCAAGTTTGTCAATCAAACCCAGTGCGACGTCCTGTATGATGTCTTCCGGAGAATCTTCATAATAGCGTTCATCAAGGTTTTTCCTTACGAAATTGACCAGCTTCTGGTATTCATTTCGGAAGAACCTATCTAATGACTTTTTTTGAAGTTCCTTTTCCATGATGATATAGACGGATTGGAATGATTTTATTGCAGCGAAATCAAAAATAAATTTCTTGATGGAGTGAAGGTACTTGTTTTTGAGATGATTATTGATGGCGGTATCCGGTATTATCATAATATTGGTATACCATAACCCAATACCTGAGAGATAACATCATCATCTGTTTCAGATGCAACACAAGTTGATCTGTATCAAATTTCAGGAAAACTTTTGTTATTATTAGTGTTTTATCATTTCAACCGCCGGGCGTCTTTTACAGCACTTTTTGCCTCCCGGTGCTTTCTATTGCCATTGCCTCCGCTTATTCTGAAAATAAGGCTGTTCCTATGGTCCGGATGGAGGTAGTAAGGGTGCTATACTCTACCACAATGCCGTTTATTTAACCATCATATTTCACATAAAAAATTGTATTTTTGTGTACATCCGTCGGTGTGAAACCGTGCGCGTTTTTCATGTACATTTACAATCTGTGGTTTTGAAGTTTTATATCAATTACTGAAAATATGCCCAAAAAACCCTCCAACCTCATTTACGGACTTGAGGACAAGCCTCCGTTACTGATTACGATCAT
>CAYNMU010000069.1:0-10898 GCA_964398395.1 uncultured Eubacteriales bacterium
TGGACTACGGAACATATGACCTGATGGTAATTGTAGCGGCTTATAACCAAAAAACCTTTGAGAAAATCGGAGTGCAGCACATGAAATTGAAGCTGGTGATTGGACTTGAACAGACCACAGAGCAAGCAACAAAGCAGTAAAAAACCGCAAAATAAGAAAAAAATATTAATAATTTCAATGACGGCTTGCATTGCGATGATTTTGCTTGCCGTCATCTTGGTACAGGTTGGGGTTTTTAGCATGGTTGGCGGAATGTTTGTGCCGAGAGGCGAAGTCAAGGTAGGCTCAATTCCAATAACCGATGGTCTTAATGATGTTAAGAATATTCCTAAGGGCGAGGTTAAATACAGGCTTAATAAGACGGTAACCTTTGAAGACGGCTATAAACAAGGCGACATCATGCTTGAAGACCCGAAAGCCTGCGAATTTGACATGCAATTCAGCTTTTATACGATGGACAGCAAGCTTATATACACCTCACCCACTTTAAAACCCGGTGAGTATATTTTTAAGGATAAATTAAAAACCAAGCTTAAAAAGGGTAAATATGATTGTGTTTATAAGGTACAAGCCTATAATTCCAATGGTGTTCTTGCAGGTGAAACCGGCGGCTATTTAACAATAACTGTCAATAATTAAACACTTGATTGTGGGTGAGCATCATTTCTATTCAAAACGATTTAAAACAGTTTTTGCTGAATCTTGGCGTCACAGATGTCGGCTTTGCCCGTATTGTCGACGGTGACTTTGGGGATTTGCAATATGCCGTCAGCGTTGTCGTTAAGCTCTCCGATGCAGTCATTGAAGAAATTGATATCGCGCCGACCCATACATATTTTTATCATTATCGAAGCGTCAATGCTTTTATTGACCGAATTCTGCTCGATGCAGGTATATTTTTGGAAAAAGCAGGGTACAAATATATTCCTGTTGCAGCATCTCAAAGCATTAACGACAGGGGTTGGAACTTTAACGCAAGGTATTCACACAAAAAAGTCGCCTGTTTGGCAGGGCTTGGCAGCGTAGGTAAAAATTCATTGTTTTTGCACAATACTTATGGCGCACGGGTGCGTATGGGTACATTGGTAACCGATTGCCCGTTTGAAACAGAACCAACCACTACCACTTCCCCCTGTAAAAATTGTAATCTTTGCACCCTCGCTTGTCCCGCAAAAGCTATTACAGGCAAGGAGTGGACGCTCAATACCCCGCGAGAGGAACTCTTTTTGCCGGGAAAATGCAGTGAATACATGAAAACAGCTTTCAACAACATCGGCCGCGGCGCTGTGTGCGGAATATGTATTTCTGTCTGTCCATTCAGCAACGGGAAGAAAAACCTCTCAGTCATCTACGGTGACAGATCTATTAAATAGGAGAGTCAAATAAGTATTATATCAAATTTGCCCTATCGGGCTTTAATAGGAGGAAAAAATATGTTAAGAGTCGGCATAGTAGGCGTTGGCGGTATTGCTCAAGGGGCACACATTCCTGTGTGGAAAAAGATGTCAAATGTTTCTGTGGTCGCGGTGTGTGACATTAATCCGGAAAAGCTGGAAAAAGCAAAGACGATTTTTTCACCCGATATTAAATGCTATGAAAGCTACACGGAAATGATTGACAGCGAAAAACTCGATATTGTTGATGTGTGCACACCAAACTATTTGCACAGCCCGGTTGCCTGTTACGGGTTAAGCCATGGCGTGAATGTATTATGCGAAAAACCCGATTCTGTAAGCGTTGAGGATGTAATCAAAATGCAGGATGCGGAAAAAGCGTCGGGTAAAAGGCTGATGGTCATCAGAAATAACCGCTATACAATGGGATCTCAATATTTAAAGCATATTGCTTCAAGCGGAGAAGCCGGCGAAATCTATGCAGGCAGATGCGGCTGGATAAGAAAAAGAGGGATTCCCGGCAAAGGCGGCTGGTTTACAACAAAAGAGCTTTCGGGCGGCGGACCATTAATTGATTTAGGCGTTCATATGATTGACCTTGCAATTTATTTGATGGGTAACCCAAAAGCAGTTTCCGTATCGGGTTGCACTTACAGCAAATTTGCGAACAGTGATGATAAAGCCGATTCCGTTCATGCTGATTTTGGTGAAGCAAAAGAAGATGGTATCTTTGATGTTGAGGATTTAGCCATAGGTTTCATTAAATTCGATAACGGCGCGAGTTTGCAGATTGAATTCAGCTGGGCTTCTAATATTAAAAGGGAAGGCACTTTTGTTGAGCTTAGAGGTACAAAAAAAGGGCTCGAATGGAAGAGCGGCATGATTAATATTTATGACGAAAAGAAGAATACTAAATTAGATCAGATAAAATATAATGCGAGGGCTAAAAAATACCATTCCGGCATAATGAATACCATGAATGGGCATGAAGCAAATATCAACCATTTTGTTGATGTTATCACAAAAGGAACCGAACCTGTTTATAAAATTGAGCAGGGTGTTAACATGATAAAAATACTGACAGGAATCTATGAGTCGGCAGAAACCGGCAAGGAAGTTGTGCTGTAGACTCCCACGGCAAGTCGAAATAGCTCCATGCCCCCCTTGTTAAAGGGGGAAACCGGCAGTAGCCGGAGGGGGATTTTCTAACCACTAATCACTTATAAAGGAATGATAACAATGCTTGCAGAAAAACAAATCGAGCGTATGCTTGGCAAACTAAAAAGATTCGAATCAATTATTGAACCGTTCATTTTCGAAAAAATTGGCGAAATAAACTGCGCGGCATTCAAAACAACCGAACAATACCATGACATTCCCGACGCTTCTCTTTTTGCTCCGGTCGAAAAGGGCTGGCACTGGGGCGGCGAGGGTGCGTATTGCTGGTTTACATCAAAGATTACCGTTTCCCCCGAGCTTGCCGGTCAAAATCTTTATATTCGCCCGCACATTCAGGGCTATGAAGCGCTTGTTTGGGTCAACGGCGTGCCGTTTGGTACGTTTTCCACTAAAATTGTTTTCACCGGCCACGGCAACCATTATTGTGACCTGCTTAAAAAGGCACCAAAAGCGGGCGAAGTAATTGACATCGCTGTTGAATACTATGCCGGCCACGCGTATAAGGGCTGTATGCCCCTTGAAGAAGAGCCGTTGCTTGATTATGATTTTGTGTATAACGGCATTGATATCTGCATGAAGAATGAGGATATTCAGGAGTTTTATTTTGACTTTGTAACGCTCAACCAGCTTGTCGAAACTCTGCCGAAGGACAGCTATCGCCGCGCCGAGGCAGTCAATGCGTTATATAAAATGCACGAGATTTTATATTATTCGGTGGAGGATACCGACCGGCAGACCTTCATTAATGCCGTACACGAAGCAAGGCCTTTCATGAAAGCTGTGCTTACTGAGAAAAATGCTTCCGACGCTCCTTTTGCCGCCGTTATCGGTCATTCGCACATGGATACCGCTTGGCTGTGGCACATTGATGAAACAATCAAAAAGTGTGCGCGTACCTATTCAAATCAGGTAAGCCTGATGGAGCAGTATCCGGAATATAAATTTATTCAAAGCTCCGCCTGCCATGGCGATATGATATTGACCCATTACCCTAAATTATTTGAACGGCTAAAAGAACTTGTAGCCGAGGGCAGATATGAGCCGAATGGCGGTGTATGGGTTGAGTGCGACTGTAATATAACCTCGGGCGAATCGATGGTAAGGCAATTCCTTTGGGGGCAAAGGTTTACACGCAAACATTTTAACTATACCTCTGATTGCTTCTGGCTGCCGGATACTTTCGGTTACAGCGCAGCTATTCCGCAGATTATGAAAAGCTGCGGCGTGGACTATTTCCTGACCACCAAAATCGGCTGGAACGACACTAATCCTTTCCCGTTCGACACCTTCTATTGGCAAGGTCTTGACGGCACAAAGGTTTTCGCTCATTTCAACACTACTCATTGTTTCCCGGATGCCGCAACACTCTCAAGCCAGCTTAAAGACGGCTACGGCGGAACAATCAGAGAAACAACCGTGACCGACAAACGAATAGTAGCCTATGGCTTTGGCGACGGCGGCGGCGGCCCGCAATTTGAAATGATTGAATTGGCAAAACGCTGCAAAGATTTGAATGGTGTGCCGAAAGCCGAGCACATGCTCGTCAGCGATGCCATGAAGTTAATCGAAGAAACCGCTGTTAACCCGAACACTTTCACGGGCGAGCTTTACCTTGAACTCCACAGAGGCACGCTTACCAATCAGCATATTATTAAGCGCAACAACCGCAAGGCGGAACTGAGTCTGCGCGATTTGGAATTCTTCACGGTTAATGAAGCTGTCAAAGCAGGAGAGATTGCCGCAAGCACTGCTGTAGAGCCGCTCTATAGACTGATGCTCATTAACCAGTTCCATGATATTTTACCCGGCACCTGCATCCCCAAAGCACATATCCAGTCCAATAAAGAGACCACCGAGATAATAGAAACCTCTGCAAAACTCATTGCCGAAATGACCGCTTCTTCAGAGGCGCAGAGCGTTACGCTTACAAACACACTTTCATTTGAAAGAACATCGCCTGTGTTTATCGATTATATAAGAGATTGTATTGTTGAGGGCAATTACAAACAGCAGCCCTACACCGACCTGGACGGCAAGATGAAGCTGATTGTCAGCGGCGTTAAAATCCCCGCGTTTTCATCCGTGACATTAAATCTTGTCAGGGGCACCGTGAACAACCGCTCGGCGTTTGCACTTTGCGGCAACTGCCTGACGACACCGTTCGCAAAGGTGGAATTTGACGACAGAGGGTATATTTCCTCCTTTATTGACACTCGTTTAAACAGAGAACTCTGCGGCGAAGGCTTTGCGCTGAATACCTTCCTTGTTGCCGAGGATGTGCCGAAGGCATGGGACAACTGGGATTTGGACGCGGATATCGAATGTAAATTTAAAGACTGCGCTAAACTCATCAGCCGCGAGATTTATTCGCAGGGTGAGGTGGCACTCGTATTGCGCAGTAAGTATCAAGTAACGGAAAAAACATCCATCACACAGGATATGTTCTTCTTTGCCGACACAGCCGAGGTTCGCTTCGATACCATTATGAATTGGCAGGATGACCACCGCTTTATGAAGGCCGCTTTTGACACAAGCATTATGCAGGACTTCGCCCGCTGTGAGGTTCAGTTTGGTTTTGTTAAGCGCCCGACAACCCGCAACAACAGCCTTGAAAAAGCAAAGTTTGAAGTGCTTAACCATAAGTATACAGACCTTTCAGAGGCCCGCTACGGCATCGCAATCTTGAACGACTGCAAGTATGCCATATCCCTCGAAGGCGGCAAAATGCGCCTTTCCCTGCACAAGGGCGGCAACAGGCCGGACTTCAGAGGGGATAAGGGCATGCACCGCTGTGTCTACTCCTTCCTGCCTCATAACAGTGGATTCGGCGTTAACAGCGTTATTAAGCCTGCCTATGAGCTGAATGTCCCGCCGGTCGTTTCAGTCGGCGATTACAAAACAATGCAGCTAATTTCGGTTGAAGCTGACAACATCATTGTCGAGTCCATTAAACCGTGCGAGGATAACGAGCGCGCGTTTATCGTAAGACTATATGATGCCGAGGGCGCCTACACCCGCACAGGCGTAAAACTCTTTGACGGTGCAAAATCAGTCGAAATAACCAACATGCTCGAAGAATCGATTGAGGCAATAGTAGGGGATCCCTGTGTCGTTCCGCTCCAATTCAGACCATTTGAAATCAAGACACTCAAGGTTAAGTATTAAACTGATTAAGCCCTCTTTTCCAAAGAGGGTGGCGGGCGTAGCCCGACGGGTGATTAAATCCTCAGTCGCCGTGCGGCGACAGCTCCTTTGAAAAAGGAGCCTAAGAATATTCAGCTGTTTTCAATCTTTAAAAACTTTATGCGAACAAAAGTAATGAAGGAGCTATCCATAATGAAAACAGAACTGTTCACACTGCCAAACGGCAGCGATATCACCCTAACCACCTACATTTTGGATACCTCCGAAGAAATGCCAAACCTAAAAATTCGCCCCGCTGTTTTGGTTTGCCCGGGCGGCGGCTATAGTTATTGCTCCGACAGGGAAGCGGAGCCCATTGCGATGGCTTTTTTGGCGCAGGGTTACAACGCTTTTGTGCTGCGATATTCCATTGGCAAGGGCAAGGCTGCCTTTCCACGTCCGTTGGAGGATGCCGAGGCGGCGCTTGAACTCATCAGAGCAAACGCTGAAAAATGGGCGATTGACAGCAACAAAATAGCCGTTATCGGCTTTTCTGCAGGCGGACATCTTGCGGCGGCGCTTGCAACAATGGGCAGAGTTAGGCCGAATGCCGCGATACTCGGCTATGCATGTATTCTTTCATCCATGAGCGAAATCCTGGCTGAACCGGTGCCGTCTTTGGATGAATATGTTGACGCTAAAACACCGCCGACCTTCATCTTTGCAAGCTCTGCGGATACCGTAGTGCCGATTGAAAATTCGCTGTCATTCGCGACTGCCTTGGATAAAGCGAAGGTACGCTTTGAAATGCATGTTTTTGAAAAAGGCTATCACGGTTTTTCACTGGCAAACCCCGTTGTATGCTCAACCAAAAGCTCACGCGAGGCAAACAAATTCGCAACACCATGGTTCAGTATGTGCGTCGATTGGCTCAATAATTTGTTCGAAATAGCATAAAAAAGCACCCCGGGATATGGATAAACCATAACTCGGGGTGAAGTGTTTTATGACGATTTTTTATTTTTTTGTGCCGATGAATCCTTTTGCAGCTTCAAGCAAATCGCTTCTGTCATTTTTAATCTTATCTTCAACAACCTCGTCAAATAAACGTTCCAGCATTGCGCCAACCGCTATCCCTGCGGGCATACCAATGTTTATTAAATCGGTTCCGTTCACCTTTAAATCCTGCACTGAAAGGCAAAAACCATCTTCCAGCAGATGATTCATTCGAACTTCCAGCTCGTCAACAAGGGCAACACGGTCAAACATAGAAGGCGAAAGTGAGAGCAAATCAGCCCGTTTGACCAGCAAAAATTTTCTGAAAAGCTGTTCGCCAAGTTTGCCCAGCCACTTTTTCAGCGCTTTTGGGTTTTCAAAAACCGGTATGTCGTGATAGTGAATCAGTTGGGTAACCTCTTCCGTAAACTTTTTGCTGAACTTCAAGTCCTGCAGCACCTTGCGGGCAATTTCTTCGCCCGCCGCCGCGTGGCCGTGAAAGCAGCCTATTCCTTTTTCGTCAAGCGTAAAACACGCCGGTTTGCCGCTGTCATGCAGCAGCATGGTCATGCGCAGCTCCGGCTCGTTTTTTATGATGGAAACGCTGTGCGCGATGTGGCCATAGACATCGAAAATATGCTTTTTATCATCGCACTGGTCAAAATTGTTTGTAACCTCAAGCTCCGGAATAATCTGAAACAGAACTTCTCTGTAATCCAAAAGAATTCGCTCAACCGCCGTTCCGCAAATCAGCTTGATTAGCTCTTTTTGAATTCGCTCCGCCGCTATTTTTTTAAGCAAATGGCAGTTTGAAATGATGCTGTCAGCGGTGGCTTCCTCAATTTCAAAATCCAGTACGCTTGCAAATCTTAACCCGCGGATTATCCGTAAAGCATCTTCGCCAAAACGAATATCTGCATTGCCTACACAGCGGACAATTTTGTTTTTAATATCCTCCGCACCGCCAAAGCCGTCAACAACGCCTTCCTCGGGTGAGTAGGCAAGGGCATTCATTGTAAAATCCCTGCGGCTTAAATCAAGCATCAAGTCGGAGGTAAACTCAACTGAGTCCGGTCTACGGTTATCGGTGTATTCGCCGTCAATCCGGAATGTGGTTATCTCCATTGAAAGCCCGTCCAAAACCACAGTCAGCGTACCGTGTTTGATTCCGGTCTCAATCACTTTGTTTTTGATGAAAGTCTTTGCAATTTCGGCAGGTTTAGCCTCCGTTGCAATATCCCAATCAAGCGGAGTAATTCCCATTATGCAGTCCCGCACGCACCCGCCGACAACATATGTTTTAAATCCTGCTTCGGCAAGAATGTTTATTACCGTTTCGACCTGAGGGGGTAAAGATATAACCATAAAAACACCTCTTTAACCATTGTTAATTGTATTTACAATACTAGCACAGTAATATATAATTATCAATAGGAAATGGCGAGTGGTTAGTGAGCGGTAGGCTCCAAATGAAAGCAAGTTAAGTGTATGAGTGTGTCATCCTGAGGAGCGCACGACGAAGGATCTTAATCGCTTAATTATAAGAAAGATTCTTCACTGCGTTCAGAATGACATCTTCGATTATGGTTTTTTCTTGAGTTGCTGCATTGGAACGACCCTTGCGTGTGAATTCAGAGTTATGAAGGGATGATAATTATATTGGAAGATATAAAAGCGGGGAGATACCGTCATTTTAAGGGCAGGGAATACGAGGTCATCTTTGTTGCCAAACACTCCGAAACGCTGGAAGATATGGTTGTTTACAGAGCGCTTTACGGCGATATGGGCTATTGGGTGCGCCCGGCGAAAATGTGGAACGAAACAGTGGAGTTTGAGGGCAAAAAAGTCAAACGCTTTGAAATTATTGAATAAAAAAGAGTCGGAGCTGATTTTAGCTTCGACTCTGAATTTAGCTGTTAGTATGTCTCAAACATAGAGATAGTTGCGAAACAGCGAGTGCTTTCGATCTCAAGCTTAATGCGCTGTACCCTCAATTCCTCAAAGCGGCAGATGCGCTTGTGGCCAATAACCGTTGCTTCCGCAAGCTGCTTCCATTTGCCTTCAACCTCACCATAGAGCTTAAAGCTTTCAATCTGCTGCCCAGTGCGTATATGCTCGCCCAAAACAACCTTGTTAATATCGTAGTCGTCGCCCAAATCAATAATTAAGCTCGGTTTATCCGGATTCATGCCCGAATGCCAATATTCATCGGGGTTTTTGCTCAGTGCCATTTGTGCATTGTGGGCCTCGTCAAGGCAGCTTGAAGCGGACATGACAGAGCCTTCCGCCAGGTTTTCGTTAAAATCGATTGAGAGCTGTGCGCCCATTGCGGCAAGCATATCTGCATCTCTCTCGGCAATCAGCCCTTCTTTGTTTGGCGGAATATTCAGCAATAATGAAGAATTAGCACCAACTGAATTGTAATAAAAATCCAAAAGTTTAGAAAGCGGCTTTACTGTGATATCGTCACTGCCGTGGTAAAACCAGCCCTTGCGGATAGATACATCTACCTCCGCAGGGTACCAAATCAAACGGCCGGCATCTTTAATAGCCTTGCGGCTGCCGATATCAAGTTCAGTGAAGTTGATTTTTTTCGGCACTTTGCCGTCTACTTTTTGAGATGCCGAAGCGATGACCTCATGCTCGCTGTAATAATAGGGGACAACGCTCCACTCGGATTTTCTGCAAACGCCTGCCTCGTTGCCGCACCAGCGCACGTCCGGGCCGCAGATGTTGATAACCGCGTCGGGCTGCAGTTCACGGATAATCTCGTAATAGCCTTCCCAGTCATATTCCTGCTTTTTGCCCTTTTTACCTTCGCCGCAGGCACCGTCAAACCAAACGCAAAAGATATCCCCGTAATGTGTCAGCAGCTCGGTCAGTTGATTTTTAAAATATTTATTATACGCATCGCCTTCGCCGTAGCGGGGGTCGTGTTTATCCCAAGGTGAAAGGTATACACCAAACTTAATGCCGTATTCGCGGCAGGCTTCCGCAACCTCCTTTACCACATCGCCATGCCCGCCCTTCCAGGGGCTGAACTTAACGCTGTGGTCGGTGTATGCGCTTGGCCAAAGGCAAAAGCCGTCATGATGTTTGGCTGTTATGATTAGCCCTCTCATACCTGCTGCTTTGATGCTTGTAACCCATTGCCTGGCATCAAGCTTTGTAGGCTCGAAATCTTCCGGGGATTCGTAGCCCGAACCCCATTCGGAGTTGGTAAAGGTATTGATCCCGAAATGCATAAAGGCATAAAACTCAAGTGCCTGCCATTTCAGCTGCCTTTCGCTTGGCACAACCTTTGATGCCATTTCGATTATTGCTTCCATTTTGTCGTTTTTCATAGCAATTTGCTCCTGCCCTTACATATGATTTTGTTTTCAATAAAGATAACATAATTTGATGAGTATGTAAATGTTTTATATTTGACAGGCTTACGGTTTATGCAACTGCTCAAGCTCATTAATATATCTGTCATAGTCGGAAGCAAAGAGCTTATCTTGAATAATGCGGTATTTTTCAAACTCACTTTCGGCGTGGTCCTTCGCAATCTGCGCTGAGATGCTCCCGGCGTTCGTCAGCAAATCGTTTCCATCCGCTTGCAGGATAAGGTCAAGGTGCTTCGCCCAGTCCTCCATTGTCATGGGAATTCGGCGCAAGGCGCGGCGTTCCGCTAAATCCAGATAAGCGGAAACAATGCGCTCCAGACTTTGCATTTCTTCCTGCGTAAGGTAGTTCTTCGCAACGGAAACATCGGAAACTATGATTTTATCGCCCGGTGCGCCTGCCCATGTAGTCAGCCCCATGTTTTCTTTGTCTGCGTCGGCGCGGTTATAAATAACCTCCGCAGCCGTCTGCTTATGGGTGGCGTAGTGGAGCTTGTTCTGCACCTTGGCAAAGAACTCTTTTGTAGTTTTCGCATTCTTGTCGTAGTCAAGGGAAGTCGAGTAAATATCCGTAACCTTTTGATAAAACCTCCGCTCGGACAGCCGTATCTCGCGGATTTCTTCAAGCAAGTGCTCGAAAAATTCCTGCGTCAGTATCGAGCCGCCGTTTCTCAGCCGTTCCTTGTCCATTGCCCAGCCTTGAATGGTGTAGTCTTTGGCAATGCGGTTCACCCACTTGCGGAACTGTACAGCCCGCTCGGAATTAACCTTGAGATCGGAAGAGCACACGTCTGAACTCCAGTCACATTCAGAAATCTCG
>CAYNMU010000070.1:0-1109 GCA_964398395.1 uncultured Eubacteriales bacterium
ACGAGATTTCTGAATGTGACTGGAGTTCAGACGTGTGCTCTTCCGATCTAATCGAGCGCGAGCAAGCCGCTTTCGCCCGGGCGCTGCTGTTCGCATTTTTTGCGTAATAATTTATGGATGCTGATGCCTTCTTTTGCGGCGTCGTCATAATACTTTTTCGGCAGGCAGTTATCAATAAACCATTGGAAGTGGTCACCGACGCAGCCTTGTCCAGCCTCATAACCGTAAAGCCCCGGCATAATGCCGTCGGCTACAACACCGCAAATGCCCTGCACCTGCTTTTCAACCTTGCTCATCATCATGTGGCAGGTGGAAGTGCCCATAATCGCCAGCATTTCACCTTCGCGGCTGATACCGACTGCGGGCACAAAAATATGCGCATCAATAACGCCAACGGCAACAGCGGTTCCCTCTTTAAGTCCGGTGATTTTCGCCATGGCAGCGGTTATGCCGCCGGCTTTCGCGCCCAAAGGCATAATATCTCTGCCGAACTTTTCGTCTATTACATTTTCAAGCCTCGGGTCAAGCGCCTTAAAAAAGTCGTTTGAGGGGAAGCCTGTGTTTTTGTTCCAAAGTGCCTTATAACCTGCACAGCAGGCATTGCGGGTTTCAACACCCGTGAGCTGCATAACAATCCAGTCAGCCGCTTCAATATATCTGTCCATTTTTGTGTATAATTCGGGTGCATCGTCCAGAAGCTGCCAAATCTTTGGGATTGCCCATTCGGAGGAAACCTTGCCGCCGTAGTTCTGCAGCCATTTCTCGCCACGCTCCTCGGCAACAGCATTCAGCTTATTCGCCTGTGCCTGTGCCGCGTGATGCTTCCAAAGTTTAACATATGCATGGGGCTCGCATTTATATTCATCCAAAAAGCAAAGTGGTGTTCCGTCCGCTTGGGTCGGCAAAATTGTGCAGGCGGTAAAATCAATGCCTACGCCGATTACATCACCGCTGTCAATGCCGGACTCCTTCAAAACCTGCGGAATGGTTACAGCCAAAACATCGAGGTAATCCTGCGGGTGCTGCAGTGCCCAGTCAAGCCCCAGCTTTTTGCCGCAGGGCAGCGCTTCGGTCATAACTCCATGCGAAAAATCCAATACAGCCGTTGC
>CAYNMU010000070.1:1209-10623 GCA_964398395.1 uncultured Eubacteriales bacterium
CCTATATATTTTTTATTCGTTTTTCATTATAGATGATAGACTGAAATTATTCAAGCGTTGTTTATCAATTGATTTACATCGCTTGAACGGTTGTATTTTTTACCGATTCTGTTTATAATAGACAATATTATAAAAATATGCCGAGGTGATACCTGTCAAAAAAACACCGAAATTCTATTTTGAGCTTTTTCTTTCAACCTTTACCATCAGTGCTTTCACTTTTGGCGGGGGTTATGTGATTGTGCCGTTAATGAATAAAAAGTTCGTTGAAAAGCTTAAATGGGTTGAAGAAAAAGAAATGCTGGATTTTGTGGCAATTGCACAGGCTTCACCCGGCCCGATTGCCGTGAACACCTCGATCCTTGTCGGTTACCGTATGGCCGGTGTTTTAGGGGCGTTGATTGCCGTTTTAGGCACCGTATTGCCGATTTTTGTTATCGTATCCATTGTATTTCTGCTTTACGCCCATTTCCGGTCAAACCCTGTTGTCAACGCTGCCATGCTTGGCATGCGTATTGGTATCGCAGCGGTGCTGATTGATGTTGTTATCACCATGACGAAAAGCATATTCAAAGAAAAAAGCATTTTGTCAGTCGTAATTATGATTATTGCCTTTGTTGCGGCATACTTCTTCAAGGTGAGTATTCTGCTGATTTTATTAGTATGCGCCGTGATAGGCGGTGGCACCGCACTTTATAAAGCTAAGCATAAAGGGGGTGTGCCAAAGTGATTTACCTGAAACTGTTCTGGAGCTTCTTCCAAGTCGGTCTTTTCAGTTTCGGCGGCGGTTATGCGGCGCTGCCCCAAATTCAATATCAAGTTGTTGACATGAATCATTGGCTTAACCTTTCCCAATTTGCGGATGTCGTCACCATTTCTCAAGTTACACCGGGTCCCATCGCGACTGCCGCCGCTACCTTTGTCGGCATCAAAGTCGCCGGCATGTTGGGCGCAGCTATTGCTGTCACCGGTTCTGTTTTGCCATCCTGCATCATTGCGTTAACGCTTGGGTACTTCTACGCGAAATATAAAAACCTGAAAGGTGTTCAGGGAGTTCTCAGCGGTATCCGCCCGGCGGTGGTCGCGATGATAGCTTCCGCAAGCCTTACCGTTCTCTTACTGGCGCTTTTTGGCGGTACACTGCCCCAGAGCTTTGCTGATGTTAATTTACTCTCAATTGGATTTCTCGCGGTCTGCTTTTTAATTCTGCGGATTTTCAAACCAAACCCGATTTATATCATGATGGGCGCGGGCGCAGCCGGAGTCGGGTGGTATTTCATAGAAAAATTGTTATAAAAAGGGGAGGCAATATTCTGCCGCCCCTTTAAATTATTTTGAATTTTTATTTTTGCACCCGTTATTGTTTAAACCGGTTTTGCGTCTTCCTTCTTTTCCTTCGGTTCCGGTATTACTACCTCGCTTTTGGCAACCGCTAAGTTGATGATTGACGAAGCGAAGAACGCGACAATGCTGATGATTAGCCCGAACCCGACTTTGCCGCTGAAGGCGTTTACGGTGCTTGCCTGTTGCAAATTAGCAAACCCGGTGAAAAGAGCAGCGCTTGAAATCATCATAAAACCGGCTATCAGGTTGGAGATAAAAAGCGCTTTGCTGTGCAGATTCTTATAGTTTCTTATTAAAAAGAAAAGACCCACGGGTACAAGAGAAAGCACGCTCAGGAAAACGAAAGCGATTGCCAGCAAAAATCTGACTGTTGCTCCGCCAAGCACCGGCGAGGTGATGTAGTTTGAAATGGCGCCGAAGTCAAAGTTCTTCACTTGGCTGATTAGGGTTAACAAATTGAAAGATTTGATTTTATCAAAAAAAGGCAGATTGAAATCAATTGTAAAAAACGGCAGGAAGAATGTAAGAAGCGGCAAAACGGAAATCGGAATCCTTGCAATTCTCAGCTTGCTGCCTACAAAAGCATATTTCAAATTCATAAATGTCTGCTTAATCTTAGCATTCGCGGCTTCGGCAATAATAGAATCCTGCTCAAGTCTGTTTATCCAATCAAAGTTTGGAATATTGACTTCGCATTTTGGGCATTCGGCCTTGATATTCCAAGGTTTTAACTTATATCCGCAATTTGGACAATTTGCCATATTTAGCACAATTCCTTCCAATCTAGATGTTAGATGTTAGATAGTAGACCCTGCCCGATTAGGCGTTATATCTTTACATACCGGTTACTTTCCACAATCCACAATCCACTATCCACTGTCCACTAACAAGCATTGTATAATTATTATTTAGTTATGTCAATCGAAAATTAGTTGTACTATTAAAAATATGTGGTATAATATTTTTTGAATAATAACCAAACACAATGATATTTTGGAAGTAAACATTAACAAATGAGGTGGACTAATTGCCTTACCAAGCAGTTGCTTACATTAGATCTAAAATTGACTTTGAACCGGATGTTGGGATAATCCTCGGCTCCGGACTCGGCTCTCTCGCCGAAAAATTAGAGAATCCGACTTACATCAGTTACAGCGATATTCCCGGCTTTGCAAAATCCACCGCGCCCGGTCACAAGGGCAGGCTTGCCTTTGGGGAACTGGCCGGCAAAAAAGTTGTCTGTATGCAGGGCCGCTTTCATTTTTACGAAGGCTTCCCCATGAACGATATCATTTTCCCTGTCAGAGCTCTTAAAAGGCTGGGCATTAAAACTCTTCTGGTTACAAATGCTGCAGGCGGGGTGAACTTAAATTATAATGTCGGCGATTTAATGCTTATAAGCGACCACATTAATATGATGGGTACAAACCCGCTTATCGGCAAAAACGACGATGAATTTGGTCCGCGCTTTTGTGATATGAGCAAAACCTACACCCCCTCACTGCGCGAACTTGCAAAAGCGGCGGCAAAAAAATGCGGCATTACCCTGCACGAGGGCGTTTATATTGCCTGCACAGGTCCCAGTTATGAAACACCGGCAGAAATAAGAGCATACAGATTGCTCGGCGCCGACGCTGTTGGCATGTCTACCGTCCCGGAGGTTATTACCGCATCCCATTGCGGATTGCCTGTTTTGGCAATTTCGCTAATTACTAACATGGCCTCCGGTGTGCTTGACCAACCATTGAGCGGCGAAGAGGTTATAGAAATCGGCAACAGAAAAGCTGAAGAACTGCAAACGTTGGTTAAGGAGATCGTTAATGGACTTTGAAACCGTAACCTATGACGCTGACAATAACACACTCGTTATAATCGACCAAACCCTGCTGCCAAACGAGATGGTTTTTTTAAGCCTGTCAAAGTTAACCGAAATCCGCGAGGCTATCTGCAGCTTGCGTGTACGCGGCGCGCCTGCCATTGGTGTTGCGGCGGCAATTGCTATGGCTGTTGTAGCACAAAATATTGAAGCAAAAAATTTTTCTGAGTTTTATGCTGTTTTAGGTGCTGCAAAAGATTATCTTGCATCGTCAAGGCCAACTGCTGTTAACCTTTTCTGGGCACTAAAGGAAATGGAGCAGGTGATGCTTGAAAACAGTTCCATACCTTTGGGAACTTTAAAAAGCCTGCTTTTGGAAAAAGCGATTGAAATAAAAGAGAACGATATTGCCGCTTGCCGTAAAATCGGCGAAAATGGACTTACACTAATTAAGGACGGTTTTGGCATACTGACACATTGCAATGCAGGGCGGCTTGCGGCGGTAAAATACGGTACAGCGCTTGCACCGATATATATTGGCAAAGAGCTCGGCGGTAACTTTAAAGTATATGCGGACGAAACCCGCCCGCTTCTGCAAGGGGCAAGACTAACCGCATGGGAACTTTCGCAAGCGGGGATAGAAACAACCTTACTTTGCGATAATATGGCATCCTCGCTGATGAAGCGCGGCGATATAAACGCGGTTTTTGTCGGCGCGGACAGAATTGCTGCAAACGGCGATACCGCAAACAAAATCGGTACCTCGGGCTTGGCAATAATTGCAAAGCATTACGGCATACCATTTTATGTTTGCGCGCCGACTTCTACAATCGATTATGAGTGCGCGACAGGCGCTGCAATAAAAATTGAGCAAAGAAACAGCGAAGAAGTAACAGATATGTGGTACTCAAAACGAATGGCTCCGGAGGGGATTAAGGTATATAACCCCGCTTTTGATGTGACCGAGGCAACTCTGATTACCGCAATTGTTACCGAAACCGGCGTGTTCGAAAATCATGGAGGTGTTTTTTTTGGCAGCAATCAGACCGTATGAATCCAAGGATAAAGAAAATGTCAGGGAAATTTGCCTGGCAACCGGCCCCAAAAATGCGTATGAACACAAACACCGCATTTTGCTGCTGGCCTGTTTTTGCGATTACTATGTTGAAAATGAACCACAGAACTGTTTTGTAGTGGCGGATGATAATGACGATGCAGTCGGTTATATCATGTGCGCGGAAGACAACCGTATATATTTTAAAAAATTTACCGAAAAATATGTTCCGGCGGCCAGAAAGGCAGGCTTCGGATGGGGAATTGCGGCATGGATTACCAATATTCCCTTAAAATATTATGTGTCGAAGTATCCTGCCCACCTGCATATTGACATTCTTCCGGCATATCAACATCAGGGTCTGGGCAGCCGGCTCATGGATGCTCTTATTGCAAATCTCAAGGCAAAAAATGTGCCGTCTATAATGCTCGTCTGCGGTGCCGACAATAAAAACGGACTTAATTTTTACAAAAAATACGGTTTCACACAAGTTGTTGATGTATTCGGTTTTGTTGTTATGGGAATGGAGCTGACTTAATTGTTAAAATACGCTGTTGTAGGCACAAGTTGGATAACTGAAGAATTCATTTTGGGCGCCAACCTTGTTGAGGGTATGGCGCTCGCTGCAGTATACTCGCGCTCAGCCGAAAAAGGCGAAAATTTCGCAAAACGCGTCGGTGCGCCCAAGGTTTATACCGACCTTTTTGCGCTTGCCTGCTCGGATATTGACGCCGTTTACATTGCGTCACCCAATAATTTGCATTTTGAGCAAAGCAAGTTATTTCTAAAAAACAACAAAAATGTTATTTGTGAAAAACCGATTACCGTAACACCGGCCGAATTGGAGGAGCTGCAAGCACTTGCGAAAAACCGCGGATTGGTATATATGGAAGCAATTATGTTTATGCATTCTCCGGCAAAAAAAATACTGCAGGAAACATTAAAAAAAATTGGAAAAATATCATCGGCACACTTCGATTTTTCACAACTTTCTTCGCGATATGCTTTGCTTAAAAACGGGGAACATCCGAACATTTTTAACCCCAAAATGGCGGGCGGCTGTTTGATGGATTTGGGCTGTTATTGTGTTTACCCAGCCATCTATTTTTTTGGCGAACCGCTTAAAATTTCCGCCTCGGCAGGCTTTTTGCTAAGCGGCGCGGACGGTTGCGGTTCAGCAATTTTTGAATATTCGGATAAGCAGGTGACCCTTACTTATTCGAAAACAGCGCAAGACAGAGCCGGTTCGCAAGTCATGGGTGACGAGGGTACTGTGGTTATTGAGTCCATTTCCAAGCTTACGGACATATTATTATATAATAATACAGATAATAAAAAAGATCAGCTTGTCGGGAATACGCCGAAGTATATTATTATGGGTTACGAGGCGCAGGCATTCTACAACTTTGTAACAGCTTTTAAAGAGAATCAAACCGATTATGCAAAAGCCTCTGAAACGGCATTAATGGTGAGCCGCGCTTTGAGCAAGATAAGAGAACTCTCTGCGATTAAACTTGGATAAAATTTATTGGCGAACAAATTACTTTATCGGCGCAAATTTTGCGTCGATTTTTTTGTGCAAAAATAGGGCGAAAGGTGATATAAATTTGTCGTATTATTTTATCCTGTTTTTGCATAATTTTACAAAAAAAGCATTCCTGATTTGCCAACAAAGTTTTCTCAAAAGTTTTCAAATAGCAACTATGATTTTCAGCAAAAAATATATTACGTTTTTTACAAAGTTACGAATGAAATTTTGTTGACATTTGTCAAGGCGAGTGTTAAGATGATATTGGGTAATGGTATGCTTTTTATAAGTGTACATGTTTCATTTTTTAGAAAAGTTCCTTTTTGGCAGTATGTCTATTTTACATAACGGGGAGTGCAATATGGAAGAAACGAAAATATCCCGGCCAAGCAGTTCACACGGTCTCAGAAGCATTGAACAGCTGTATCAGCCGGTGTTCGATACTCACCTTAATATGGCAATAGATTTCGAAACGACGATGCGTATTAACGACCGAAAACTTGGCGTTTTAATGCCGCACTCCTTTATCCCTATCGCTGAAAAGTCCAATCAAATTTGCGAACTCGGCAAATGGGCGCTTGAAGAAGGGTGCGATTGTATTCTCCGCTGTGAAAAGCGCGATGTTGATATTAACGGGCTTATCCTCTTAACTTCTGTCAGGCATCTCGCAAAAAAGAACTTCGTCCAGCAGATGACTAAAATTGTCGAAGCAAAAGGCGTCAATCCTGACAAATTTTGTTTTAATATAAATGAAAGCATCCTGCAAGCTGAAAAGGCTCAGGTTCTTGCCAACATTTCGGCTCTTCGCAAATACGGTTTTTTAGTTTCAATTGATGACTTCGGCGTCGAATACACATCCCTTTCGCATTTGGGTCAATACGAGGTTGACTATATCGGTATCAATGAAAGTATGCTCGATGGTATCCAAAGCGACGAAAGAGCCCAAAATATGCTTCAAGGTATCATAGATTTCGCAAAAAAACTTGTAACGCAAACCAGAATAAACGGCGTGGATACACAAGAAAAAGCAGATTTTCTTAAAATAATGGGCGTTGACCAAATGAAAGGCAAGCTTTACGGCGACGCTATGCAGGAGAAAAAAATCAGCTAAGAAGGGGGGCGCTCAGCGTGAGTCAACAACAAATGCGGGAGGTTAGAACCACCGCGAGGCAATTAAGCAAACGCAAGCAATTAACTCGCTTGCTGTTAATTCTGCTTATATTGTCGCTCTTGATTATGTCAATCGTTTTCGCGGGCGCGAGTTTTTTAAATAGAGCAGGCCGGTTTACAATTAACCTTGACCCGGAATCTTTTACAAAGTATGGTATTTCCATTTCAGCCACCGAGGATTTTAAGGACCCGACAATCCTGCTCCAAGGCACTGCACTTAAAAACATGTGGAATATCACTAAGGATTGGATTTTGAACAATCCAAATAATAAGGAATATTATAGTAAAGGCGACCCAACCTACAAAACCTTTGCTGATATTGATAAAGTTGACGGCGACCACAACGGCAAGGATTATATAGCATATACCTTTTGGATTAAAAACGCGGGCACAAAAGACGCCGGCTATTACGGCAGCCTAAACATAGATTCAGTGGCAAAAGGCGCTGACGAGGCAATCCGCATAATGGTTTTCCGCAATGGCGTACCCACCGAGTATGGGAAGATACCCAAGGACCCCAAAGCGCCCTATGCAACTTTTGGCATAGACAAATATTTTTTAAACACAAGAATGGCTGCGGACATGACGAATAAAGATTTTAAGGTAGGTGATAAAGACAGGTACACCGTTTTAATCTGGCTCGAAGGATGGGATCCTGAATGTGTCAACGGTATTATGGGAGGGGAGGTAAAGCTGTCCATGAACTTCAAGGTTCTGGAAGAAGTTGCTGTGACTGACGTGCTAGCTTAGGGGGAGACCGGCTTGGCAGTTTTAGCAAAATCAAACAGCTTTGCATCACATCGCAAGATATCCACGGCATTTAACGGATAAATAGAAAATTGAACGCTGCTAAGCATTCAAAAAACAGAATCAAACATTTTAATTAGGAGGAAAAATCGATGAAACGAAACAAAAAACGCGCGCTTCTCTCCGCAATTGCTATGCTATTAGTATCAGCAATTACGCTTTCCAGCGCAACCTTCGCATGGTTCACAGTCGGCGACACTGCAAGCATAAGCGCAATTACTGCAAGTGTTAAATCAGCAAGCGCCATAGAAGTTTCTGCTGACAATGTTGATTGGAACGCAACCCTTACCCAAGCAAATCTTACTTATAATGCAGTAACCAATAATACTGTAAAGCCAGACAACTCATTTCCGACGTTTCTGAATGCAATTTCAACACCGGCTACAGCGGCCATGCCTTTCTTCATAGGTACGCTCGCGAACACCAAACTTTTTACCGTAACAGCTCCGGCAACTACCGGTGAGATTGGTGCCTCTCTCGTGAAGTTTACTTTTTGGATTAGAGCTGCCGCTGATACTAATGTAACCTATGCCGCGACCGGGTTCACCGGTATTACTGCTCTTGTTTCAACCTATTGTGCAATGCAGATAGGCACAACGGATGCTAATGCCGCTACAATAGCCCCCCTCGTTTATGTAGGTACTACAGGCAACACATACAAAGCCATTACAGGCACCGGTACAGGTACAGATGCTAACAGCAACGGAATTATGGACACCGGTGAAGGATTCACAAACCTTGCTGCATCCACGGTCTCTACGCAAAAGTTCTTAACAGCACCTGTTATCGCCTTGACAGCAGGCGTTGCAAGGGAAATAATCGTTTATATGTGGCTTGAAGGACAAGATGCTGAGTGTAAAGTCGCTACCGGCGGCGCAACAGGCGATGCTACTTTAGCATTGGCTTTCGAAAAAGCACCCTGATCTTAAAGAAATGAAACCTAGCACATGAACCTTTCCCGGGGTGGTTCCCCACCCCGGGATTTCCCCCGGATTTCTCCCCCCGGTAGGGGCGATTCATAAATCGCCCAATATAAGTTAGCTAACTCAAGGGGTTTATGAATGACCCCTACACTTTAACGCAAGACTTCCGTGGCCTTCGGCGCCGTTGGCCACGGAAGGTTGAAAGTTAATATTACAACGGCGATTCATGCGCTCTCAAAGGATAGCTCATGAATGACCATTGTAAGATGAAAAATTCTTATTAGAGAGAGGAAATAGATAACATGAAAAAAATCGGGAATATACTCCTTGATATTCTGATCGTAATTGTCGTGTTGTTAGCCTTAGCGATGTCTGTAATGGTAATTTCTTCAAAGGCATCCGGGGTGCCCAATGTTTTGGGTTATTCCCCCGTCACAGTTCTCACAGATTCAATGGAGCCGACCTTCAAGGTAGGTGATTTAATCCTCATAAAGCAAGCGGATATCCAAAACCTCAAGGTGGGCGATGTTATCACTTACAAGGAAGTAATTAACAATGTTGAGATACTCAACACACATAGAATTATGGAGGTCGTTGTTGACGAAAATGGTTTTATAAGTTATGTCACTAAAGGTGACAATGTGAAACAAAATGATATTCTGCCGGTACATTCCGATTTTGTTGTAGGCAAATGGACAGGGCAAACCATTCCGAAAATTGGCACGGCCCTGAATTTTATAAAAACGCAGACAGGCATCATGATTTGTTTTGT
>CAYNMU010000071.1:0-10081 GCA_964398395.1 uncultured Eubacteriales bacterium
TGATTTTTCGGGATTTATGAAAAAGTGGAACTCGCGCGAGACATCAAAGATGCTGTTCTCTACCCCACCTTTATTTTTTGCGGAACTTATGAAACGACAGGATGAAATCCCGACATTCATCGGAACAATCGACCCGTGCGATGTTTGTTACAATGTGGCGTGGGGCAGCGAAAAAGGATTGGCACCTTTACGTTTAAAAAGCGCTGAACATATAGCGGATGCGGAAAAATGGATGGCTTTTGCGCATATACTTAATATTGGGGATTACATCGACACAGAAGAATTGTGGGAAGATTGTCTGACCGCTTCGGCGCATGCTTCACAATGGGTTTTCACTGAGGATGAAGCGGAGCTTTACGGTTTCGCCGCAAATAGTTTGCAAAAAGCCGATGATCTTCGAAATAAAGCCATGAGAAAAATAACCGAAAGCCTACAACTGCCTGAAAAAACGATTGCAGTTGCTTATAACAGCCATGACAAAGCCGTTGAAAAAGTTTTGCCTTTAACCGTTACCTGCGGAAAAATCGATGAACTCGTGTTATGCGACGGCAGGGGCGAAAAACTTGATTTTCAGATTTTTGAGCCTTATGAATACACCGATGATGTCTGGGAATACCGGTTGCTCGTAAAACTCGAAATGCCCGCAAACGGCGTTAATACAATTGCTGCGGCAAAAGGTGATATTTCCTGCAGTTCGGGCGGCAAATATATCAGACCGGAGAAACCTGCCGTTTATGCGGCATCCGCTTCGTTTTCAATGGATAACGGGCAGGTTAAGCTTGAATTTGTTAACGGAAATTTGGAAAAAGTAACGGATATAAAAAATATGACGGTAATGCCGTCGGGTTGTGTTAACTGGAACACGCTTGAGTTCGTCGGCATCGATACGGACAAAGGTTCCCTTCACGCCGGACCTGAAACAGGCAGAAGCAGGGTCATATGGCATGAGTATACAATACCTGAGACAGGACCTGTCAGGTGGCGGTGTTCGCTTAAAGGCTCGAACGGCCTGCAAAATTTTACTCAGGATATTATACTTGAGGCGGGCTCAAATATCATACGGTTCGAAACCGCAACGGACGACCAGCCTATTTGCGCAGGATACCTGGCTGCCAGGATACCCGTTGCCAATGATTGCAAACTTTTCGGCGGAATTCCTTTTGGCAGTGAAGAAAAGCTGATTGATTTGGAACCCTACAACGGCAGAGAAGAGGGCTGGAGTGACTTCCACAGGCAGTGGGACGGACTCTTCTTTGCAAAGGATTTTACCGCCGCTAAAAGTGAAAATGCAACAGCCGCGCTTTGCCATATTTCGGGCGACAGGTATTATATGTATGAAAAACAGTCAAACTCGCTTGCCTGTCTGCTGATTAACTGCGCGTATCAATATAAAGACACCTGCGAGGAATATATGAATATCGAGATGTTCCAAAGCCCGGGGAGGCATGATTTCTGTCATGCTGTCATCATCGCCGATGAAAATACGCGAAAAACGGAAATAATCTCAGTTGCCGCTTCGCTTCGCAGAGAACCGGTCATCATGCGCCCCTACAGAAATCTTGGTGATAGTTATGCAGTACCGGCTTACTCAACATTCGCTGAAGTTGATGCGCCAAACGTTATGCTTTCAGCGGTGTATTATCAAAATGATGATATCATCATACGGCTTTGGGAGGCGGAGGGCAGAAGTACAAATGCCTGTTTATCACTTTGCAAACACATTATCGGCGTCAGAGCGGAAAATTTGATTGGTGAAGAAGACAAAACCGTTTTTATGAAAGTAGAAGACGGTACGGTAAAATTTAAAATAGGACCGCATGAAATAATAACGCTGCGGATTCAAACAAAGGGCCATAATTGAAAGGATGATCAATTTGGAAAACTGCAAAGAATTTAATGTAACAGTCAGACCCATGGAAGCCGGTGATACGGGGTTGCTGTACGGCCATTTTTGCGACCTTTCCGAAAGGAGCAGAGCAAAGTTTCGTCCGCATGATTTTACAATTGAAACAGCTCAAAAATTCACCGGCGAAGGGCTGACAGACCCCGAATGTAAACGATTCATTGCAATAGCCGAAAAAGACGGGGAAAAATCCGCCGCGGGGTATTGCTTTTTGGGTAGTTGGGATAAAGAGAGCCCTTGGCTCGGCATTGCCGTCGGCGACAAATGGCAGGGATTGGGCGTCGGTAAAAGCATGATGGAATATATGATTAATTATTGCCGCGAAAACGGCAAAAAGGAACTTCATTTATCCACAGATAAAGACAATATCGCGGGGCAGAAGCTGTATGCGAAATGCGGGTTTATAATAACGGGTGAAGGGGACGAAGAAGACTATAAACTAATGCTTAAGCTATAAGGAATATCTGTAAAGTAAATACACTTTACAGATAAATTAAGGTTTCAAATACTTGACTTTTTCGCTTTTAATACTATTATTATATTAAAACAGAGTTTTGGAGGGATAATGATGTCTTACTTTAAAACAAGAGTTAAATTATTGAAAAAGCTGTTGTGTCTGGTTTTTGTATTGATTATTACTGTTATACCGGCAGCTCCTTTTGCCGGTGCCGCCGGGAAAACCGTAAAAGGAACAAGCTATCCTTATATTTTTGTTTCGGGTTATGCCGGTTGGGGGAATTATGACAAATTTAATGACACTCTTCCGTATTGGGGCAGGCTGAACGGTGATTTGATAGCCTACCTGAACAAGCAGGGCTATAAAAGCTACGCAGCTTCCATAAATCCTTTGGGCAGCGCTTGGGACAGGGCCTGCGAGCTTTATGCGCAATTGACCGGTACAGTTGTCGATTACGGTGAGGTCCATTCGGCAAAATATCACCATTTTCGTTACGGCTATGATTTCAGCAAGGAACCTTTGATACAAGGCTGGGGAAAAAAGGATAAGAACGGAAACCTGAATAAAATTAATATTATAGCCCACAGTTTCGGAGGGGCAACTTCCAGGCTTTTTGCAGAGCTGATGGCAAACGGTTCCAAGGAAGAAATCAAAGGCACTAAAATCGGCAAAGTTTCAGGTTTTTTCAAAGGAAGCAAAGCTGACTGGATTTACAGCATATCAACTTTTGCATCGCCCCATGACGGAACTGATTCGGTATTGATTTTTTCACCTCTCGAGATGATGACGGTGTTTGGCCTGACAGAAAATCTTGGTTCCCTGCAACAAGAACCTGTCGTGCAATATGCAAGTAAAATCGGAAAATCAATGACGCTCACCAACATTAACGATACGGGACTTTATGATTTAACAATTGACGGAGCTTCGGAACTCAATAAAAAAATTTCAATTATAAAAAACATCTATTATTTTTCAACCCCGTCCGATGCAACAAAAGCTTCGTCTTCTTCGGATACAAGAATACCGGACACTTCTGTTTCCGATCCGCTCTTTTTGGCTAATATTTATATGATCGGGAGAAGCAAAACCGTTACGGAAAAAGGGACGGTAGTTGATGAAAAATGGTTCAGCAATGACGGTGTTGTCAACACGATATCTTCCATAGCGCCAAAGAATGAGCCGCGAAAAACTTTCAATGTAAAAAATATAAAACCGGGAATTTGGAATGTTATGACAACTTTTAAAGGCGATCATGCCGCGATTATCGGCGGACTGTCACACAAAGTCGATATCAATTCTTTGTATTTGAATCAAATAAAATTAGTAAATTCAATTTAAATACTTAAAGGTGTTCAATCTGAAATCAAAAGGCGTTTGGCTGAGCCGGGCGCTTTTTGCTGTTTGCCAAATATAATGCGCTTGCTTGTTCCCGTATTCGGTGATATACTAAAATGAGAATAAAAAAGGGGTGTTAAGATGGTGCGGAAAAAGTTAATCAGTCTTTTTTTGGCTGTTGTTTTATTTACCTGTTCTGTCTGTCCTGCTGCAGGCGCATCCGGCATTGCAAAATCCGGAACAGAATACCCCTTCGTTTTTGTTTCGGGCTTTGCGGGTTGGGGAAAGTATGATAAGTTATATCAAAATGTAAAATACTGGGGTGGGCTGAAATGCGATTTGATGAAATACCTGAATTCCAAGGGGTTTGAGTGCGGCGCCTCATCAGTTGACCCGGTAAAAAGCGCATGGGACAGAGCCTGCGAACTCTATGCCCAACTTACGGGTAATGTGACGGACTATGGCAAAGTTCATTCGAAAATTTACGGTCATGAGCGTTTCGGACCCGATTTCTGCAAAAGTCCTTTAATTGAAGGCTGGGGCATGAAAGACAATAACGGAAAGCCCTGTAAGGTGAATTTTATCTGCCACAGCTTTGGCGGTACAACGGCACGCCTTCTTGCCCAACTTATGGCAAACGGTTCAAAAGCAGAAATCAAGGGGACTGAGAAGGGGAAAGTTTCTGGTTTGTTTACAGGTGGGAAAGCCGGCTGGATAAACAGCATAACAACCCTCGCCACCCCACATAACGGAACGACGATAACAATCCTTGCGGATCCGGCTTATGCGCTTATTTCCGGTACCAATACACTGCTTTCGTTTACCGGGATGAAAAATGTTGACTTTTCCAAAACAGATTATTTTGGCGTTTATGATTATTTAAGGGGTCTCGGCAAGGTATCTTCCGAAGGTATCGGGAAAGATACGGGTGTCTATGATTTGAGCGTGGATGGAGCCGCAGAGCTTAACAAAATGCTTTCGCCTTTAAAAAATGTTTATTATTTTTCTGTCCCGTGCGATGCGACTGCTTCATATTTAAATAAAAACCAAAGAATACCAAACCCTTTGCTGTCGGAGCCGATTCTTTGGCCGACTACTTATCTGATGGGCAATTTAACCGGTAGAACCGCGGGCGGGATTGCTATTGACGAAAGCTGGCTGAACAATGACGGGGTTATCAACACGATATCAAGCGTAGCTCCAAAAAATGAGGCAAGCAAGCTTTTTGACGCAGAAAATATAAAGCCCGGCATATGGAACATTATGAGCACCTTTAGAGGAGACCATGCATCGATTGTCGGTGGTACATTACAGGTGTTTAACATTAGGGCTTATTATTTGAAACAGCTGAAGTTGATTGATTCACTGTAAAATAATAGTGCTTAGGATTTGATGAAAGCGTTTGGTTGAGCCGGACGCTTTTTCGCTTGTTATTAAGAAAAATTCTTGTCTTAAAAGGACAGCAATGCTATAATTAATAAAAAAACAGAGAGGTGTCATATGGTTTGCTTAAAAACTAAAGCTTTAATGCCAAAAAATCTGCTCAGCCTTTTGCTGGTTCTGACTTTGTCGTTTCTGATTGCTTCACCATTAGCAAGTGCAAAAGGAATGACCCTGACCGGTACAAATTATCCGACTGTTTTTGTTGCCGGATATGCGGGCTGGGGGCAATATGACAAAATTAACGAATCTTTTCAGTATTGGGGGATGCAAAGCGGTGACCTTGTAAAATACCTGAATACACAAGGCTTTGAAAGCTATGCGGCGTCCATTGACCCTGTCGGCAGCGCATGGGACAGAGCATGCGAATTGTATGCGCAACTAACCGGTACCGTTGTTGATTACGGTCAAGTTCATTCCGCTTTTTACAAACACAGCCGTTTCGGTACGGATTACAGCAAGTGCCCGCTTATCACCGGCTGGGGAGAAAAGGACGCGAATGGCAGCATTAAAAAGGTAAATTTTGTGGGTCACAGTTTCGGTGGCGCGACCGTCAGGCTTCTTGCGCAACTTTTGGCAAACGGCTCATTCGAAGAACTTAACGGAACAAGGCAGAGTGCAGTTTCCAGCCTTTTTACCGGCGGGAAACCGGATTGGATTCACAGCATAACCACTGTTGCATCCCCTCATAACGGTACAACGGTTGTTAATATAGCGATACCGCTTCAATCACTTTTTTCTTCCGGCAACACTAAAATCGTTGGTTCTCCGATTTCTAAAAAATTCGCCGTTTATAACTACCTGAAAAATATGAGCAAGCTGTTGAACAACGGCATCGGAGAAGATACCGGCGCATACGATTTATCACTTGACGGTGCCGCAAAGTTAAACAAAAAGCTTTCTGCGCTTCCAAACATCTATTACTTTTCATTTGCTACTGACGCAACCGCACCTGCACTGCTTTCAAACAACAGAGTGCCAAATCTGAAGCTGACTGATCTGGTTTTTATCCCGACTTGTTTATTTTTGGGCAGTACCATCGGTGTTAGCAATGGTGGGGTTGTTTTTGATAACAATTGGTTTCATAACGACGGCATTGTAAACACCATCTCTTCAAGAGCACCTAAAAATGAAGCGCAAAAGGTTTTTGACGCGAACAATGTTGTCCCCGGAATTTGGAACATCATGAATACTTTCAAAGGTGACCATGCTTCTATTGTCGGCGGGTTTATCCGGGCGGTGGACATAAATCCTTTTTATTTGGCTCAGATGAAATTGATTAACTCACTGTAACCCTTTTGTTTTCAAGTAAATCAGCTATTTTTACGCTTGATAATATAAAAGAAAGGGTGAAACCATGATTTTATCAAAATCAAACGCTTCTATTCTCAAAAAGGTTATCTCCTTTTTTCTCGTTTTGGTTTTTACAGTGTTACCTATGTCGACAGCTGTTAATGCAGCAAGCAACTCAGCGCCAACAAATTATCCCTACGTATTTGTTTCCGGTTATATAGGCTGGGGACAATTTGACAAGATGAATGATTCTTTTCAATACTGGGGTATGTGCAACGGTAACCTTTTGAAATATCTCGGTTCACAAGGGTTTGAATGTTATGCGGCTTCTGTTGACCCTGTCGGCAGCGCATGGGACAGAGCTTGTGAACTATATGCTCAGATGACCGGTACTGTTGTTGACTATGGCGAGGTTCATTCTGCGTCAAATAAGCATAACCGTTTCGGCACCGATTACAGCAAAAATCCGCTCCTCCCCGGCTGGGGAATAGCCAAAAAGGTTAACTTTATGGCACACAGTTTCGGCGGTGCGACGGTAAGACTTCTGTCTGAGCTATTAGCAAACGGATCAGCACAAGAACTCAACGGCTCAGGATCGGGCAGCGTTTCCGGTTTGTTTACCGGCGGAAAAGCCGATTGGATTTACAGCATTACAACCCTCGCATCCCCTCATAACGGTGCAACAGTTTTCGATTTAGCAATGCTGCTGAAGTCACTTTTTCCCTCCGGCAATTCAAAAATCGTCGGGTCGACGAATTCCACAAGTTTTGGGCTATTTAACTATTTAAAAAATATGAGCAAACTGCTAAACAACGGTATCGGCGAGGACACCGGTGTTTACGATTTAACCCTTGACGGCGCAGCAAAGCTCAACTCAAAATTGTCGGTAAATAGCAACACCTACTATTTTTCCGTTCCAACCGATTCAACCTCCTCGGTTTTCCAGTTTAAGAACAGAATTGCAAACCCGTTATTGACAGACGCTGTTTTGTGGCCGATAGCCACATATATGGGCAGTGTTATAGGTGTTACTGCCGGAGGAATTATTTTTGACAATAGCTGGTTTAACAACGACGGTATTGTAAACACTGTTTCCTGCATAGCACCGAAAAATGAGGCGCAAAAGGTTTTTGATAAAAACGACATTAAACCCGGCATTTGGAATATTATGAGTACATTCGACGGCGATCATTTTTCCATAATCGGCGGTCTTATGCACAAAGTCGATGTTAACGCTTTTTATCTGGCTCAGATGATGATGATTAACTCGCTGTAAAATACTCAACAAATATTTTTAAAGCAGCGTCCGTTTTTTTCGGACGCTGCTTTGTCGTAATTACCTGCTTTTCAATTTTCAGTAAATTATCAAAATCAGTTGCTGTTGTTTGCTTAAAGCTGAAATCCTTCGATTTGATTCAGGTCAATTAGCCCAATCTGGCATGCGCCGTCGGTGCCCTCCGGTGCGGTGAAAAGCACCTTGTCACCCTTGCGGTTAAAAGAAGGGTGCTGATGCTCTGCGCCGGTTGGGGGGACATGGCCTGTTACCAGTAAAGTATCTTTGCCGGTTTTAACATTTATCAATGCAATCTGTCCGGAACCACTGCGGTCGGATGTTATCCATTTTCCGCTTCGGGAAGGCGCGCAGTGATGGTACTCCTCGCTTTTTGAGACTAAACGGAAGTGCTTGCCGTCTTTTGAACCGGTCCAAATTTCATCGGGGGCTTTGATAAAGGTCATATAGCTGCCGTCATAGCTCCAGGTCTCGTGGGTTATCCACTCACCCCATCTTTCAACATAATAGGGGAAAGCGCGTTTTTCAGCAATGTCAAAGTGCCACATACGCTGTAGGGCATCTCCGCCGGTTTCGTGGCAGAAGAAAATCGTGTTGTCGTCACCCGGGCAAGCCTGGCAGTGCCCCAAAGGCGTATCGGAATAGGTTAAGATGCCAGTGGTACCTTTTGACGGATCTGTCAGCGCAAGGCAAAAAATACCGTTCGTAAGTTTGAAGGTCATCGGCAGCAGACCACTTTTGCTCGCCGTGTAATGCCCGCAGGGGCGCGCCTTTTCCGGCAATGGCGCCAACTCTTTGGTTTGCCCCGTGACAACATCAAGCGAAAACACCTTATCGTTTTTAACAAGATACCCTTCGTCCTTTTCGCGGCTGAGCCCGAAGGAGTGGATGTTCCAGCCGTCGAGCGCGTCGGCTAAAATAATTTCCTCTCCGCTTTCTTCATCCAATTTCACCAGCTGTTCTCCTGTTTCGCCGGTGCGGAAAAAGAGGATGTGCTTATCATCCGTCGTCCAACTTTCGCTTGAAAAATACATTTTGTGGTTGGGGAAAACGGTATCGGTTAACAGCCGGTATTCAAAGCCGGTTACAGGGTCAATGATTACTTTTTTTGAAAACATTCAGATCATCCCTTTGCTTCAAAATCAAAACTCCACGCAGATATTCGCCACGCTGAACGCTTCAACACCAAAGGTTAATTTGCCATCGGTCGCGCTGATTTTTTGTTTGCTATTAAGTTTAGTTTCGTTAGTATCGACATAATATACTTTTGAAATCTTTTTACCGACATCAAAGACCGCTGTTGCGTCTTTGCCTTCACACTCATAAGCTCTGAGTATCAGCTTGCCGCTGCCGTCTTCCGCCAGCTTCATGGCCGAAACGGTAACATTGCCACTTTCCTGCGCCAAAAAGCCGCCGTTAAGGGCAAGGCCGCCTTCATGCTTTGTGCCGGAAAGATAACTGAACGGGTGGTTGGTGTCATAAGCCTTCTTTATCAGTTCGGCATTTGATTGCGCCGGGTTTTCGACCAAGACGGCAAAACCGAAACGGTGAACAGTGACTTCCGGCAGGGGATCCGGGTCATAGGAGCTGCGGATTAAGTCGACGGCAAGGGCGTTTTCGAAGCCTCTGAAGCCGTATTTTGTGCCGGTTACAACCATAATCGCGCTGCCCTGATTGTCCTTCGGCAACGCAAGTCCCCAGCTGTTGGCCGGCACATCGCTGTCTAAAGCATCTCTGGTAATGGTGCCGAAGGGGATATCGTACTTGTATTTTTCACAATCATATGCAAACGGCATGAAGAAATTGAGCTGCGGCATCGGCTTGCCTTTTTGGGAGGTCTCGCGCCAGTCGCATTCAACATCAAAGTCAAGTTTTGAACTGTCGTTATTGAGTGTTATGGTCACATCAAGCTTGGAATTCCTGAAAGTGATGGAATAGGAAATCCACTGCTTTAACGCATCCTTGCCCGAAACCGCTTCTTTGACCTTTACATCACGGTTCAGCGGGTTGATGTTCATATATCTGCCGACTCGCCAGGAGGTCATGCCCTCGGCATCGTCTTCCTCAATGAGCCTGAACATGCCGGAAGGTTTCTGCGGGTCAACAAGCTCTTTGCCGGTCACTTTATCCTTAAGGGAGAGAATGGCGGCATTTTTTGTGTCGAATACAACCTTAACGCGGCTGTTTTCAAGCGTATATTTCTTCATTTTGTCAACACGCGGGTCTTTCGGGAAGCGTACCGGTATTTTTGTAAGCTCTGTTTCCTTCAAAAAGTATGTGCTGTAGCCGTAGGCTGATATCTCAACATCAATGAGCAGCCGCATATATTGATGGCCCCAATAATTCCTGTTTTCAAACTCGC
>CAYNMU010000072.1:0-9942 GCA_964398395.1 uncultured Eubacteriales bacterium
GCGGTCGCAGCCTTGATCCATTTTTCCTGAGTACCGGATGGATTATTCAATGGACTTGCTGCGTAAAGCAGGGTACGAGATTTTAATGCAAGGGCAGCGCCCTTAGTGGCCCGGCCTGTTTCAGTGCCTGGTACTGTTGAAAAATTTATCGGCAGCTTAATACTGACTGAATCACATTCTTTTACAATAAAATCAACTACAGTATTGAAAGGAGTTCTTGTAACCTTATTGGCTTCCTGTTCCGTAAGAATGGTTGTCACCAATGGCACATCTCCATACCTTTTAATCAATTCAAAATAGAAAAAAGCACGTAAAAATCTCGCTTCATAGGGATAATAGCTGATACGTTTCATTAATTGGGCGTACTCGTCATTGTATTTAAGGTCATTGAAGTTCCTCCCTTTTTTCATTTCATCGATAAAAAGATTAGCAGCCCTGATGCCTGAATACAGATGACCCCACTGATCATCAAGAGGTTGAATTGCACTCCAGGATCCATCATTAAACTTCTGAACAGATGAAAGATCCCATACATATTCAGCATCATCAGAGGCACAGGAACGCGTTGCACCGTCGATACTGTTAAAATCGGCTGGCAGATAACTATAAATGTCAACTAAAACTGTACCATTTAAATAGGCATCATTAAAGATGTAATCCTGTGTATAATCACTGGCCTCACTGTACCCAAGTTGGTCACATCTCCAGAATATTGAGGGCAGGAACAGGCATATAAACAATAGTCTTATATTTTTCATAATTTATGAGTTTTTAAATTAAAAATCCAGTTTAATACCCATGTTGAATGACGACATTGTTGGATAAGTTACTCCAAGGGCTTCCGGATCAAGAGATTTAGTATTGTCGATAGAAAATAAATTAATTCCCCTGATATAAAGTCGCAAGTTTGAAATTCTCAAATCCGAGATTAACTGTTTTGGAAAATTATAGTAAAGTTCCAGCGATTTTAATTTAAGGAAAGAGCCATTAACAAGCCAGATGCTGTTCGGGCGATAGTTATTGGCATTCTCTAACGTTGAAAGCCTTGGTAAAGTAGCGGTAGAAGCAGTTTCGGCAGTCCAGCTATTATTAGAAAAATCGGTAATTGAAGTATTTCCTCTCAACGGCCAAAAGACACCTGGCGTATTTAAATAAAGTGTTTGATTTCCAACGCCTTGAAACAATGCATCAATACCTATTCCCTTGTATTCAACACCTATTGAGGCCGAAAAATATAACTCCGGATTAATCATATTAAATCCAATCGGTTTGGTGTCATATTCATCTACAGCCCCATCGTCGTTCTGATCTTTATACTTGATATCACCGGGTTTCACTTCTGAAAACACCTGTTTAGGGCTATTTGCAATATCGGCAGCATCTTTAAAGAAGCTTATAGCCTCCAATCCAAAAGCCTGACCATAACTTTTCCCTGTGCGTTTCAAATAATTGTATGGCAGATAAATTTCACCTGTTTCAATAATTTTATTGCGAACAAAAGAAACCTGTCCATTGATATGGTAATTGAAGTCCCCCTTGCTTTTGTGGAAGTTAATTCCAAGTTCAAAACCTTTATTAGTCATTATACCGGCATTGGTTAATGGTAAACTGGCACCCATGACTCCTGAAATTAAACCTGTTGATTCGACCAGTATATTTTTCCGGCGGTCGTAGAAAAGATCCAGGTTCAGATCGAGCAATCTAAACAAAGTTGCGTCAATACCAACATTCGATTTTGTTGATGTTTCATAGGTTGCTCCTGAGGTTCCGAGCTGTTCTCTTAATCCACCTGCAGCATTATTATTTGCTGTATAATAATATTGGCTGCTCCAGGTGAAACGGGTTGTACTAATATTCTGTGGTATCAGATCATTTCCTGTCATACCCCAGGATGATCTGATTTTTAAATTATTAAGTACTTTATTTTTACTAAACCAATCTTCATCAGACAGTCTCCAGGCCAATGATAATGCAGGAAATACTCCGAATCTTTGACTTTTAGGCAACACATTTGTGCCGCTATATGATATTGATAAATCGGCAAAGTATTTTCCGGATCGGGAATAGTGGGTATTCAGAGCTGCTAATTCGTGAATAAAGGTATTATACTGTCCTGTTTTAACCAGTTTATCGCTTTGGAACAGGAGAACTGAATTTATGGCATTTGCTCCCCATTCTTTCGAATATTTCAGTTTCCCCTCAAAGGTGGCATGCCGCCATTGACTTCCCAGAGAATTGTAATAGTTCAATTCGGTGTTAGTTCCGTAAAGTACTTCTGCTGTATCAATAATGGCTCCCCCAGGGTTTTTAATTCCAGCTAAAGATTCGTATCTAAATTGCTTTGTTTTACCCTCCAGGAAAGTGGCTGAATTATCATAAGCTGCAGCTACTTCTGCCGATAAGCCGCTCAGCAGAACGTCCAGCTTCTGTTCAATCCGTAAATCGCCCAATAGCTCACGCGTATATTGTACTCCATAGCCTGTTGCCGAAACCAGTGCCACTGGGTTGTTGGCATAAGTTGCTGTTCCACCCCATTCGCCATTGTAGGTTTTCACTGGGAATGCTGCCGATGGGACCGAATAGAGGGCATTCATAATATTATCCAACCCGCTTCCCGGACTTCTGGATTCCCGCAGATTTCCACCAACGTTAACCTTGAATATTGTTGACTTTGACAAATCAATATCAAGGTTAGTCCGAAAATTGAATTTCTTGTAACTAAGCTGTGTAGAGTAGCCGCTATTCTTATCCACAGGACCCAATAAGCCATTGTCTGTTTGATAATTTAACATTGTAAAATACTTAATCCCTTTAATTTTCCCCTGAAACGAAGCATTCATATTATCAGTGGTGCCGAAATTCCGGAGGGTTTCATTAAGCCAGTTTATATTAGGATAGAGGTATGGTGAACTCCCCGATTTATAGGCACTCAGTTCAACTTGCGAATAGAGCGGAGATAAGCCGTCATTTGATCTGGCCTGGTTAACAGAACTCGCATAACCGTAAGCATCAAGAAAATTCGGGAGCCGGAATGCCTGGGTAATCCCATGTTCATAAGAGACATCTACTCTGCTTCCCTGAACAGAACCGCGTTTAGTGGTAACCAATAATACCCCATTCGCACCGCGCTGACCATAAATGGCTAATGCAGCTGCATCTTTAAGTACTTCAATGTTTTCGATTTCAGGTAAAGAGAGCGACGAAATCGGACGTTCAAATCCATCGACCAGCACGAGTAAAGCTGCATTTCCAAATGTTCCAACACCCCGGATATATAGATCAGGGTCATTTCCCCAGGAGGGTCCGCCATTCTCCATCACCGACAAACCAGGTATCTTTCCAAAAAGAGCATTCGCAGGATTTATAGCACTGCTTTTGGATAATTCATCTGATCTGACAATTCCGATCGCCGAGGTTAAATCACCTTTTCGCTGCTCTATTCCAAAGCCTAACCGGATCAACTCATCTCTTTCGTTTAATGGTAAAACCATTGAATCACTTGTAATAACAAATGTTTTATTAAGATTTTGTAACGTTACGACTTCAATATGCTGACCTATCTGTCCACTGATGGCAAATTTTCCGTCAGCATCACTGGATACGTTTACCCCGGGCACTTCTTTCACTGATATAATTGCTCCGGATACAGGAACTCCGTCTAAACCTTTTACAGATCCTTTAATTAATTGTTGCTGAGCTAATCCGGCATAGTTTATCAGGAGTAGCAAAAGCCAAAGGATTACATATTTTTTAAAATAATATTTTTTCATTATGTCGGGTCTTAATTTATATTTATAAAGCATTATCTTACTTTAATTACCATCCAGGGTTTTGAATCAGACCATAACCTTTATCTATCTCACTTGGTGGGAAAGCGCTTAAATACCATTTAGGCGAAAAGTTGGTTTTCCAGTAACGGGCAGGCATATCAAATTTTACATAAGTTTTGACACCTGTGGAGGGATTTCTGAATATATTTAATCCAGTAATTGCTTTTTGGAAATCGGCTTCTCTTTTCCAACGGATAAGATCGAACCACCGAACATCTTCATATCCAAATTCACAGGCTCTTTCGGTCAATACCGCTTCTCTGAACTTTTCTTTTGTAAGGCCGGAAGGAAGATCTCCCAATCCTACTCTGTTCCTTACTATATTGACACAGCGATACGCTTCCGTAGTTGGACCATTATTCACTTCATTGGCTGCCTCCGCATAAGAGAGATATATTTCAGGTAACCGAAGATAGGGCCATTCGGTAACGGCTCCCCCTGATGTTTCATTAGTGCGTTCGAGTCCGAATTTTCTCCAGCCAAAACCCGTAGCAGCATTTGTGGCATCAGCAGTTGGACGGTCTATACCCCCAATCCACATCTGGGCTTTTCGTCCCATAAAATAATCGTCATCAACAAGAATGGTCTCATACATTCTCGGGTCCCTGTTTACCAGCGGATTGTTAGAATTATAACCGGAGGTGGGATCAGTAATTGGCTTTCCATTGGCCATCGGAAACATTTCAACATAATTATAAGTTGGCCCCCCTATACCATAGTAAGCGATAATCTGATAGGCGAGGTAATTGGGATCAAAAAACCCGTTTGGTTTGTACATGATCCTTGAGGTAATCAGAAGTTCCCCGTTCCCCCGTTTATAATAGGCATCCTGGAAGTCTTTTCTCGGGTTACCGCTCTTGACTAAACCATAACCACCTTGAGTCTCAACTTGAACTATCAATTCATGCGCAGCATCAGCAGCTTTTACCCACAAAGTCGGGTCATATGCTCCGTGCCAGGTTATCTTGGCATCCGATGACTCTCCTGCCAGAAATAAAGTACTGCTGTTGTAAAGAGGGCTGGCCCCAAAAAGCAGGACACGCGCTTTAAGCCCCATTGCCGCAGCTTTGGTAAAACGACCATCCCAGTTGCTTGCATCCTGTCCGATCCATGGCAAATCAGGGATTGCTTTATCAATAATACCTACAATAGAATCCATAGTCGCATGACTTGTAAGACGTGACAAGTTCGTATTCTCATTTACAGTATAGGCATGGGTTACCCATGGTACCCCACCCAAATGACGAAACATATCGGTGTAATGAATGGCAATAATCATACGGGCTTCGGCTGTGAGTTGCCTTTTTCTATTCGCATCTGCATCTGGTACAGTCCCAATATTCTCAATGAATATATAGCTTGCACGGATTCCTTTCCAATTTATTCCGCGCTGAGAATAATTATATTTCGTGCCTTGTCCCCAGGTAATATTATCCTCAAATCCAGCATTATATGCCCCTGGGTAGTATGTTGTCCTTCCTGCAGCCCAGGTTAAGTCAGATTGATTTAAATCTGTCAGAGATTCAAGTATATCTCCATTCATTGTTAAACCTTCAGCCCAGTTAGTTGGCATACCGTAGGGTAAAGTTTTATAGGCACCCCATAAAAAACGTTCGGCGTATTTGAGGCTTGAGAAGATAGTATCCTTGGTTACATCTACACTCGGCGGTTTTTCAAGGAAATCATTGCCAAATTTTGTGCATCCTCCGGCACCAAGTAATACGACTAAAATTAAAATAATTAAGTTGTATTTCATATGATAATATTTTAGATTTTGTTAGAATTTGATAGATACACCCATGTTGTATATCTTCATCATCGCGTAATTAATATCAGTCCCTGACACTTCAGGGTCAATTACTTTTAATTTATCGAAGGTTAACAGGTTATACCCATTGATATACACCCTTAAACTGCTTACACCTAAACGTTTAAGCCCGGCAATATTAAAACTATATCCTATTTCCGCATTCTTCAATCGAATATAGGAAGCGTCTTTGAGCCAAAAATCAGAGTCTCTCATATTATTGCCTACACTGGCGGCTAAGCCTATACGAGGATAGGTTGCTGTGGCAGCGGTTTCAGGTGTCCACTGACCATCAGCCATATATTGCATAAGTGCATGATCTTGAGTCGATCCAAATGCGGTTCGGTAAAGCTGCGACAAATTTCTGGATGTATTTGACACTGCAGTCCATAACATAGTGAGATCAAAATTTTTATAACTCAGCCCAAAGTTGCCACCAAAAACATATTCCGGATATTCGGGGAATCCAATTGCTTTTCGATCATAATTATCAATTTTCCCATCATGATCAAGGTCTTTATATCTCATATCACCAGGTTTCGGGATAATGTTGTGATCAGGAAAATCTGAAAGATGTGCGATGTCCGCTGACGTCCAGAAACCATCGAATACCCATCCGAAAGGTTGATTTACGGATTGACCAGTTTGGAATAGCCAATTGTATTTTTGTGGAATTTCGTCATAAAAAAGTACTGTATTATGAGAGTATGACATATTTGCAGTTATGAAGTAACTGAAATCGCCCTTCAGATCATTCCATTTTACTTCCAGTTCATATCCCCGATTCTTAACTTTACCGATATTTACAGCTGGTAAATTAATCGCAAGGAAACCAGGACTAGTTTGCCGTGTAGTGAGAATGTTATTTCTGTACTCGTTGAACAGATCTACTGCCACACCAAATTTCCCGTTGAATATTTTCAGGTCCAATCCAATATTTGTCTTTTGCGCCGTTTCCCAGGTTACTATAGGATTTCCAACCTGCCCCTCTGATGCAGTTATTTGATTGGTTGGATTGTCGGTGCCGAAATTGTACCCTCCCGAATTTGCAGTATAACTGTCAGGAAGGTACAGGAACCTGTTGCCTCCTTGTCTGTCATTTCCGACAATACCATACGAGGCCCGCACTTTAAGGTATTCAAGAAAAGGGATGCTTTTCATGAAGTTTTCCTGAGTTAAAATCCAACCACCTGATAGCGCCGGGAAAAACCCAAACCGTTTCCCTTTGGCAAAGTTTTCAGATCCATTGTAACCCAGGTTAACATCAATCATATATTTATTCCTGTAATCATAGGTAGCCCGGCCTGCTATACCCACATAACCAAGCGGAATGTCAGGATATGCTCCAGGATAAAAGGTTTTGCTTTCGTTATAAAGCAAAAGTCCACCAACATTATGATGCCCAAAACTACGGGAATACGAAAGGCTTCCCTCCATATACCAGTCCTTTGATTTCCCTGAGGACTCCCCATACCCCAGGATACCATCCGATCCGAGCTTCTTGTAAACGATAGTTTTACTGTTGGGCTTAGTCGGATCAACATCTTTCTCATAATAGGGTTGATAATTCGCTACAGTCGTTTGCCGATCTTTAGTTTGTCTGAAACTGCTATTATTGGCTACTTTAAGCTTGAATAAAAGCCCCTTTGTAACAAAATCAAGTTTTTGGTCCAAAACAATGTCAAGATTCAGGATGTTTCTTGTCATATTTGTGTTGCCAAGACCGTAAAAATGAATTAGCGGATCATATTTTGCACCCGAGATATATTGATTACCGCTTAGTATCCATTTCCCGTCAACAATACCCGCTCCGGTGAATGGAGTGGCCCAGGCTATATTTTCAAAAATCGCATCTATTGTCCAGCCAGTATTGTTTGATTGATAGGGTTGATTGCGTACTTCTGTCCGTCCTCCTGTTGTGAGGGATATTTTTGTGGTTTTCGTTACATCGATATCTATATTTGCGCGGTAGTTATAACGTTTATAACCAAAATTATAATCATAATTTGACCCGAAAGAATTGAACATACCGTCCTGCTTCAGGTATCCAAAATTGACGAAGTACTTTACAAACTCGGTACCTCCTGAAATATTAATATTTTCATTTAACTGAGTGGAGGCAGGTTTATAAAGTGTTTTATTCCAATCCATATCCGGATAGATTAGGGGATCTGAGTGGGTTTTGAAAGCTTTTAAAGCTTCAGGTGAAAATTTTAATACAGCATCAGGGTTATCCCCTAGTTGAGCCTTGTTATAATTTGTGGCATAAGTATAAGCATTCGCATATTTAGGCAACCGTGTGGGCACATTGATTCCAGCGCTTGAAGTTAGTGTAACAACGGGTGCACCTACGCTTCCCCGTCTGGTATTTACGATGATGACCCCATTTGCTCCTCTTATCCCGTAAACAGCAGTTGCAGAAGCATCTTTTAAAACGGTAAGCGATTCAATTTCGTTGGGATCCAATTGTGAAAATGAACGTTCAACGCCATCTACAAGTATTAATGGAGATGAATTGGATTCGGTCAATGAGCCGATACCACGTACATAAATCCTGGGATCGTCTCCCCCCGGCATACCCGAGTATTGTACGGTTGTCAAACCCGTTACTCTTCCCGCGAGTGTGTTTGCTATACTTGCAGCCGGTGATTTTACCAAACTAGCCGTGTTAACCGAGGAAATCGATCCCGTTAAGGTTAATTTTTTTTGAGTTCCATAGCCCACAGCAACAATTTCATCAATGCCAACAATCTCTTCCTCCATTGTTATATTAAAAGTTGTGCTTTTGTCAACAGAGATTTCCTGCTGTTTCATCCCAACAAAAGAGAATACCAATGTTTTGGCATCAACGGATACGGAAAGGTTGAAATTCCCACCATTATCGGTAATATTACCAATGGTTGTCCCTTTTACGATTACGGTAACTCCTGGTAATGGGAGTCCTTTGGTGTCTTTTACCGAACCGGAGATCTCTTTCTTTTGAGGTTGCTCTCCTTCAGTGATTGAATTGGTCAATGACTGAGATTCACTCATTTCGGACGATAAGATCACTATTTGTCGATCAAGAATTTCATATTTATTATATGACCCTTTAAATAGTTGATCAAGAATTGATTTTACAGTTTCATCTTCAACTTTAATATCGACCTTTCGGTCAAGATCAACTGACTTTTCACTGTATATTATTATAAATTCACTAGTCTTCTCTATTTCCTGAAAGACCTGGTAAACGGTCCTATTTTCTAAATTCATTGTGAATTTTGTTTGCTGTGAATAGCCGTTGGCAGTTACAGAGGCTACGGTAACAATCAAGAAAAAGGTTAATAGTTTCATTTTTAACAAAATTTTTGACCTGCTGTTATAATAACAGCACAAACTGATCAATTTTTTTTTCATACATTTGTTTGTTTATTATTAATACCATAATTAGATAAACTCTGAAAGCCAGTGGAGGCGCAATCTCCCTGGTTTTCTTCTTTCTTTCACTTTTTTCATTTCCTCATAGGCTACTTTTTTATATTGGTTTTAATCGTTACAGTTTTCCCGGATATTTGATATTCAATTTTTGCAACCTTTGATAAAACAATCATTACCTCATTTAATGATTCTTTAAGGTCCAGCTTGCCTGATATAGGCAAAATTTTAGATACTATTGCTTGGTCATATTCAAATTTTATGTTATAATATTTTTCAAGTTTTTTCAATACCTGCTCAAAATCTTCGTTTTTAAATTCGTACCAACCATTGACCCACGAAATATATTTACCTGATTCCGATTCTGATTTCAATGCAATGTTTTTCCCCGTTTTGTCGTAGGTAGCTTTTTGGTTGGGCACCATTTGAATTTTTTCTTTAAAAAACTTGGAATTATCCCAAATATTGACACTTCCTTCTAATAAAACAGTTTCACTTAGATTATCCGATTTGTACGCACTAACATTGAATCGAGTGCCAAGAACTTCTACATTAATTTCGGCAGTGGATACAATAAATGGCTTATTAACATTTTTTGCAACTTCAAAATATGCCTCACCTTCTAAAAAGACTTCTCTTTTATCTCCATTAAATGCTTGAGGAAAAGCAAAACGACTTCCTGAATTTAACCATACTGTTGTGCCATCTTCCAATACAATTTTCGATTTTTTTCCATAAGGAATAATTACCTCATTTAATTTCGCTTTGTTGGGTTCCTTAACGTTTGAGGACTGATTTTCAACTATTTGGTCATTGTCAATTTGTATTGCATCCTGTCCCTTTAAAACCTCAATTTTTGATTCAGATTTTTTTAACTTAACAGTATTTCCA
>CAYNMU010000073.1:0-6500 GCA_964398395.1 uncultured Eubacteriales bacterium
ATAAAGGAACAGAGCGACAGTGGGAATGCCAAAGAGCTATAAAAGCAGAAATGGTTATTGAAGAGATTCAGACTTTGCTATAACTGTTTCAATTGTCCTGGTTGTAGATCTGCTTTCCTCTGGGGGTACAAGTACTACTTTGCCCCCATAGGATTGTAAGATCTCATGACCTACCACTTGTTCTAAAGTATAATCTCCACCTTTAACAAGTATATCAGGTTTTATAAAGTGTATAAGATCATATACAGAAGAATCTTCATAGATAATGACATAATCTACACACTTGAGATTGAGTAGTATCGATGCACGATCTTCTTGATTAACAATAGGTCTGTCTGGTCCCTTAAGCTCTCTGACAGACTTATCTGAATTAAGACCAACAATCACTACATCTCCTTCATTGCTTGCAGCATTTAAGACCTTTAGATGTCCTATATGGAGCAGATCAAATACACCATTGGTAAATACTACAACAAGATCGTCTTTTTTAAGTCGATTGACTAATTGTAAGATCTCAAGACTATCTTCAGGATAATTTAGAATAGATTTCATTTTCAATAAGTTTTACACATTCAGGAATAGATAATATTGTAGTATTAATAGTGAATACATCTGAAGGAACATCAAAGTCTTTAACATGATAATTTTCTCTTCCTCGTATTCCTTCATATTTAAGATATATCCATATAACTTCTTTACAAAGATTGTTTAAATATTCTCTGGCTTCTTTATATGGATAGACAAGAGACATTACAACATGTATTCCAGTAGCTTCCAGAATTGCAGCAGTATCACTTGCTCGTTTTAGATTGTTAAGTCTTCCTTCTCTGCTGAAATCTTTGTCATTAAATATAGTACGTAGAAGATCTCCATCTATATTAACAAAATCCAACTCTCTTGAGAGTTTGCTAGCCAGAGTGGTTTTACCACTATTAGGCTGTCCAAATAATACTACTATCATGGTATAATATGATTAAACTCTTCAAACTTTTCCTTAGGAATACAAACACAATCGAGACATTTACCACTGGTAGATTGATAAAGAATACCTTCCTGGAACCTTTTTACTACATATCCTAAGGATTCAATCTTGGAAGTCAATGTTTCTTCAGAAGACCCCATTTCTTGAAGAAGATGTTGTTCAAACTCTACAAAGAGATATGGTCTGTGTTTATTTATTGTATTGATAGCTCCATCAATTACATGTTCTTCATATCCCTGGACATCAATCTTGATAAAGACTACATCAGTAAATTCAAAATCATCCAGACGTTTTTGTTGAATTATGTCTCCTTCTTTGGCAATCTTTACATTTCCAAAATTAACAGTCTTTTTATCATGATAATCTGGTGTTTCAATAAACAATGGATTATTGCTGTCACCAATAGCAAGATTGTGACAATATACATTATCCAGGCCATTAGCAAATACATTCCCACAGAGTTGATAGTAAATAAGTCTTTGTGGTTCGAAACTATAGACCTTACCTTCGTCACCTACCAGATGAGCAAAATCAATTGCAAAGTTTCCATTGTTTGCTCCTACATCAACAATCGTCTTTCCCAGAGTTTCAATCATGTTCTTTTCAAGAAAATCAAACATATAAAACTCATACTGCCAGCCATCTATAATAGCACTTGTGACAGCATTATCATTTGGAAATAGTATATAGGTTAATGTGTTTATTTGAAAAGCATTCTTAAAATCCTTTTTCTGTCTCTTGTAAATATTTACATTGAACTTGGTATTCATTTCAATCCAAATTTTATCCATTTATACCACACTCTTTCATGAATGTAATATTGAACAGGTTTATACAATAGTTCGATAATGCTAAAGCTTGCCCCAACTTCTACAGAGCCACTTATACAAAATATAATAGTAAAACCAATGCATGTGCTAATGATTCTGTAACTGATGGTTTTGGCAATATGTCTCTTTCTCTGTACGATCATTTGCTATATCTGAACTGATCGAAAAACCATTTGTAGTTCGAAAAAATCCAATCAGTGACTTCCTTTCCAAGAAGTTCTTTAGCCTTGGACCTTACTGGTTCTAATTTTGTCCTGATAACATGATCCCCAAATGCTCCATATACCTCATCATCTTCTTTTGTGACTTGATCGATATGATCAAAGTCATGTGAGTAGAATGGTATTCCCAAATAGTCATAAATCCTTCTCATCTCAACATCAGGATAGAGACATAGATCTTCAAACTTCACAAAGAGTAGTTTGTTATTATATCCCATCCTGAAGATTTCAGATAACCTTTCTATTGCCAGACCAACAGGAGGACTTTGGGCCCATATGTCAACACGTTTAGGAACTGTTGTACCTTTACCTGTACTCCATTCAAGAATATCACTCTGCTTATCTGGATTCTTTCGAAAGTTATTTTCCATAGAGGTGAATATATCACGAAGATCTCTCACCATACATATGATCTTTGGTTCTTCTCCTGTGACAAACTGAAGAAAGTCTCTATGAATTCCCCATCCCCTACTCTTATCTATTACATATTTTTTATCTGTAATAGCATTGTAGAAAGCCTTCATACCTTGATTAGAGAAAGCTCGAAATCCTTCTTTCATTAATTCAGCATCTTGAGCTTTAAACTCAGGACTGTTGGTATAATTTGCCCTGGCTGCAAAGATTAACTCTAAGACCCCTGATGTAGGTGTAGCATAGATATCAGGATTCTGAGCAAGAATATTTTGTAGGAGTGTACTCCCTGCCCTTGGCAAGGAACTTTGATAGAATATACTTTCCATTACTTCAATGATTTAATAACCTGATCAATATTAAAAATCTCAGATTCATTATCATAAGGAAATTCTACCAGATTTCCTGTGATGTTATATTTTTGTAAATAGGAGTTACGAAGTTCTGGTTTACGTGTACCAGGATTAGCTACAATATTATCATGAATAGGATAACCAAAGACTACAGGAGTGTTTGCTATCCATAGCACTGTGGAAGGTTTGTTAAGACCAGCTGCTGCATGATGTCCAAAGGAATCCATAAAGAGTCTTTTAGTACTGTTGGCTATCAAAACTAACAGAGCTCTAAAATTATCTGTTACAGGAGTTGTAAATTCATATCCTATTTGATCTTCTCTTCGAAGATGAACAACGTTGTAGTCATTCCTGAATTCCTCAATAACTGCTAAGACTACTTCCTTAGGAATGTCTCTAGCCCATGAGTATTTAAGTTCTTGATCAATAGCTCCACCATTTGTCTGTAAGAGTAGAATAGGTTTATCAGATGTAAACTTCTGACCAAAGAACTTTTCTTCCCTATCTGTTAGAAATAGATGTGGAGTAATATCCTTAGGAATAGGAAGTCCATACATTCTACTCCATGAATGAGCTAAATGTTCATTCTGCATAAGATGGGAAGTCTCTATGTACGGATCATGGGCAAATACCTTGAACTCTTGATTCTCAATATAGTCTTGGTAGAAATATTGAGATTGCCCAAAAGCAAATGAGCGGTCAACATGAGGGTTGTTTAAAAACACCTCAGGATAACCACTCATTACGATAAGCTTACTATCTACAAATTCATCTTTGATGACTTTGCAAATTGAGGTAGCAAGAATGCACTTACCTATACCTCCATTAATTTGAAAGATAATATTCATGATTTGCTGGTTTTATTAGCAAATGTATGAAATAAATCAATACAAATTATTTCTTAATATCAATTTCGATATCCATTCTTTCAGCAAGACCTTTCACAAGACTAATGCAATTGTTCAATGTATTTTTCAAATACAGAAACCCAATAAACAATAGAGCACATGCGACAAGAGCTATAAAAGCCAGCACTTCAACATTATTCATATCAAAGAGAATTAATAAGGTCCTTGGTTGTCAATAGTAACAAACTCTACAGCTTCTGTTCCCATCTTGGTAGCAATAGTTGTAAGAAGAACATCATCATTAATTCCCCAATTAACCAGTTCTGCTGCTGTCAATACAATAGAAGAGTTAGAAACATTGGTAAATCCAATTATAAGACCAGCTTCATCTTTGACAACATTACCAAACACGACTTCGAAGTTGGTTTGAGCAGCACCAGCAGCATAAGGTCTGGCCATAGCTGTTAAATATTCTGCCTGAGTAGCAACAGGGGCAGTGAAAGGACTTGTGTTCTGTACAAATGAAGCTATAGGATTGATTTTTGCGTACAACATAGTTTTAAATTTTAAATTGTTTATTTTAATAAGTGTAATGACTATCCACAGTTATTTTTTCAGTGATGGTGTTTCCCAATTTGGCTGCAACAAGGTCTAAAACAATAGAATCATCAGTTCCCCAGGAAGCTAACTCTTCATTGGTTAATTCGAGTTTACTTCTTGTAATTACATCAAGTTCCTGTTTTCCATTTTCAATTTTAAGATTGCCAAATCTCAACTCAAATTGTACATTTGGATCGCCTATCACATATCTCTCAGCCTTAGCCACCATATACCAAGCTTCTACAATCTTTGTTTCGAAAGGAGATATTTCATAAGTCTTTGTTGCTGGTGTTCCTAATTTTCCTAGTAACATAATATTAATTTTTAATTGATTTATTTCCAAACTTCAACACCCAAGAAACCATTCTTAGCATCTATGTCTTTTCTTGTTCCAATTATGAGAACGTTGTATTGTCCATCACAGTTAGATACAAAGCTAACACAACTTTGAACTCCATTAATAGTTCCATAAGCACTTCCAAAGTGATTCTTTGGTGTTACAAACACCTGATCATTCTCATTCAAGAATTTATAATAACTTGGCAAAGCAAGACTAGCTACACATCCACATGTTTCAATGGAATATCTATAAATGTTATCGCCTCTAGTGGGAGATTCAACAAATGAATGTTGTAGATAATGTGTACAAGTCTTTTCTGGATCAGGATGCGATATCATGAATGTTCCTGATGCTTTTGATAATGCATTTGTATAAGTAGTACAAGCTGCTGCTGCATTTAGATTTGAACCTACAATAAAGGAAGTTGCAAACCCACAAGTATTATTAGCTTGACCACCTAATATTCCTGAACAAGCACCACTAGCTATATTAGATTGACCACCTAAGATTCCTGAACCATTACCACTAGCGGTATTAATAGCCCCACCACTAACAATAGCCCCAGTAGCACAAGCTGTATTCTGTCTACCACCACCTACAGCAGAAGTAGCTTGAGTGGCCATATTACAATATCCACCACTAATAGTAGATTTATTACCACTAGCAGTATTTTTACATCCACCACTAACAATTGAATAATAACTACTAGCGGTATTACACGATCCACCGCCAACTGTTGCATTATTACAAATAGCACAATTACACAATCCACCACTAACTGTTGCATAATAAATATTTACCAAGTTACTCTTTCCACCTCCAATTCTTGTATAATAACTACTTGCAGTATTAAGTTGTCCACCACCAATAGAAGTCCTAGCACCACATGCAGTATTTTTATATCCACCACTAATAGTTGAATTATTACCGCATGCCCAGTTACAGTTTCCACCACTAATAGTTGAATTATTACCACTTGCAATATTATTAGCTCCACATCTAACTGTAGAAAGTGTACCACTATCTAAAACTATAATTGAACCTGCAACAGGAGCAGCATTCACAAGAACACCATTAGCAGCTACACATACACTACAACCATTAGTTAAATTAGCAGCAGCTATGCAATTAGTAAATGTTGTACAAACTTGTGTAGCATTTAGAATTGATCCAATAATAAACGCATCTGCAAATCCACATGTGTTATTATTTCTTCCTCCTAAGATTCCTGAACAAGTACCACTAGCGGTATTAATAACCCCACCACTAATAATAGCCCCACTAGCACAAGCTGTATTCTGTCTACCACCACCTACAGCAGAATTAGCTTGAGTGGCTTTATTACAATATCCACCACTAATAGTAGATTGATTACCACTAGCAGTATTTTTACATCCACCACTAACAATTGAATAATAACTACTAGCGGTATTACACGATCCACCGCCAACTGTTGCATAACTACAAATAGCACAATTACACGATCCACCACTAACTGTAGAATAACCACAACTAGCAGTATTACTAGCTCCACATCTAACAGTAGAAAGTGTACCAGCACCTAAAACCATAATTGCAGCACCTCCTGGTTGACTAGTTCCACTTGTACCTGAAGTACCTGATGTTCCATTAACACCTGAGGTACCGCTACCTCCATTAACCCCAGATGTACCACTTGTACCACTAATACCTGAAGTTGCAGAAGTACCACTTGTACCTGTGGTTCCAGAAGTTCCTGTAGTTCCACTAGTTGCAGAAGTACCTGATGTAGCTGAAGATCCTGACGTACCAGTAGTTCCTGAAGTGCCTGAGGTAGCTGAACTACCACTTGTTCCACTAGTACCACCAGTACCATTAGTGCCTGAAGTGCCTGAGGTAGCTGAACTACCACTTGTTCCACTAGTACCACCAGTAC
>CAYNMU010000073.1:6600-9867 GCA_964398395.1 uncultured Eubacteriales bacterium
CATTAGTGCCTGATGTGGCACTTGTACCAGAGGTAGCAGATGAACCTGACGTTCCTGTTGTACCACTAGTTCCTGTAGTTCCTGAGGTTCCACTAGTACCTGTGGTGCCTGTTGTGCCTGATGTTCCTGTAGTACCTGAAGTGCCTGATGTGGCACTTGTACCAGAGGTTCCACTCGTACCTCCTGTTCCATCTGTACCAGACGTAGCACTTGTTCCTGAAGTACCTGATGTAGCACTTGTGCCTGAGGTAGCAGATGTTCCACTTGTTGCAGAAGATCCACTTGTACCTGTGGTTCCACTAGTACCAGATGTTCCACTAGTTCCTCCAGTACCATCAGTGGCTGAAGTGCCACTGGTTCCTGTAGTTCCAGATGTACCACTAGTGGCAGATGTGCCTGAACTGCCAGCAGTACCACTTGTATAAGCAAGTAATCCACCACTAGTTCCACTTGTATGATCATGCTGAGATAATGAAAAATCAGCAATTCCAGGTTTGTCTACTCTCATAATATATTGATTGAGTGATAGTTATTCAAATACTAATGTAATGTTATGTCCTCCTGCAGATGTTGTATAGGTTAACCCTGTATAAAAAGGAAGATCAAGATTCCATGTTGTAGGAACCATGTTATTTGTTGTTATTGTCATTATTGGATTTGTGGCTGTTAATGCATCATAGATAGTAACAGTACCAGTCACGCTATTACTGTTGTAAGACAACACTCTGAAGACTCCAGGACCAGTTTTAGCTACTTGTGCTGTTATTGCTCCAGCTTGATTTCTCCATATAGGAGCTGCTGAATCTCTACCAAGACGTAAAATCATTCCAGCCCATACTTCCATTACTGCTGATGAACTAATTGCTGAACTGGTTGATTGGAATTGTGCATTGAGAGTAAATGTAGAAGAAAGCATTGTTGTTGTAGGACGAAATGTGTGTATTAACTCGCCATCGATAAAATATGTTGCACTTCCTAAAAAGTGAATGATCTCATAAGCATGTGCATTAGTATCTATTGTATAAACTGATATATTTCCATTAAATGATCCTGAAGATACAGTAGTAATAGTGCCACTATTATTTCTACAGTTGAGTGTTAATACCCCTGCACCTGTTTGTTCAAACCAAAATCCATCTACAGGAACTACAGGAGGACCACCAGCAGCTGTGTATGCTCCCCAACGTCTTGTTGAATTAGCTACAACTGCTGTTGTAAGTCTAACAATAGAACGAAATTTATGAGGATGTGCAAATATGAATCTGGCTGTACGAACTGTTATAAAGTTTGCATATCCAGCTGCAGCAGTTCCAGAAGTTAGAATTATAATTCCTGGTGTTGCTGCTGATACTCCTGATCCAGTTCCATTATTAGTTGCTGTCCAAAAAGTAGTATCAATAGTTGTTCCAACAAAAGCAGTTCCCACAAGTCTGTAAGGTTGATCTACATCAAGTGTACCCATTGGTCCACCTTTTAACTCAAATCCTCCTGCAAACTGTTCATATACTGCTGTTTTTAATAAACCTTTTTCATCAAGACTTCGTGGAAGAGGTTCTGTAATAGGTGTCAAAGTAGTACTTAAGGAATATGTAGCTGTAGAGTTTCCTAAATTCTTAATAGATACTCTAACGTGAGCACTTACTACCTTAACTGTGATTCCAAAGTCTCCTTCGATGACATTATATAAATATACATCACTAATTTGAAAAACTGTATCAGTTATTCCTTGTTCTACAGTCACTTCCATATTTTGAGTTGATTCGACAACCAATTGTATACCCTGATAACCAAGAGTATTAGTTCCTATGCCTGTAGCATTCCATGTAAGATTAGCTCCTAATGTAGAAGAATTAGAATTGGCTGTATCTACTATTGTGTTTTGGGTAATTGAAGGAAAATAGCTCATATCTTTATATTTTTAAATTATATACCAATTTGCTCCATCTGTAAAAACCATCATTGTTGTATACTTTGCAATCATTGTCTTACTTGCTTCATCATCTATTGTAGCAATTCCTCCAAAGGTATCAATTATTACAAAAAGACCATTAGTAGCCATGTCTTTAATTGAATATGTTTTTCCTTGTAATCCTGTTGGATTAGGAAGAGTAAGTGTACATGCTGCTGTTACTAACAGAAGATTATCTGTTGGTAGTATAGCATAATTACTGGATATTGTATTAACTGTTGTAGCTACTCCTCCAATGGTACATATAACACTTCCTGAGGAAGTCTCATTAAAGGTTACTGTTAGAGAGTTAAGACTTGTATGTGAGACACTCAATGGAATAATTACTACAGGAGGACTGTCATTAGTTATTGTTTGTACTACAGGATAAGCATTGAAGTTATGTGTAACAACAATCGATGTTACTCCTGAGAAAGGTTGTACAAATGCTCCTGATATTCCAGAGACTCCTGGATCACCTTGTCCACCACTTGTACCAGATGTCCCTGTTGTTCCAGAGGTTCCACTAGTACCTGTTGTACCACTAGTTCCACTTGTACCAAAAAAGTTTCCATCTACACCTGAAGTACCAGAGGTGCCAGTTGTGCCAGTAGTTCCAGATGTGCCTGTTGTACCACTGGTACCTGATGTACCTGTAGTCCCACTAGTTCCTGTTGTCCCACTTGTTCCATCAGTACCTGATGTACCAGATGTTCCATCAGTAGCACTTGTACCAGAACTTCCTGATGTTCCTGTAGAGCCTGATGTACCACTAGTACCTGTTGTTCCACTAGTTCCACTAGTTGCACTAGTTCCTGAAGTTCCACTAGTACCACTCGTACCAGTAGTACCTGAAGTGCCTGTAGTGCCTGTAGTACCTGATGTTCCAGTAGTTCCACTAGTACCTGATGTACCATCTGTACCAGATGTACCACCAGTGCCATCTGTACCTGATGTACCACTTGTTCCTGTAGTTCCACTTGTTCCACTAGTGGCAGAAGTACCTGATGTACCACTTGTACCAGTAGTTCCACTAGTCCCATCAGTACCACTTGTACCTGATGTACCTGTACTTCCACTTGTACCACTAGTAGCAGATGTTCCATCTGTTCCACTAGTTCCTGTCGTACCTGAGGTTCCTGAGGTTCCTGAGGTTCCTGATGTACCACTAGTAGCAGACGTACCTGATGTAGCAGATGTACCATCAGTACCTGATGAACCACTACTTCCTGATGTACCTGTTGTGCCACTTGTACCAGTTGTTCCACTTGTACCTGTGGTTCCACTTGTACCTGTGGTTCCAGATGTACCACTTGTAG
>CAYNMU010000074.1:0-9815 GCA_964398395.1 uncultured Eubacteriales bacterium
ATCGCTACGCAATCTCACTGGGGGGTCGGTTGGCATCCATGCCGCCCTTCAATGATTACTCTCCTAACTGCCCGACAATAGTAGCTGGCATCGCTCTTACTGTAGTAGATCTGGTAGCCATTGAAGAAGACCTGTACCCATGCGTTGATGCTACTGTACTCCGTACTAGACCAATAGAAGTTCTCAACGAACTCACTTTTTATATTATGGTAAAGAACATTTAGTTCTTCTTTATTATGGTAAAGAACATTTAGTTCTTCTTTATTTGGTAAATACCAATCAGTATATCCATTGATATTTAAATCGTCACAACATTCTAACGCATCATACCAATTTACTGAGTCGCAATGGTCTTTTGGTGAAAGTATTAAATAGTAACTTTCTACATCTGTAGTAATTGTTCCAGCATAAATACCACCAGCATAAGATTGACCTAATATTAATTTATCTTTTGGTGATTTAATCATTTAATCAACCTCATAATATTTAACAACGGTAGTTCTAATCTTTGATTTGCTAGTTTTTCATTTTCGATAAATTTTCTAGCCTCTATTAAAGATGAAAACTTGATACCAAAGCCTAACCAAAGATCAAGGTCTTTAAATTCCGGGTAATATGTAAAAGTAGTGACTGTTTCATCAATATTAACTCTTTTCTCTTTAACTTCTTTAACTCTATATTTCATTATCTTCCTCTTTAATTTAAATGATTGAATGATTAAATAATTAATCTCCTAACTGCCCGACAACAGTAGCTGGTGCGGTTCTTACCGCTGTAGTCCTGGCCGCCACCGTAGAAGTTCTGTATCCATGCGTAGTAGCTACTGTACTCTGTACTAGACCAATAGTCGTTCTCAACGAACTCCCTTTTTATATTACAGTAAAGAACATTTAGTTCTTCTTTATTTGGTAAATACCAATCATCATATCCATTAATATTCAAGTCGTCACAGCATTCTAACGCATCATACCAATTTACTGAGTCGCAATGGTCTTTTGGTGAAAGTATTAAATAGTAACTTTCCGCATCTGTAGTAATTGTTCCAGCATAAATACCGCCAGCACAAGATTGACCTAATATTAATTTATCTTTTGGTGATTTAATTATTTTATCAGTTATATCAATTATTCTAGGTACATAATTGATAGCTTTTTGTAGTATAATACCAGCTTCTAATGCTTTATCTTCTGTTGCAAATGTAGTAATTAAACACCATTCGTCAAATTTATCAAGACCTTGTAGCTTAAATACTTCAACACTATCAACTAATTGTGTTTCAATTCTATATTTTTTCATTTTATTTCTCCGGTTGTTGTTTAAGTTCTTTAGGTAAGTGTAATATTATAGCAGGTATTCTGCAAAAGTCAACTTAAAACTCATTCACACATGCAGTAAAGGCAGGGTATTTGTTATCAATAAAATAATTAAGCAGGGTTTTGTGGTTGCCTTTTATTTCATAATTAGTATATTGCTCAAGAATTGCCACCTTAATTTCCTTTGGAATCTCATTTAAATTGATTAGCTTAGAATTGCGTTTGAAATTATTTATCTCATCTTGAGTTAAAGTTTTAGCTTTCAATCTGCCAACGAATTCCTCTTTATATTTTTTGGTGATACTTTTTTGTCTAACGCCATCTGTGTGCAGAAAAAAATCATCTGGGCTGAGAATATTTGGAATTCCGTCTGCGCGATCTCCACCTAAAATATGTTCAAGTAAATATTCTTCTGGTGTCACTTCTAGTTTTTTTTCTGATTCTGTTTTAGGATCGTATTGGGATACATGGGGTAACGAAAGCAGTTGGATGAAGTCTTTATCTGAGCTAATAATAATATTTGGTTCATTCACGTATCTGGCAAGTGTTGCCAAAACGTCATCTGCCTCTGTCCGGTTTACTCGCATCACAGCATAAGGGAAAAATTCTATCAAATCATTTACCGTTGCCTCCAAAACACGATAAAGTTCAGCCCAAGTTTCAGCGTCTTCGGCTTTTGCAGTTTTGCGTTTGTATTTATAGTATTGAAATGACTCATAACGCCAGTTCCTCTTTCCTTCTAAACATATAACCATGTCACCATATTGGTTGGAGAATTTTTTATTATATGCTCTTATTTTGTTATAAATGAGATGTTTGCATAGCTGTTCATTGGTCAAATAATATTCATTGCTAAGTGCTTTACCGACTCCAAGTATAGTTGAAACACATAGTTGGCTGAAATCTAAAAGTTGCATTTGTTATTCCTATTTAATTAAGTATGTGTAATATTATAACAGGTTTTTAGCAGAAGTCAAGCTAAATCTTCCAATTCTTTTAAGAATGCTTCTAGTTTTTCAAAGTTGGTATTGATGTATTCTCTATCACATTCTAATAAAATATTAATTTCTCCGGTTTCTTTGTCAATTGTATAAGGTGCTTTGGCACTCTTAAAGTGGTTATCAACTGCCCATAATGGGCGTAAATTAACATACTGGTTAAGCAATAATGCTTGAGCCTTATTGGTAGACCAGCTTATAGGAAAAAAGTGGTCAATATGCCAGTCACCTTGATTCTGCCAAGTCATATTGGGCTGGAATTGTGATTCAAGATGTAATTGCATTTCTTCATAGCTACAGCCAAGTATATTGGCAGTTTTTGAAGTTTTCTTAAAGTTGCCGTTTTTAAAACTACGATGCATTAAAGTTCTCATATTACATTGTAATTTATATAATGGGTCTGTTACTCTTCTTTCTTTCTGCCTTTCATTGTTCTTTGCAACTAGTTCTTCTTTATTTTCTACATAATAGATGACTTGCCTTGCAGCTATTTCTTCTGCATGTTCTGCGTCATAGATGGCTTGCTTTGCACATTTCTCTTCTTTATTTTCTTGATAATAGATAGCTTTCTTTGCATTCATACAGCATTTACAATAAATATCTAATTTATCTTTCTTTGAATTATTTTTACTAAACTCTTCCAAAGGCTTCAAAACACGGCATTTTTTGCATTCTTTGGAAGGAACTTTAATAGGGATATTTTCTGTTGATGTGGCATCTACAAAGAATTGATGTAATGTTATTATATCTGTTTGCACAATAAACTCCAGTTGAGTTATTCAGTATAGAAGAATATGGCAGCTACTTACTGAAGGTAGTGTTCGGGAGCTTACTCCTAGCCATATTACTATTTATACTAAAAAACTTTGAGTATTAATGTATGTTGATTAATAGCACCTGATGGTATATTAGACTTAGTTTTAAGTAATCTAAAACTTCCTAAAATATATGGTATATCTGCAATTTCTGATAAAAATTTGTTCTGTATTATCAATGGAAATTTAACCATCTTTGAAATACTAATGTCCTTATTAATTCCGTATATTGTACTTCCACGCACAGTTAATTTATCTTCTGCAATAACTAGTCGGAGTTTTCTATCTTTAACATTGAATAATAGCACATATTTTGCTCCAATTATTTCAACAGGATTTATAGATGTAAGCCCCAAATCTGGGCAATCTTTAAGATATTTTACTTTACTTACGAGTTTATTTAAGTCTACCGGCTTAATTACCCTTGGCTTCCTCTCAGTGGTCACTGTAAAGGCTTCTATAATACTTTGAACAGTTGCTTTATATTTTTCAAAATTTTGCTTAGATAGGTTATACTCGTCTTCTGAGGCATTAAGTTGCATTAATAGGTCTTGGTAATAACTGGATACGATTAACTTCTCTTTTTTGGTCAATGATGAAGCAGTTGCAGTTTTTTCCCAATTCTTTTTTGGGAATGTTTGTGAAGTTATTGAAAAATCTAAATAACCATCAATATCAGCAATAACATTATCGGTTTTGTTAATTACTTTGGCTGGTTTCTTTTCTACCAATGGCTTAAGCAGTTCCTTTTCATACGTGCTTGCAAGCAAGTCTTTAAGCAGGGTATCAATCTTACTTAATATATAATTACTATTTGGATAACCTCTTGTCAGCATTCTGCAAATCGCACCTAATGTCTTGGGAATTAATGTCTTTGGTATCTCCTTTAATGTGGAGACTACTTCAGGCATAACATCTTCAAAGTATTTTATAGTATATTCCTTTAACTGGTCATGGCTGGCGTTGTAGTTGTAAAAATTCAATGTTGTTATAAATTCTGATTGGCTATATTCTGGTTTATCGAATAGAGGTTCATCTCCGTAAACTATCTGTTCTATTGATGTCTTTTTCATGATGTTCTCTTTTAATTAAGTATGTGTAATATTATAGCAGGTATTTGGTAGAAGTCAAGTATTTAACTCCAGTTGAGTTAGTCAGTATAGAAGAATATGGCGGCTACTTACTGAAGGTAGTTTTCGGGAGCTTACCCTAGCCATATATCTATTTATCTTAAACTATGCTACCCACATTTGGAGTTTCCACAATTTTGACAAAGTTTACACCCTTCTTTATATACAACTTTATCACTTCCACATTCAGCACAAACTTCACCAGCTTTCTCACCATCTTTTATTAATGAAGATAAAAATTTAGTAATAGAAAATATAAAACTTCCAACACAAGCCGATTCAACTTCACCCAATGTTTTTACTATTGATTTTACAAAAATCCCATGCCTTAAACAAAGTGAAATGGTTCTAGCAATCCTAGAAGAATTATTATCTTTTGCCATTTTATCTATAGTAGACTTAATATGATGCTCTGGAAGACCTTTGTTTCTTGCCATAGTCATTAAACGTTCAACTGCATCATCAGTTGTTACAGTCTTTTCTCTATTATTGCTATATACAAATAATGCAAATGGTTTATCACCATTCCACGTTACAGTCAAATAATATTTAACTCCCCCATTTTTTAAAGTAACAACAGTAGCTGGTGAACTAGTTGGTAATTTTACTGAATCTAAAATCACTTCTTCTTCATCGGGAGTTGCTGTTTTTTCTTCAACAGCAGACAACACTGATGTAAAACAACCACTGCGGTAAGTTGTTACACCCTTAATGACACCACTTCGATATGCATCAAGATATATATCTTTAAATTTATCCAATGGGAAATTATTTGGCATATTCACAGTCTTCGATATGCTACTATCTACCCATTTTGCAAAACCAGCTAAATCGCTTAAATGTTCTTCGGGTGACATTGCTTCAGCAGTTGCAGCCCAATCAGCAGTTTCATCCCATTCGTTTAATTCTCGCATATGTCTAACACCAAAATCTTCACAAAGCACTTCTTTTGTCAATCCGCGATTTTTATCAATTTTATATACAGTTCCTTCAAACTCACCTTTTAAAATTTGTTCATCACCTTCAAGTACAAATTTAAACACATCTGTTTCATGCCATGCAGCCTCAAACCATTTTGGCGTAAATGTTGCCATTTTTTCTGATAGATGATTAACAATTACAGTTCTTATATATGAATGCATAAATACTGGTTCAAGTCCACCAGAACTAATATTAGCTAATATACCAGTATTTCCAGTAGGTTGAATAGATAATATGCTGCTATTTCTAATTCCACTTATTCTTAATTTTTCCATATATTCTATTGGTAAATCAAGATTATTTACAAATATTCCATCTGCATGTTTTATTGGATCGCATACAGTAAACATCCCCTTTTCTACAGCTAAATCTATTGATGCTTTATATGCTTCTTGTGCAATAAATTTCATCAATCTATCTCTAATTACATTTGCTTCTGGTGATGCAATTCGACATTTAAGTATATATAATGCACTACCCCACCCCATTATGCCAAGACCAATTCTACGTTTGTCCTTCATAGAATTTTCATATTCTGGTAAAGGTGCTTTACTAATATCATTGACATTATCAAGAAATCTAACTAAACGTTTTACATTTTTTTCAATTTCAGCATAATCAAAATCTGTTCTATCACAATTAATCATTTTAGTTAAATTCAATGAACCCAAATCACATACCGAACCTGATGGCATAATCTGTTCGGCGCAAGGGTTGCAACTTATTGATTTCTCTACATAATTTGCTGGAGCAAAATAATTTGCTCTATCTAAAAATAATATACCAGGCTCTGCTCTAGTATATGTCGATTGCATTATCAAATCCCATAAATACATAACTGAAATTGTATTATGTATTATTATAGGATAACCTTTATCTTGCCATTCTTTAATATCACCATCCCATTCGGACTTGTATTTAGGATATTGTGTGTCAGGAAAAATTAAATCCCATTTATCAAGTTCTTTACTAATATCACCAGCAGTAATTTTTAAAACTCTATCCATAAATTCATCTGAGCAATCTACACTCATATTAAATTTAGTTAATTTTCCAGCTTGTTGCTTTGCTGTAATAAATTCTAAAATATCTGGATGCCATACTGATAAAATTGACATCATTGCCCCTTTACGAATTTTTCCTTTAGCCTTTTTATTTGTGGATTTTTTACCAGAACCTGATGTTATTATATCTGATGTTGTATTAAATATCTCCATAAATCTTACTGAACCTGGAGATTCTACGCCAATACCATAAATAAATGCTGAACGAGGTCTAATATAATTAAATGATTGCCCCCAACCACCTTCACTGCGAAGTGTTTGTGTCTGATTTTTTAAATCAACCATAATATTCTCTAAAGAATCAATGTCATATTTTGCTCTTGGTGCGGTATAGCAGTTCATAAGAGTTACGTTACCAAAATCACTTCCAGCATTGGCATATATTCTACCGCCAGCCGTACATTTAAAATCGGTCAACATATCATAAAATTCCCTAGTCCAATATTGTTGAGCAAGCACACTTCTTTCTGCTCCAGCAATTGCAGTTGCCACGCGAAGCATTGTATCATCAACCGTTTCATCTGTATGGTGCTTATATGTGCTCCTCCAAATTTCCTCCGAGAATGAGTCTTTAAAAATTGTCTTTTGTCTTTCCACTGTCATGTATTTTCCTCTATTAATGTTAAATAATCCATCGCAAGGTCTTCCGCGTCTATTTTATCAATTGCTCGACAAATATCATAATCTTGCATTCTTACTTCTGCCAAGAGTAGCAGAAGTTCATATCGTTTCAAGCCAGTTAAGTCTATCATTTAAATTTATTTAGCCCATGTTTATATTTTGAATGCTTCCAAGTTTGTCTATCTTGTGGATCAATTTTGCTTTCTACCATAATCCAAGGGGACTGACAGTTATCATCTAAACTATATGAACAATTTATATGATACGTTATGTTTGCATCTGGATATTCCTCAAATAAATCTTCTGCCCATTCTGGGTACTCTTCAATATAATCCATTATTCTACCTCAATAATTCTAGGAACGTATCCATTAATGCATTTGTGATTTGCAATAGCAAGTCTGGCTTCTGTTTCAGTCTTATACCAAGTATGCAATCTAGCATTTTTCAAATCTTCCCAACCTCTATTAACAGTTTGATATTGTGGATTGAATTCTTCACCATCAACTACCATTCTTGTAACTATTCTATATTTTATCATTTAATTTCCTCTTTATTTTTAAGTTATGTGTAATATTATAACAGGTATTTCTAAAAAGTCAAGCAGGTTTTCTTCTAAAATTATCAAACATTTGCATGTGTGTTCCAACTTTTGTTCCTTTGAAACAATCTTCTCCCAAATTGGCTTTACAAAGATTAATTAAGTAACCAAAGCTTATGCCTTTCTTTTTAGAAATATTCCACTGCGATTTTGAGTTATTTTTGCGATGACTTCTGATAGTATTGCTTAATTGCTCAAAGTCACTAAATGAATAGCCACTATTGTACATGGCTGAAGCCAGCTTCCACCATTCCTCATAATCTTGAATTCTAATCTTACCAAGTTCTTCTAAGACTCTTGCTTTAAATTCTTCAGTTGGAGCTTCGCGTGATGTATCGGGAACGTATGGAATTTCAATTGTGACAGGTAAAGAAAGAACATCAAGGTCAATACCTTGGTTATGATAAAAAACAGCGTGGTGAGCATTTTCTTGGCTGCAAGATGGGATGTAGAAACCTCTCGAAGTTGCGAGGGCGGTACGATCTTGTTTGAGAATAAAATCTTGTAAAGCAGCCCTTCTGCATAAAAAATCTGCATTAGAAACCGGCTCCTTTATTTTAAAAAATATGCGGAAGCAGTCTTTAAAGTCCTTTTTTGGTGATTTGTGACTAAATGTAGTATAAAGAATATATTGATACCTTTTAAAGCGTTCTTTAGCTGTAGCTATTGTCATATTGCCGTCTATGTCAGCTGGTATTGCATAAAATGCTTTAACATTATCAGAACATCTTCTAACTTTACCACTATCAGTAAAATCTAATGCCTCATCTTCTGAATAATATTCTACTGGAGATATAAGTCGAACCGATTCTTTGGTTTGTGCAATAGTTGGTTTGCTTAAAATTTTGCAAAATCTTTCCCAAGACATTTCATGTCTATTTGAGTCTAATATTTCATTATCAAAAATTGATTTTATAACTGTAAATTTCATATTATAGGTTTACCTTAAAAAGTATCATATGTAATATTATATGATACTTTTAAGCAATTGTCAATAAGTAATTTCTTTGAATGTATAATACTTTAATCGCGCATTTTCATATGCAATAGATGCATCTTTAGCAGATTTAAAATATCCTAAATATATCTTTTTACCATTTACGCTTATTCGTGCAACCCATTTACCATCTTTTCGTTCACTTACACCCCTATAACCAGTATTATTATTAACTTGTATCCCTCCATTCTTAACTTTATGTCTGGTATTATCAATTTGCGTAACATGTCTTAAATTGTCCCATTTATTAAAGTTAGATATATTAGTACCTTCTATATGGTCAATAACAAATTCAGGCCAACTTCCAGTCATATATAACCAAGCGAGTCTGTGCGCAAGATATATTTTCCCATCTATTCCAATCTTTCTATATCCTCCATGTAAACATCCAGCAATATCGCCCACTTTCATTTTTGAATTATTAGTTGGTTGTTTCCAAGTAAAATCTCCGGTTTCTGGATTGTATTCTAAAATAATCTTCAAATATTCTTGTGTTATCAATGATTCTTTTTCTATATCTAATACGCCTTGCGACATACACTTCTCCAATAATCAATTTAAATATCAATTATAGCAGGTATTTTTAAATAAGTCAATCTGTTTCTTTAGGAATTACTTTATTTTTCCTATTAATTAGCTTTATTCCTTTGCGCTTGAATGGTTCGCCAGAAACGGAGTCTCTATCTTCCGTTCCTACCTGATTAGCAGAACTCAAAGCCATTGCTGGCACAACTCCTTCTCCGTCTTCGGCAATAAACTCTAAAAATGTTTTCATAAGTTTTCTAACTCCTTTTGTATGTTTAAATCTATTTCTATATCACTATTATATAACCTTTCTGGCAATCTATCAAGAAATATTAAAATTGTATTCAATAATCCATAATACTCCTTCGGAATTACGCGAAAAAGAATCACTGTTCCAAATCCTCCGAAGTAATTATAAAGAATTATATGGTGGTTAAGCAACAATCTAAGATTCATATATCCTGATGTATAATATTTTTTTATGGATTTTCGTATCAGTAGCGATCTTTCAAGTTCTTTTGTGAAATTTGAAAGGTCTACACTGTCAAAGTGCTTTAGTGCTAATAATCGAAAATTTTCATCCATATTTTAAAATCTCTTTGTTGGTACTGATAGAGATATTTAGGATAAAAAAATAGCCCCGAAGAGGGGCTATTTTTGTTAAGGTTAAAGAAGATTAACTATCAAGGCGCAACCACTTTAGTTCCAGTTGCAGCGACAGCTCCAGCAGCTATGATATGATTAACTGTATCAGAGTGGCTGCCTTTCATT
>CAYNMU010000075.1:0-9803 GCA_964398395.1 uncultured Eubacteriales bacterium
CCTCTGTTGAAACATACCTGAAGTATGCAGAAGCAATTGGATTAACTGCAAAAGCTGCATAAGGTATCTTGCATTTAAGCAATTATTCTTGCTAAAACATCCTCCGGGACTAATCTCCTAAAGCATGGGTTACCAGGAATTTCGCCTTTTTTTCTGAATTTCGCTTTTCTTCCTGAATCTCTCTTCTGTCGCTCATTCTCTCTTTTCCCCTAAAGTAACATCTAACCAAAATCCATTTTATCTATGAATATCCATCCTCAATTAAATATAGATGGTTTCTTTGAAAACATTATTACATCCTACGAAACCAGAGTTCAAAAAATTCAAACTGCATTCCAATTATCAGAAACTATCACAGAATCCTCCCATTCACTATTTGATAATGTCCATAACTCCCTGAACGATCTCAAAAAGGAAAGAGACATTTTAAATTCACGGCTATGTGAAACCCTCGCTAAAAATGGTTCACTGCGTAAAAAAGACTACAATACAATAATGGAAGGCATTCTCGGCGCACTTGATGAGAAGGAAAGAGAAGCCGAAATCCAGTTTTCAAACTTTATTGAAGCCCAAAAAGAGACTGCAAATTCACTAAAAAACAGCTTGCTTGGCATCAAAGACATTACTTCACAGGACAACTGTAAAAAAATCGTGATTATCAAAGACCAACTTTCTCAGATTTCAAAACTGCAATTAGCGCGAAAAGAAGCAGTACTAAATACATTCATTGATTTTCAACAAATGCAAAACAGAATAATGGGATGCCTTAAGAACTTGCTTGAAAAAGGCGATCACATTCTTATTCAGGATATCAGGAAGATTAAAGAACAGATAAAAGCAGAAATTAACCCTGGAGGACAAGTGTTCAAAGGAGTTAACTAAGATAGGTAATCAATTATTCACTAACCAATAGGAGATAACAAAATGGGAATAGCATCAGAAATGAAAAATTTAAGTGAAGGGATACTTGCTTCATTCAAACAACGTATCAAAGAAAATGAAGAACTAGTGAATGAAGTACAGAAAACACTAGACGGTTTCCGTAAGGATCACCAGGAAATGGCCTCTATTTTAAATGCCAATGCTAAAGCTCTTAGAAAAGACCTTGGACTTGGGGAGAAAGAACGACTCGACACCTACCATGATTTAATGACAGGGATTCATCACACAATAGCCTCCATCCAGAAAGAAGTGGTGGCAATTCAAACTTCCACCTCCAACATGATAAACGAATTCGCGACCGAGCGGGCAGAAATGGCTGATGAGTTGAGTAAATTCTTTACTGCGGGAAGGGCCGATAGGAAGCAAAACGAAAAAATCAGGATAAAGGGATTCCATGACATGATGAAAAACATCAACGATGATATTAAAAGTATCAACGATGAGGTTTTGATGATTTTTAAAGCCACAAACAATATGCTCGAAAAGTTTGAGAAGGAGCATATGGATATGTCTGAAGAACTTAAGGCAGAATTGACTAAAAATCTGGCAGAAAGAGTTGAATACACGAGGACATTGCTTAATGGGTTTCAAATAAGATTATCCGAAATAAGCAAAGAAAATCAAAAGATGGCTCGGATGCTGAGAAAAGACCTTGACAAAGGCGAAACAGAAAGGCACAACGACTATAATGCAATAATGAAAGGAATTCATCTCGCAATTAAGGGTATCCGCAAAGAAGTAAAGGATATCCAAAAATCCACTGCCGGAATGCTTGGTGATTTTTCAAATGACAGAGAACAAGGTTCGGCTGAGTGGAACAAGATGCAGGAGGCCATTGCCCAGTTGCGGAAAACAGGTGTTGTTACACCACAGAAGGAGGTAGTAAGAAAAGTTGAAAAAAAAGAATTGAAAACGGAAACGCCGGTTTTAGCAGTCACAGAAATCCCGGTTGCGGCCAAACCAGTAGTGGATTCAAAACCAGCAGTTTCGATGACACTGGAAGAGAAAGTATTATTTTATATCAGTAAACATCCCAAAGGAGTAAAAATCTCAGAGATGGAAAATCCTCTTGGTGAAACACGGATGAAAATTGGATACGTCGCTAAAAATTTATTGGACGAGGGGAAAGTTCAAAAGATTGACAATATATACTTTCCTCTAATATAGATTCAGTTATTAAGCGGAGCCGAAAAAACTTTTTGCCTTCGGCTCCGCATTTATAATTTATAATTCTACATCAGCCATGACAAAAGTAATCGGATGTGCATTTTGTAGTGGAACTGGAATGGATCCCTTTGATTTACTCTCACCTATATCTGAATGCCTGGTATGCAATGGTACTGGACAGGCTGAAGCGAAGGAACCTATTAAAAAATGTATTTTCTGCTCTGGGTCAGGACGAAACCCTCTTGGCGCCAGGGTACCATGTATTGTTTGTGGTGGAAAAGGAAATATTCACCTCGAAAGCAGCACAAAATGTATTCAATGCAAAGGGAAAGGAAAATCAAGTGACGGCCTGCCATGCTCCAGATGCGGAGGCAAAGGATTTAATTGACAATTATAATCGCCAGTTAAAAATGAGCATAGCAATTTAGTCACATTACCAAAGGCGAGCAAAAGTGAAAGATGAATAATGCCAGGAACGTTGTAAGGAAAAGCCTTCTGAAAAGAGAAGAAGTATTAAATAAGTTTGAGGAAAGAAAGAAAGCTTTTTTACTCTCGAAGGAAAAGATTACAAATGATATAGAAGAAGCACGCAATATTTGGAAAACCACACTTGCACAATTGTCCAGGCAGGAATTTGATAAATAACCTTTTCGTTAATTGACAATCGGCATAAGCGACAAACATTTACCCATTAACCAATCAACCAACCCCACCATGAGTAACAACAATGAAATGAATACTGTTCTTGAATTAAAGCCGATGTCAAATTTTGTTGAAACCGACTACATTAAGGACATTACAAATCGTGGCCTTACATACATTAAAGCTGGATTCCCGGTACATTTCAGGGGACCATCCGGAACAGGGAAAACTACTGTGGCTATGCATCTGGCAAGCAAAATTGGAAGGCCGGTTGTAATAATTCATGGTGATGCTGAGTATAAAACCTCTGACCTTATAGGCAGCGAACAAGGCTATAAATATAAAAAGCTGGACGATAAATTTATTCATTCGGTTCATAAATATGAGGAGGATATGACTAAACAGTGGGTGAACAACCGTTTGACAATCGCAGTTAAAAATGGTTTTACCCTGATATATGATGAATTTACTCGCTCGCGCCCCGAGGCAAACAACATCCTGCTTCCAATCCTTCAAGAGAGGATGCTTAGTACATCGGCAGCTAAAGAGGAAGACTATTACATGAAAGTGCATCCTGAATTTCGGGCCATATTTACATCAAATCCTGAAGAGTACGCAGGTGTTAACCGCACTCAGGATGCACTGCGCGATCGCATGGTAACCATGGATCTGGATCATTTCGATTATGATACTGAATTGCAGATTACAATGGCAAAATCTAATCTTTCATGGGAAGATACTGAAATAATAGTCAAAATTGTAAGAGGCTTGCGCGAATCCGGGAAAACAGAATTTGACCCAACCATCCGCGGTTCGATAATGATCGCTAAGACACTGGCAACTTTAAAAACCACTCCTGCGGAATCCAGAAGTTTATTTAGAACAATTTGTCAGGATATCCTCACCTCCGAAACGAGCCGTATTGGCTCAAAAACCAATCAGGAAAAAGTCAGGGCTATTGTAGATGAACTTATCGAACAATATTCCTGACTTCGTAATAAGTCACCCATCAGCACATTTTCAAATCTGCCCATAACCAATCAATAAATCCAAAAAATCATGCCAATCTCAAGCGCAATAAAAGGACTTCAGAGCATTAAAAGCATGCAGAATGTTGTCAAATCGGGTATTCCCAACAAGGAGGAATCTGATTTCATTAAATTGTACATGTATGAAAAAGAAAGAACCCGGTTGAAAAGCGAAGAAATCGGGATTTTACTAAGGCTTGAGATCATCCAAATCAGACTGAAGGAAATACAGGCATACAATGAAGAAAAAGCAGGACAAATGCATATTTCTGAGCCGACGGAACCAAATCAAAAGAAAACGGAAGATGTGAAACTGAATTTCAAAACTATGTCGATAGACTATTAATAAAAAACGCTATGCCAGAACCAACCCATTCAATTAACGCGACCGGCCTAGCCGATATTCTCGAAAGAGTACTCGACAAAGGGATCGTAATTGCAGGCGATATCAAAATTCAGATTGCAGATATAGACCTGTTGACTATTAAAATAAGATTACTTGTAGCTTCGGTTGACAAAGCGATGGAGATGGGTATCAACTGGTGGCAGGAGGACACATATCTCTCAACGAAAGCCAGGGAAAAAGAGTTGACGCAGCAACAGGAGACTTTGGAAGCCAGGCTGGAAAAACTGGAAGCACACAATAAACCTTCATAAAGTTATAAACTGTAAAACTGCATAAAAATGGAAAACGACAAAAATAAAGAGAATAAGGATGAAGCTAATTTTGATCTCTTCGGACTAGGCGGTTTGTTTAAAGGCATCGAAAAATTAGTTGACCTTGCAGGGAAACTTGAGGAAAAAGGAGGAATAAGCAAGGAAGGCGAGATCAATTTTGATCATATTAAAAAAGGCATGAAAGGCGTTTATGGCTTTACCATCAATACTGCGGGCGGAGGATCCCCTAAAGTTGAAACATTCGGAAATATACGTAAAACTCCTGAAGGGCCGAAAGTTGATGAAGAGCGGGAGCCTATAACCGATATTTTTGACGAAAAGACTGAGATTGTTGTCATTGCCGAAATGCCTGGGATAGATGAAAATGACCTGAAAATTGACCTAAAAGAAGATATCCTTGAAATCTCAGCTGTAAGCAAAGCCAGAACTTATCGCAAGGAGCTGTTGCTTCCAATAAAAACCAGCATGAAAAACCTAAAGCACAAATTTACAAATGGCATCCTTGAGATCAGGATAAAAAAATAAATGTCATGGCACTTGCTGGCTTAGGAAACAACGACCTAAAACTCATCATTTTCGGTGGAAAAGGTGGTGTAGGAAAAACCAGTTGTGCCATTGCAACTGCTATAGCCTTAGCAAAAAACTTTAAAACGTTGCTAATCTCCACCGATCCGGCTCACTCCTTGTCGGATTGCCTCGAACAGCAAATTGGGTATAAGGTAGTGAAGGTCAATGGTGCAACCAACCTGTCAGCTATTGAAGTGGTTGCCGAAGAGGCACTTTCCAGATTCAAATCTGAAAACCAAAACGAACTAAAAAAGCTTCTTGTAACGTCCACGAATCTTGATAATGAGGACATAGATGAGATGCTGGCTTTATCGATCCCAGGCATTGATGAAGTAATGAGTTTTAAAACCATTATTGATTTTATCGAAGAAGGGGAATTCGATAAATATATAGTTGACACAGCACCAACAGGACACGCATTGAGACTTATTTCATCTCCCAAATTATTGGATGAATGGATAAAAGTTGCTGCCAGAATGAGATGGAAATACCGCTTCATGATCACCAGTTTTTCAGGCTCCTATCAGCAGGATGAAGTGGATGCTTTTTTAATCAGCTTAAAAAAAACGGTAAAAAGGATCGAAAACCTATTGAAGAATATTGCAAAATGCGAGTTTATCCCGGTGTGCATCCCTGAAGCAATGGCCATTACAGAAACGGACAGATTGCTTAAAGATTTAGCTGCATCCGGAATAATTCCGCGTCAGATCATCGTCAACAATGTAATGGTTTCGGATGGATGTGATTTTTGTAAAAGAAGAAAGGCTGGGCAATTGCACTACCTTAATGAGATCAGCGAGATTTTTAAAACATTAAACAAGGTTCAACTACCTATGTTTTCTGAAGAAATAAAGGGACTGGCAGCATTGGATAAATTAAAATCGTTTTTATTTAGTTAATAACACATTAAAACATCAACACATCAGCAAATTATCACATTAGCACTTCAACCATGACCAAAATAAAAGACGAAATTATCTTACGTGTAAAAGAAACCTTAGTAAAAGATGTTGGAAGGGCTATCGCCAGGATAGATCCGAAAGACATGAAACAGATCGGTCTGGAAAGTGGCGATGTTATCGTTATTGAAGGCAAGCGTGCTACACCTGTTAAAATAATGCCATGTTATCCAGAAGACAGGGATAAAGGCATTATTCAAATTGACGGGATTACCAGGGAAAATGCCCAGGCTGGGATTGATGAAAAAGTGAAAATACTCAAGACAACCTGCCATCCGGCCACTAAAATAAAACTTAAGCCCGATACAAAATCCGGCTCACTGTTTAAGGCAGATGATGCCAAATATATCGGCTCGCTTATTAATGGTCTTCCTGTGGTAAAAGGCGATAAAGTAAGAGCGACCCTTTTTGGTTCCAGAGCAGTCGATTATACGGTAACTGGCACTAATCCAGAGGGTGTAGTATTGATACATGCAAATACTTCTTTTCAGCTTGAATTAACAAAGCAGGACGGAGAAAGCAAGAGTAAGGTTTCATACGAAGATATCGGTGGACTGGGAAATCAGGTACAGCGAATCAGGGAGATGATTGAACTACCGTTAAAGTACCCGGAAATTTTCGATCGTCTCGGTGTTCAGCCTCCTAAAGGTGTATTTCTATATGGCCCTCCCGGAACCGGGAAAACACTTATCGTTAGAGCTGTAGCCCATGAAACGGACGCCTATTTTATAAACATCTCCGGCCCCGAAATAATGGGGAAATTTTATGGAGAAAGCGAAGGCCGGATCAGGAAAATATTCGAAGAGGCCCAGGCTCATGCACCAGCTATCATTTTTATTGATGAAATTGATGCTATAGCACCAAAGCGGGAAGATATGGGCGGAGAAAAGCAGGTAGAAAAACGAGTTGTTGCCCAACTGTTGTCACTGATGGATGGATTGGAATCGCGAGGAAAGGTAATTGTAATTGGTGCAACTAATATTCCTAATTCTATTGATCCGGCTTTGAGAAGGCCTGGACGGTTCGACCGTGAAATATCAATCTCTATTCCGGACAAAAAAGGCAGGCTTGAAATTCTTCATATTCATACCAGGGGAATACCCTTGTCGATGGATGTTGATATGGAAAAATTGGCTGAAATAACGCACGGTTTTGTTGGTGCCGATCTGGAAGCATTGGCACGGGAAGCCGCCATGACCGCTTTGCGGAAAATACTCCCGCAAATTGATTTCGAAATGGCAGAAATTCCGTACGAGCTTTTAATGTCGCTCGAAGTGACAATGGATAACTTCATGGATGCGATGAAAGAGGTGGAACCTTCAGCTATCAGGGAAGTATTTGTGGAAGTTCCGGATGTGAAATGGGATGATGTCGGAGGTTTGGATGAAATCAAAGAAGCTCTTAAGGAAACTGTAGAATGGCCATTGAAATATGCTGATCTGTTTAAAAAAGCAGATACCAAACCTCCCAAAGGAATTATTCTTCATGGGAGGCCAGGAACCGGCAAGACGTACCTTGCAAAAGCACTGGCAAGTGAAAGCGGAGTTAATTTTATATCGGTAAAAGGTCCCCAGATTTTAAGTCGCTATATCGGTGAATCAGAAAAAGGGGTGCGGGAACTATTCAGAATGGCAAAACAGGCATCGCCATGTATCTTATTCCTGGATGAAATTGACAGCCTTACCCCGAGACGTAGTAATGATGGTTCTGGTTCTGGAGTAATCGAAAGAGTTATCGGCCAGTTCCTTACCGAAATGGATGGCATTGAAGATTTGAAAGGAGTAATTGTACTCGCTGCAACAAACAGGATCGATTTAATTGACCCTGCTTTGCTACGAAGTGGCAGGTTCGATCTGATATTCGAGTTGCCTTTACCAGATGTAAAAACCAGAGAACAAATATTTGGAATCCATACCATGAATAAACCTCTTGGTAAAAAGACAAACCTAGCTAAACTGGCCCATAAAACTGAAAGCCTTACCGGATCAGATATTGAATTTATTTGTCGCAAAGCAGCTATGCTAGCTATCCGGGAACTGATCGATAAAAACAGGGAAAACAAAAATGAAATTACCGGAGACATTTCTATTTTGGAATCCCATTTTGAAGAAGCTATACAACTGGTTTTAAAACAGAATTTAACGAAGAAATGAGTTGGCAGGTTGATAGGTTGAAAAGTTGACCGATTTATGAAATATGTATTTGAACATCTAAAAGCTTGGAAGTTATGACGAAATCTGACAAAAAGACATTTGTCTGGTAACTGTAGAATTTCCTTCTGACAAAAGATTTGGATTAACCAGTCAGCTTAGAAGATTTTTAGCAGCTATGAACAGTTTTATCGCGGAACGAAGTATCGGATGGAGTAGAAAAGCCCAATCGGGATTTAAAGAAGTTGCTTTCGTTAGCTTTAAAGAAGTTCTGAATCAATTGATAATTTCAAGATATCTGGAATTAATACGAAACCACTCTCATATAGAAATAATTGATCTAATTGAAAGCACGCTAAATTTCATAACAATCAGCCGATATACCAATCAACCAATCAATCCATAAACCTATAAACCCATCGACCGATGCCAACACAAGGAATATACATCTACGGGATTGTCCCTAGCTTTTACAGCGCGGACATGTTTAGATCATTAGAAAATTCAGAGGTTTATGCTATCACTTTTCAAAATATATCTGCCATTGTTTCCGACAGGGAAAGCGCTCACCTCGACTATCTGGATAAGGAATCGCTCGGATATTTACTGGTTCATCACCAAAAAACGATTGAAGAACTCCAGAGCAAAGGATTTATAATGTTTATCCCAATGAAGCTTGGCACTATTGCTAATTCAAGGGAAGAAGTAATTAAAATACTTGAAAACGGACACGATTTAATAATTGACACCTTAGGGCTAATCGAACACCTGACTGAAATTGATCTTGCAGTGACCTGGGCTGATTTTCCAGGTGTCCTTAAAGAAATAGCTGTCCATCCCGACATAATTGCCATAAGAGAAGACATTGCTAAAAAAACGGATACTCTTTCAAAGGTTGATCAAGTGAAAGTGGGGATGCTGGTTCAGGAAAAATTAGAAGAAAAGAACAAACTGATTGAATTGAAAATTCTGGATGCATTATCCAAATATAGTGAGGATATAAAAATTCATGAGGTGATGAATGACCAGATGATTACTAATTCGGCGTTTCTTCTTAACAGCGACAAAAAGGGGAAATTTGAAGCTGTAATTGACTGGCTTGATCAGGAATTCAATAGTAAACTGAATTTCAAATTAGTAGGCCCTTTACCTTGTTATAGCTTTTTTACGCTCGAAGTTAAAGAATTGAACCCAGAACATGTAGTGCAGGCAAAAAATGAACTTGAACTGAAGGAAGAAACTTCTGAATCTGAAATAAAAAAAGCATATCTGGGAAAAGCAAAATTATTTCATCCTGATGCTCAACGTGAAAATGGTGATGAAGAAAGCTTCAACAGAATCAACAAAGCCTATCATACATTACTGGATTATTCATTAGCAGCAAGACAATCTGCCAAAGAGGATTTAATATCCCTGGCAAAAGAAAAAGTGATCGAAAATTTGATTCTGGTAAAAATAAAGGAATAATATGCAGCGCGACGGGAAGTACATTTATTGCATCATTGCTTCGGATTACGACATCAACTTAGGGCCGATAGGAGTTGGCGGACGAGGCGACCTTGTATCCACGATCGGCTTCGATGGCTTGTGTATGGTGGTGAGTGACCATCCACTCAGCAGGTTCAATGTCAATCCTGAAAATATGCTGGCCCACCAAAAAGTGATAGAAG
>CAYNMU010000076.1:0-9641 GCA_964398395.1 uncultured Eubacteriales bacterium
GAACTTGAAAAAGCCGGTAAAGCTGTTATAATTTCACCGACGCAAAACCATAAAATAACTACAGCGACAAGAAAAGTAGAAACATTAGAAGCGTTTTACCATCTTGGCTTTAACGATGCTTTAAGGAAGTTGGCAGGCGCGGAGATTTAATTTAAATCGGCTGGAATTGTTGACTTTTTTGCGTCAATTAATTATCATTGATGGTATAAATTGATGCTTTAATTATTGCCATGGAATAGGAGGTATAAACAAGTGAAGAAATCAATCAACGCATGGTCAGTTGAAAAAGACACCGGTTTTGAGGACATGTTCGCGCAAGTAAAAGCAGCCGGTTTTGATGGGATAGAACTAAATCTTGATAAAGAAGACAGTTCGAAACATTCGCTTACTTTCTCAACTTCGTCACAAAGGCTTTCAGAAATTAAGGCAATATCAGAAAAAAATGAGCTTCCTGTTGTCAGTATATCCTGCTCACTTTATGGCGGATTCATGGGCAGCCCGGATGAGAACGAAAGAGCGTTTGCATCAAAGATTTTGTTGAGGCAGCTTGAATGTGCCGAAGTGCTTGGTGCCACAGGAATACTTGTTGTACCGGGTGGAATGACAGACAAAATCAGCCTCAAAACAGCGTGGGAAAACTCCCTAAAAACGCTAAGGGGACTAAAAAGCGACATTGAAGATAAGAAGATATTTGTCGGCGTTGAAAATGTTTGGAATCAATTTTTTACATCACCCTTTGATATGTGCAGTTTTATTGACGAACTCGGCTGCGAATATATCGGCGCTTATTTTGATGTTGGCAATGTGGTTGCCTACTCGGTGCCGGAACATTGGATTGAAATATTAGGCAGCAGAATCGGCAAGATTCATGTGAAGGATTTCAAACGAAACGGCGGAATGAATTCGGGCGGGGAGTGGGCTGACTTGCTTGCCGGGAGTATAAATTGGCAGAAGGTTATCCCTGCTTTAGCTGAAGCGGGTTTTGACGGCTATCTTACTGCAGAGGTGGGCAAAAATAATCCGAACCAAACATACCGGGAATTCTATAAGATGGTTTCCTCCCAGTTGGAAGAAATTATAAATATTTAAGGATAAGGTTGAGGGCATAATCTTCAAACAATGAAAGGATCAGAAATTTATGAAAAAACTTGTAATGATTGGTTGCGGAGGCATCGGAAATTATCATCTGGAGCACCTTGTGCAGTTTAAGGATATTGTTGAGCTTGCAGGCTTTTGTGACTTAATTCCCGAGAAGGCCGAGAAGTTTTGCGAAATAGCACAGAGCGGCAAGGCTTTTACGGACTATAAGGAAATGTATGACGAAGTTCAGCCGGACATGGTGTTTATTTGCATTCCGCCATACTGCCACGGCGAAATTGAGTATGAAACAATTCGCAGAGGTATCCATTTCTTTGTTGAAAAACCTATTTCGCTTGACATCGATTTCTCGAAAGATGTTGCAGCCAAGGTAAAGGAAGCGGGATTAATTACAGCTGTAGGCTTCCAGTGCCGATATGGTACAATTATTGAACCGTCCATGAAATTCATGAAAGAAAACGAAATAGTTCTTGTCGAAGGCTCTCGAATAGGCGGAATTCCCGACATCACTTGGTGGCCGAAAAAGGAAACTTCGGGCGGTATGCTCGTTGAATCGACTATCCATCAGTTTGACATTATCCGCTACCTTTTCGATGAACCGGAGCTTGTTTACACACTTGGCACAAACGGCTTTGTTGAAAGGGAAGGCTACGACATGGATGACCTCACAACAACAATGATAAAATTCAGAAGCGGCGCGCTCGGAGTAATATCCTCAGGCTGTTATGCTACAGAGGGTGCGAGTTTTGACAGCAGGATTACATTCAGCGCAAAAGATAAGCGTGCGGTGCATAAAATAATTAATTCTTTCGAAGTGTTTGAAAAAGAGAAAGCTGTTGCCGAAAATGAAGAAAGCTATGTAATTAAGGGCGACGGTGCACTGAGCAAGGTCGCCGGCGTTACAACTTATAAACAGGAAGGGGATGCCGGCATACCATGCGACCGCACATTTGTTGAAGCAGTTATCAGCGGAGACCCTTCAAAAATCCGCTCCCCATATGAGGATGCGCTTAAATCTCTTATTTTTACGCTTAGCTGTAATGAATCCGAAGCTACCGGGTTACCGGTTAAAATCGAGTATTAATTTAACCTACTATTAAGAAATTATTTATATTTTTCCTGATTATTCCGATTAATATAGCGGTATTTGTTGCAAATATTACAAGCTTGTGTTAAAATAAAATGTAAATATGTATTCTTTATTTTTACACGCAACTTAATTTTGTGTTGAAATATGAAATTAATGTATTTTATGTATTATTTAGGAGGATAAATGAATGTTCAAAACAAAAAAAATCCTTAGCAGTTTATTAGCGTTGGTGCTCATTGTAAACGTTGTTGCAATCGGCGCGTCAGCATCTATTGGTGACGGCAATCAACTTTCCGCTGACCTTAATCTAGAAGTAGGAAAAGTTGTTTCAACTGTTTTTACACCACTGACAATGGGACAGACTCTTGCTGTAAATGAGATTATAACGGTTCGCATCGCCCCGCAGACTGACTTCTTATGCGGTGTATCCAGCTATGTTGTTATGTTTGATAAATCGTATTTTTCGATTGTGGGAACAGTCTCAAATGCATTTTCGTCAAATGCTGATAATACTTTCTTTAACCAAACTGCTATTGCTACAACAGGAGCAATTACAAGCACTGGATTTACTTGGCCGACAAGCTTTGACACAGATGAAAACAGCAACGTTTACAATCTAATTAGGGTTAGCAATACAGTTGGGATAGGCTCCCCTAACGGCGGATATCCGAATTTAATACCCGGCTCATGGCTTTTCTCATTCAAACTGAAAGTTATTAAAGCGATAGATGTTGGTTCTAATGCACGTATTTGGATGGACAGACGATGGCTGAAAACAACCAACTCTTCCCCAAACAATATGTATTTCCAAAAGTGCGCAGCCGGTCAGCTTTCTACAGCGGGATCGTATGATAATAATTATGATATTGATACACTTGGCGCAGATATTACTCTTCCGCTTGCCCCAACGAGCATCATTACTTTTAACACCAATGGCGGCTCAACTGTTTATCCAATGATAGGTAATATTGGCGCAAATATAAAAGTGCCTGTACAACCAACCAAATCAGGCTATACATTTGATGGTTGGGACCCGGCACTTTCGGCAACATTCCCCGCCGCAAACACAACTTATACCGCAAAGTGGAAAGCAAACCAATATTCTATAACTTTTGATTCCGCAGGCGGTTCTGCGGTTAATACAATAACACAAGACTATGGTACATCAGTTTCAGCACCAGCAATCCCGGCAAAACTTGGTTACACTTTTGTCACTTGGACTCCGGCGTGTCCTGCAACAATACCGGCATCAAACACAGCTTGTGTCGCGAGTTGGACAGCCAACACATACACTGTTGCCTACAATGGTAATGGCAGTGACAGCGGTTTGACTGAAAGTTCATCTCACATCTATGATACGGCGAAAGCACTTACAACCAACAAGTTTTTTAAGACAGGCTATACCTTTACGGGCTGGAATACTCTAGCCGATGGTTCCGGAACAGCTTACACGAATAAACAAAGCGTAACTAATCTGGCTACCGAGGGCACTGCAACGCTATATGCTATGTGGAGCATTAACAGCTACACTTGCTTGTTTGATGCGCTTGGCGGTGTTGGCGGCACCAGCGTTACACTAACTTACGGAGCACCAATTGTTGTGCCGACAATTACAAGAGCAGGTTATGATTTCGTCGGATGGGATTATCCCGTTCCTGCTACAATGCCTGCAAATAATCTTGAGTTTTATGCAGTTTACTCAGCGTTAACCTATGATGCAATATTCAAAGTCGATGGTGTAGAATTTGCAAAAGTCCCAACTAAAACCGGAGAAAACATTGTGTCCCCTGTTCCGGATCCAACTAAAATTGGTTACATTTTCACTCGTTGGGATCCTTCTGTCGGTGCAATGATTCCGGGTGGAGCTACATTTAATGCAGTATTTACACAGCAACCGCTGAAACTTACTGTCGGCGGGAAATATATTGATACATTTAATGCGGATGGCACTATCAATAATAAGTATACAGTTATTGTACCATTCCTTGCATCCTATAAAACAGCTTCCTTACAATTAGGATATAAATCGACTATAGAAAACCCTATATCAATTGTGTATTCAGTTGATGAGAGAAACAAGAATGTTCTTATTGACCAAAATGGCAAGATAACCAACAAAGGTGTATGGGGTCGTTCGGCGATAATTACAATTACAATTAAATACAAACTTGGCGATGAAGAAATAAGTGCAAAGGATTCAGCTGTAGTCGTGTTCAAAAAAGATTCACTGGATATGCTTTTACTGCAAATAGAAAATTTAATACCGACTATAGTAAAGATGATTCCTATTATTAAAACAGTTTTGTCCTGGTTCCAAAAGAAATAATTTAACAGTTACAAAAATCAATTCCAATCAATAAAAGAACAGCCGCAAGCGTTGATTAATCAGTGCTTGCGGCTATTTACATTAAGTTATGAAGTTTGTTACAGATTGGCTGAAACACCTTGCCTTTCCGATTCCTTCTTTTTTGAATAATGCTTCATACCTAAAAATGAAACAACTGCGAAAATAATTATCGGCAGTATATACAAAAAGCTGTATGGGTTGGAAAGGTCACCCTTTGCGCCAAGTAATGTCCATAAGATGTTTAACGGAAGCATTCCGAGGTTTGCCGCTATCATATATTTGCGATAGGGAATATTAAGCGTACCAAATATCAAGCTGCTCAAATCGCTTGCCAACAGCCCTGAAACTTTCATGATAAGCACAAAAGCAAATTCATTTTCTCCCGCAAAATCATCGAGTTTGCTGATTTTTTGGAATCTCTTTTTAAGCGTGTCAAACATTGGCTTTCCGGTAAAACGCCCTAGAAAGTAAGGCAGAGAAAGACTCAGCGCTGTGGCAACTAAATTAACCAGCATTGCAACCCAAATATTTTCAAAAATAAGACCGGACAATGCAAAAAGCACTGCAGGTGGGAAAATAAGCGCAAAAGATTTTATTATTGAAAAGATAATCATGCCAATGGCAATGGTTGCGACACCTCCGTTAACATCCATAAGCTTTTCTTTAATAGCGTCGAGGTTTTTGACGGAGATATTATACTTTTTCAGCAATACCAAACAACCGATAAGCATGGCCAACATAAAAACTCCCGAAACTATCTGCAAGCTCTTGACTATTTTACTGTAATCCTTGCTCTGTATGGTTACGCCTTTTGGAAGTGAGTTTTTCATAAAATCTCCTCAAATGATTATTTTGTATGAAGTATAACGCTACTATTATAAAAAAATGTTAAACAATAAGCAATAAAAATATTTAGTACTTAAGATTGTTGTTATGAAATGGTTTGTAAAGTGGCAGCGCATGAAGAAATACGTTGATATATAGAATGCAATTTGATACAATAAAACTACAATATTTTTACTTAGACGTTGTCAAAGATTTAAGATTGTAAGGAGAGATATCAATGGCTGCTTCGCAAAAGGCTCCAAGCGAAAATGAGCGAATATTTGATTTAGACGGCGCTGGGATTATTTATGCTGTAACGAATAAAAAAAATTGGAACAGAGTTTATCGGATTTCGGCAATTATGAAAAAAGACATTCAACCTGAAATTCTGGCCAGGGCGATATCAGATCTGCGGGAGCGTTTTCCGACTTTTTTTGTTCAGTTGGATAAGGACTTCTTCAACTACAAGCTCAGAACAGTAAACGATACAGATGTTTTAAATAGTGAAGACAACTATCCTTGCGGACATATAGTTGCCGGCAGCGGCAATAAGCCTATGTTCCGCGTAAAATATTTTCACAACAGAATTTCGCTTGAAATATTCCATGTTGTTACCGACGGCGGCGGTACGATGATCTTTTTGAAAAATATTGTCGCAAGATATTTGGAATTGCTGGGCCATGAAGTCGAAAAAGCCGACGGCGTTCTTGACTTGAATAGTACTCCTGCGGACAGTGAAATCGAAGATTCCTGTAAAAAAGTCAGATGTGAAGAAGTAAAAAAAACCAGCCGGGCAGAACCTTATGCATATAAATACAAACAACCCAAAAAAGAGAATTTATTCATGCTTACCCATGGCTTTTTCAAAGTCGACGAGATCAAACAAATAACCAAAGAGAAAGGCGTAACTGTAACAGAATATTTAACAGCCCTTTATACATGGTCTTTCTATAAAAACATGTTGCCTGAAAACAACAAGAAACCCATTAAAATTTCCGTACCTACGGACCTACGCCGAATTTTTGATTCAACCACGCTGCGCAGTTTCTCTCTGTATGTTAACACCTGCATTTATCCGGGGCTTAAAAAATATTCTTTTGACGATATTCTTACCGAAGTCACTGCTCAGCTGAAAGAAGGGTTTAAAAAAGAAAATCTCTGCAGTAGAGTGGCAGACAATACTGCTGCGCAAAACAATTCAACATTTCGTTCAACTCCGTTGTTTTTGAAGAAATTAATTTTAAAAATTGGCTATGTTCTTTTAGGTGAAAAAACGATGACAACCGCTTTTACAAATTTGGGTGTAATAAAAATACCAAAGGGAATGGAAGATGAACTTGACCATTTTGACTTTGCTGCCGGAGGAACACTTGCAAATTATTTAAATTGCGCAATAGCCACCTGCAACAACATGATTAATGTGATATTTACATCAAGAAGTGAATCAACAGATGTTCAGCAGACATTCTTTACTTTCCTTGCAGAGCAGGGAATAAATATTGAAATACAGAGCAACATCAAACAAAAAGCCATTAAATCGGCAACAATGCTGCATTGCGATAGATGTAATGTCGAGTTCAAAGACAATCATTTGTACTGCCCACTTTGCGGTAACAACGGCATTAAGTCGGATAAAACTGCTGCTTGCCTTACAGCACCTTATCCGGAGCTTTAGAAATTATAAGAAACTTAAACATTTTAAATATTTTGAAAACCACATTGTTGCAATACTGAAATAGAGGGAATTACATGAACAGAACCTTGTATCTTAAAGAAAAAGCTTTTCAAAACGGTAAAAACCCAAACAATCATACCGAGCAAAAATTTTGGGTAAACAAGGCTATTCTTGAAAATCCGGATGAGTTTGCCCATAACATTAAGCGCGCAAAAATAGATTGTGTTCTGTTTGATAACTATTCAATTGAAATTGACAAGCGCGAGCTTTTAGTCGGGCGTTATTCTCACAATTTTAAAGCATCCATAAAACAAAAAGCAGCTAATTTGAAGGGCACAGCCTTTCGAGGCAGTAACAGCATTTACAGCGGGGCCCGTTTGGGTGAAACGGGTCATCGCGTTTTGGATTATGAAAAGCTTTTGAACATCGGAATTAAAGGAATCCTTGCAGAAGTTGAATCTCATTTAGAGGAACTGGATTACAGCAAACCGGAAGCTTGCGAAAAAAAAGCTTTTTATCTATCTGTTAAAATTTCTTTGGAGGGTGTTTGCAGATTTGCAAAAAGGTACTATGAAACTTTGACCGCCCTATATCTTAAAGAATTGAATCCGGTTCGCAAAGAAGAATACAGACTGATGGCAGAAAATTTCAGAAACGCTCCTTTCGAACCATGCGAGCATTTTTACGAGGCAATACAATGTATGTGGTTTATGCAATTTTGCTTTGCGCTAATCGGCGATTATTGTCTTACCGGCAGACCGGACAACTATCTTTATTCTTTTTATAAAAAAGACATGGAACAGGGGTTGTTAAAAAAAGAGTTTGCATTTGAACTGATAGAAAACATGTTTTTGAAGCATAACGAGCTTTATGACTCCTGGCCTGCACCTGTAATGGTTGGCGGAGTAAATAGGCAAGGCAATTCGGTATGGAACGACCTTTCTTACATGTGTATCAGGGCTATTGAAACAACGGGGCTAATCAATCCTTCTGTGGCAGTTTGCTACAACGAGGATATGCCGGATGACTTGTTGCTTCTTTGCATCGACATCATTTCAAAGGGTTATACAAGGCCATCAATCTTTAATGACAAAGTTGTAAGGGCAGGGCTCATAAATGCCGGTGTCAGCGAAGAGGATTCGCGTTATTATATTCACAGCACTTGTGTAGAGATTACCCCGATTGGGGCGTCAAATATACTGGTTGCAACGCCTTACATTAATTTGAATAAAGCGTTTGAATACATTTTAAACAACAAAACAGCTATTTTTGGTGAACGCTGCAGAGTTGAGCCGCCTGTGGATTTTGAGATGGATAATTTGGATACATTTGAAGATTTCTATACACTGGTGAAAAAGGTTGTTTCCGGTATAATTCGTTCTTACTTAATTGATGTGTGTGAGCAGGCGTACAGCCGCGAGAAGTATATGTCTTGTCCGTTAGCATCCGCTCTTACAAACAGCTGTCTTGAACGTGGCTTGGATGCTGTTGCGGGCGGATCAAAATACAACTTTGTTTATCCGTGTTTCCCCGGGTTTTTAAACTTGGTTGACTCTCTTTCCGCAATAAAAACTGTCGTTTACGATGAAAAACTGATAACATTGGCTGAACTCGGTGACCTGTGCAAAAACAACTTCTCAGGCGAAGAACGAATTCGCCAATTCCTAATAAACAGATGCTCAAAATTTGGAAACGGCACAGATGAAGTCGATAAATTCGGCGTAGAAATGTATGATGTTATCAGGCACGAGCTTGAAAAATACAAAATCAGCGTCGGCGGAACTTTTCACCCCAGCTATTTTGCTTGGATTATGCACGGCGTTTTAGGCTCATGTGCCGCGGCAACACCGGATGGGCGCAAACAGGGTGAAGCTTTATCCGAATGCCTTGGCTCCGTACAAGGCATGGACAAAAATGGCCCGTTTGGTGTTATGCAGTCAATTGAAAAAATTGACCAAAAATATGGCATTGGCGGTATTGCTACAAACTTTAGGTTCAGCAAGTCATTAGTAAGTACGAACAAAGGCAAGCAAGCAGTTGTTGATTTTATCAAAGTGTTTATGCAAAACAACTGCTTTGAAATTCAGTTTAATGTGGTGGATCAGGCTGACTTAATTGATGCACAAAAAAATCCGGAAAAGCACAGAACTTTAATGGTTCGTGTTGCCGGATACAGTGATTATTTTGTTAATTTAGACCCGAAAATTCAAAATGAAATCTTGAAACGCAATGAGCACGGTGCTGTTTAACTTCAGCAAGATACAAAAAAAGAGCGCTTTGAGATTTTCTCAAGGCGCTCCCCCAAATTGCTGTGTATTATTGTTTTAAGCTTGCGAATAGCTTTTGCCATGACCGGGATAAACATCCGCACCGGTGTCTTTTATGATATTCATTGACCTGCAAAGATCGTCATAATTCTCAAATAAAAACGGCTCAGTTACCTTAAAAAAGTTCATTAAGGCATCTCCGACGATAAAATCTTTTCCGTTGTTCAAAAGAATTCCAATGGAACCCTTTGTATGCCCTTTAAGTTCAACGATTTTACCTTCAACCCCGTAATCCGCTAAACTTTGCCCATCGGCAAGGTAAAAATCCGGTTCAAACGA
>CAYNMU010000077.1:0-9594 GCA_964398395.1 uncultured Eubacteriales bacterium
CGAATTAACACCTTGCTTAATAAATTATATTAGACATTGAATTTATAATAAAATTCAATAATCCTCGTTTTTCTCTCAATAATTTCATTAAAACGGCTGTTATATTCATATGGATATTTAAAATTAAAAATCCTTTCAATGTAATTGCCTTCATTTTTTTTTAATTTTGTCACTGCACCGGCGCCAACAGCAAAAACCGTCTGACATTCCTCCATCATAAAGACATTATAGAAACATTCAAAACCGGGTTTACACCATCCAATGTTTTCCAAGTTGCCCAGAGATCGACTTTGCCTGTACATATAATAAGGATAATAACTTTCATTTTGAAGTTTAACTTGAGCTGAGCTGAGCATTTTTACCGAAGATTCACCTTCAAAAACGTTGCTTCCTTGCGTAACAAGTGAAGAGGAACGTTTGAGAGCCAGTGTATGTACGGTTATATTCTCCGGTGAAAGTTTTAGTGAAATATCCAAAGTATCATTAAAGCTTCCAAGTGAATCCTTGGGCAAGCCTGCAATTAAATCCATATTTATATTCTTAAAACCGATTGAACGCGCTAACGCATAAGCATCCAAAGTACATTGAGCCGAATGCTCTCTTCCCACTGTTTTGAGTACATCATCATTAAAGGTTTGTGGATTAATGCTAATTCTTGTAATGCCATTATTTTTTAAAACTGACAGTTTTTCTGTCGTTATTGTATCAGGTCTTCCACCCTCAACAGTATATTCTATAAGATCGGTTAGATCAAAGTTGTTTTTAATTGTCACACAAATCTTAGTTAAATCAGTTGCTTCAAGGCTGGTTGGAGTCCCTCCTCCAAAATAAATAGTTTGTGGTCTAATATCCAGCTCTTTTGCAATTTTTCCAACAAATTCAAGTTCTAAGCATAAATTCTCGATATATTTCGGTAGTAGTTTTTTTGCATTAGGTGCAGTTATTGAGTGTGATACAAAAGAGCAGTAACTGCACCTTGAAGGACAAAACGGAATCGCAATGTATAGACTAAAACAATTATTCAAAGCTTTACTGATAATTATTTTCTCAGTATTTGCAACCGATATTGACAAATCCGTCTTTTCCTTGCTGACAAGCAAATCATTGCGAAAATACGTTTCTGTAGCATCTTGACCATATAGTTTAATTAAATTAGTCATAAGCTTGGAAGGACGCACGCCGGTCAATATTCCCCAACTTGGAATATATCCGGTCAAGGTAGTCATAGCCTCGAAAAGTGCGGATGCCATTTCACGCTCACATTCTGATAAAAAATCATTTTTGCCTGCATCAACATTCCGTTCGCAAGTTTTTTGTGATTTTTCAAGTTTTACTTTAACCTTAAGTTCAAAAGAATTTAAGTTTTTTTTAAATATTGTTGTAACAATTTTATCATCGTTCTCTTCCTTTTCTTCATAAACAGTAATAATTTTTTCGTAAGGAAAAAAAGCGCGGCAAAGATTTTCCATTTCAAAGTGAAAGTTATGTCCAATAATCCGCAGTATCATTATAAACTCCTCAAATACCTATTATGCTTTCTTTCCTCGTCAAGTGTTGATGAACGGTCATGGCCTGGGAAAACAAGATAGCCTCCCTTTATGCTCGATATCTTGAGTAAAGAATTCTGCATATCAGTCATATTTCCTCCTTGAAGATCTGTTCTGCCAATTGTATGATAAAACAAAGTGTCTCCTGTAAATATTTTTTGTTCATTCTCACAGACAAAGCAAACCCCGCCCAATGTGTGGCCGGGTGTAAAAATCACTTCAATTTCGATTTTGCCAATCCAAAGGCTTGCGCCATCCTCAAACTCAAAGTCGGCATGAACAATATTTTGCTTTGCCTGAATTTGATTTGCGTGGCTTAAACTTTCATCTTCAAGACAATCCGCATCATTTTTATGAATGCCAACCTGAGCTCCGGTATATTTCTTAAGTTCATATACGCCTAATATGTGGTCATAATGGCCGTGAGTAAGCAATATATACTTAACGATAGCATTTTCATCTGATAAAATATTAGTTAATTCTTTATTGAACTCTCCCGGGTCAATCACAACAGCCTCTTTACTTATTTCATCCAAAAGGATATAACAATTTGCGCGATTAAGACATAGAGGGATACAGTGCTGAATCATTTTGCTACTTCCTTTAAGGTTATTAATACTTTTTTTATAGAGAAAAATTCATGAATTATTTATATCAATTTTCAGCTATAATCTTTGTTAACAATGCCTTTCCATGTATCGGTATCAAGGATAATAGTAACAGGACCGTCATTGAGAATGTTGACCTTCATATTTGCACCAAAAACACCTTTTTGAACATTTGATATTCCGTTTTCCTTAAGCTTTGCAATAAAACATTCATATAACCGATTTGCTTCCGACGACTCAGCAGAAGTTGTAAAGGAAGGCCTGTTTCCTTTTTTTGTGTCTGCGCAAAGAGTGAATTGAGAAATGACTAAAGCAGACCCGTTAATATCCATAATAGATAAATTCATTTTTTCTTTTGAATCGCAAAAAACCCTCAATTTAGACACTTTACCTGCAAGTATATCCGCTTCGTTATCCGAATCTCCTTTTACAATTCCAAGTAATATGTTAAATCCGGCACCAATTTTGCCAACCGTTACACCATCTACTTCCACAGATGAATTGATTACCCTCTGAATGACAGCTTTCATTTTAAAAACCTAACCTACTACTTTAATTAAATCCCGGTTCTTTCAACCCCTAATACACCGCTAATCTTTTCAAGTTTTGCAATAACGCTTTTTAAATGTTCAACTCCATTTACAGTTATTGTCATCGTAAAAGAGCTGCGCCCATCCTTGAAATTTCTTGTATTAATATCATGTATCATTACTCTCATACTTGCTAGCTGTCCAGAAATATCTGCAAGCATTCCTACTCTGTTTAAACAAGAAATAAGCAAGGTCGATTTGAATTCTTCCCGAACATTTTTGTCCCAATATGCGTTGATCCATCTTTCCGGCTCACTTGATACCATAACAGTTTTGGGGACATTGTTGCAATCTCTCTTGTGAACTGAAACGCCGTGGCCTCGCGTTATATAGCCAATTATTTCATCGCCCGGCAAGGGGTTACAGCAGCGTGAAAACTTCACAAGGCAATTATCTATTCCCTCAACGATAACACCCTCGCTGCTCTTTGGGTGTTTCTTCTCGGGCGTAATGACTACTTCCTGTCCCAAAAGCCCTTTAAAAGCCTTCGAATAATCGTCCTTTATACGCGGCATAAGCCTATTAATTGAAATGCCGCCGTAACCAATGGCCGCAAAAAAATCATCTGCAGAATTACAATGTTGACGCTCAGCGATTTTTTTTATAAAGTCTTGTAATGAATCATCACTCAACCGTATATAGTTTCTTTTGAACTCTCTGTCTACATCAAGTTTGCCCTCAATAATGTTTTCTTCACGACGTTCTTTTTTGAACCACGCTCTGATTTTATTGCGAGCTTCACTGGTTTTTACGATTTTTAACCAATCGCGACTTGGTCCTTTTCCTTGCTGTGAAGATGTAAGTATGTCAACTATCTCACCGGTTTTAACTCGATAATCAATAGAAACAATTCTACCGTCAACCTTTGCTCCAACCATTCGATTACCTACTGCTGAATGAATAGCATATGCGAAATCGATAACGGTCGCGCCCGAAGGAAGGTTAATCACATCTCCTTTGGGTGTAAATACAAAGACCTCTTCCGGCACCAAATCACTTTTAATGGTTCGGATTAGCTCTTCAACATCCTCTGAGTCCGCTTGACTTTCAATCAAACGGCTAACCCATGCAAGTTTTTCTTCAAATTTTACAGTCCCATTAATACCAAGTTTATATTTCCAATGCGCAGCAATACCGTATTCAGCAGTACGGTGCATTTCTCTCGTGCGTATCTGAACCTCAAAAGGTATTCCCTCTTTACCTATTACTGTTGTGTGTAGGGATTGATACATGTTTGGTTTTGGGGTCGAAATGTAGTCTTTAAATCTACCCGGAATAGGCCGAAACATATCATGAATAACGCCAAGAGAATTGTAGCAATCAATAACCGTATCAACAATTATTCTGACTGCATAAATATCGTAAATTTCATCAAAATTCCTGTTTTGCATATACATTTTTCTGTAAATTCCGTGTACACTTTTAATTCTTCCTTCAATTGTAGCATCAGGAATAATGGCAACTATTCGTTCTTTAACCTTTATCTTAATATCATCAAGAAACTCCTTGCGGGATTGACTCTGAGCTTGAAGAGATTCCTCTATTTCGTGATAAGCAACCGGATCTAAGTAGCTGATTGCTAAATCTTCAAGTTCCTCTTTAACGGTTCTGATACCGAGCCTATGAGCAATCGGAGCATATATCTCAAGCGTTTCAAGCGATTTATCTCTTCGCTTTTGAGGTTGCATAAAATTTAGGGTTCGCATATTGTGAATTCTGTCAGCAAGTTTAATAATTATTACTCTAATATCTTGTGACATTGCAAGAAGCATTTTGCGTATATTTTCAGCTTGTTCTTCTTCCTTAGTAGAGAGAGGAACTTTACCGAGTTTTGTAACGCCGTCAACCAGAGAAGCTATATCTTCTCCAAAAGTTGTCTTGATTTCTTCAATTGAAACATGTGTGTCTTCAACCGTATCATGTAATAATGCCGCTATAATTGAAGGGGGATCCATTCCCAATTGAGCCAAAATCTGCGCGACAGCAACAGGGTGGCTTATGTATAGCTTGCCGGAATAGCGAAGCTGACCACTATGGGCTTGACATGCAATTTCATAAGCTTTGTCAATTAAAGCTAATTCTTCAGCTTTATAGCTTTTTTTTAGGGTATCTCTAAGCTGAACATATCCATCATCGTTATTATCGCTGACTCCCATTTTGGTTCACTCCCCTCTTCAATAAATTGATAAATTTTTAATAATATCTAATATATTATTAGTTTTAATCACTTTAATCTCTGCAGAATTATAGAATCATCAAGATTCACCTTTTTTTGATCGAGACTAAGACCTAACCCTCCATCTTCACTTTGTTCAATCACTCCCAATTCAAGCATCGCATCTAAAGCAAGCATGATTGCGCAAATTTTGCTGCCATCATCATTTATCTTAACACAAAGACCTTCAATATTCGATCTCGTTCTCTTTTTGATTTTGAGAGTTCTATATATTGCCGCAAACATTTCTCTATCCGGAATAGCATTTTGTTTTTCATCTTGCGTGAGACTCTCAATACGCATAAATTTTTCATATAATCTTATACCGTTAAGAATCCCTTCTTCATTCAATTCGGATAATCGAATGTTTTTTATTTGAGTGTTTACGCTTAACACCCTTTTATATTCGTTGTTTTCGAAAACGACTGCTAAATCAACAATGTCTCCCGGTTCGTACGGGAACGTAGTGGTATTAGCGTTAAAAATAATTGCTGTGACCTTAGCATCTCCCTTTAATAATAACAATCGAGTATGTTTACCTTCCGAAACAGGTTGAACTCCGTCAATTTTCATGCCGAAAAGCCCAAAAATCGGTTGTGGATTACCAGCCCCAAACGGTTCGAAGGTTGCGAGAGCGGCAGTTACTTCAGTACTTATTGAGTTGGGATTTAATTTAAAGTCGATTTTTTGAATGGGAAAAGGCATTTCAACCTTAGAAGCATATATGTTTATCGCAATTCTAAACTCATCAATCATATCATTTTTTATGCCCATACCGGCAGCCAATGTATGCCCGCCAAAATGGGTTAAGCAATCAGAAACTGCATCAAGCGCCTCATAAAGTGAAAATCCCTCAAGGCTTCTGCCGGAACCTCTTGCAGTACCCATATCTTTTGAGATAATTATGCACGGGCGTCCATATTTTTCAACCATCCTTGAAGCAACAATACCGATAACCCCACTATGCCACCCGTCACCGTCAGCTACAATCACTCTATCAAACCTTCTGCTTGAAAATTTTGAAAGTTGATCCTCTACTTTATTGAAAATCTCTAATTCAATTTTTTGTCTTTGTTGATTAGCCGCATTAATTTCATTGGCAAGGTTAAGTGCATAAGATTCATCGTCCGCCAACAGCAGTTCCAGTGCTCTTTTTGCCGAACCCATTCGACCCGCTGCGTTTATTCTCGGAGAAAGAATATAAGCTACGCTTGAAGAATTTACTTTTTTATCTTTAGCTCCGGCTACATTTAGAAGAGCTTCAACTCCAATTCTAGGATAGTTTGCAATGGCCCTTATTCCCTGCTTAACAATTGTTCTGTTTTCGCCAACTAATGGCACAACATCCCCAATAGTCCCAATCGCCAAGAGATCGCCAAAATCTTGCAAAAGTTCCTCAGGGTCACCGCCATCAACTGCGCAAACCAATTTAAACACAACTCCAACGCCAGCAAAGTCCTTGAATTTGCAATTACAGTCCTGACGGTGAGGATTGATAACCGCAACTGCTTTTGGAAGCTCTGCTTTGGTCTTGTGATGGTCTGTTATTATCAGTTCCATTCCCAACTCTGCTATAAGCTTTGCTTCTTCTATTGCACTGACTCCATTATCTACAGTGATTATTAGTTTTGCACCCATTTGTTGCAAAACAGACACTGCTTCAACGCTTAGGCCGTAGCCCTCCGTTTGGCGATCCGGAATAAAACTACTCACATTTGCTCCCCTTGCTTCAAGGTAAGAAACAAGCAGAGCTGTCGAGGTAACTCCGTCAGCATCATAATCACCGAAAACGACAATTGCCTCATTATTATCTATTGCCACCGTTAACCTGTTTACAGCTTTCTCCATGTCAGGCAAATCATGAGGGTCTGTCAGTTCAAGAAAGCCTTCGTCAAAAAAAGACGAGATATCTGTTTCACTTTTTAAGCCACGTGAAGCAGCAAGTAGAGCAGCAAACGGATTTAGGCTGTGATCTTGCGCAATTTGTGCGGCTAAATCTTTATCATATGAGGCTATTTGCCATTTTTTACGATTCAAGCAATTCAATCCCTTCAATTAAAATATTGTAGCATTTTCTTTAATAACAATCAAGAAAAAGTTAAATTCCGCCTTGATTTTCGCTTTTATTTAAAAGAATTTTTTAATAGTTGAATTTATATTATTGAAGATAATTGCAATAATTATAATTTGCTGATATAATTTTTTCGTTCTGATTTCATTAAGATAGCATGAAGCTTTCTTAACAATAATTGATATAAAGGAGAAAATATGATTTACAAAATTGAAAATGATTTTTTGAGTGCTGAAATCAAGGATTTTGGAGCTGAACTACATTCACTTCATTCAAAGCAAAGCGATGTAGAATATCTTTGGCAAGGCATACCAACCATTTGGAGCGGTCAGTCACCATTGCTTTTCCCAATAATCGGACAGCTTTTAAATGGAAAATTCAATTACAAAGGCAAAGATTATTCTTTGCCTAAACATGGTTTTGCAAGGAAAAGCGTTTTTGAATTATTAAGCAACGATGGTTCTTGTGCAATGTTATCTTTACAAAGTAACGACTCCACGCTTGCTATTTATCCTTTTGAATTTGAGTTACGTATTTGTTTTGAGCTTATAGGAAACAGCATAAGCGTTAAACACACCGTCATCAACAAGTCTGACGGAGAAATGTATTTTTCTATCGGTGCACATCCTGGTTTCAACTGCGAACTTGGAGACTATCTTGAGTTTAGTGAAAATGAGACTTTGGTAACTGAAAGAATCGATGAAAATGCAATAATAATCGACGAGCAGTTTCCTCTATTAAATAATGAACGTAAAATTGAAATCACGGCTGAAATCTTTAATGATGATGCTTTATTTTTATCAAAAATCAAATCATCACTCATTTCGCTAAAAAGCCCCCGGCATAACCGAGAGCTTCGTTTTGATTTCATGGCATCACCTTTTTTGGGTATATGGGCAAAACCGGCTGCACCCTATGTTTGCATTGAACCTTGGTATGGAATAAACGATAGTTATAACAAATATGAGGATATTTCAAAAAAGAGAGGAATTCAAAAGCTTTTAAAATCAGAAAGTTTTGAATTTGCCTGGTCAGCTCAAATAATCGAGCCTGAATAAACCAATTCAATAATTGAAATTATCAAACCTTAAACCGATAGCCTACTCCCCACACGGTTTCAATGTATTGTGGATTTGATGAGTCATCTTCAATTTTTTCGCGTATTCGGTTAATGTGTACCGTAACTGTAGATGTCTCCCCAATAGCGTCAAGTCCCCAAATTTTATTAAACAAATCATCCTTGCTGAAAACTATATTTGGGTTTGATGACAAGAATAGCAGAAGGTCGAATTCTTTATTTGTCAAAGCAACCTCAACTTTATTAACAAAAACCCTCCTTGCGTTTATATCAATATTCAAGTTGCCAATTGAGATTAGGTCATGCTCTTTAGCCTCACCCTTTGCCGTTAAGCGGTCATACCTGGCAATGTGTGCATGCACCCTTGCAACAAGTTCCGAAGGGCTGAACGGTTTGACTATGTAATCATCTGCACCAAGCCACAGGCCACGAATTTTATCGATGTCCTCCTTCTTTGCCGAAACGAAAAGAATGGGGATATCGCTTTTTTTACGAACTTGGCGGCACACTTCAAAACCGTCAACACCGGGAAGCATTATATCAAGCAAAATCAAAGAATAGCTGTTATTTGAAACATGATTTAATGCAGATATACTGTCGAAAGAAATGTCAACATCATAGCCATTTGCCTCTAAATAATCACGTTCTAGTTCAGCTATATTTTTTTCATCTTCAACAATCAGAATCTTTTTATTCAATTTCAACATCCTTTTTCTCGATTATCGGTAAACTTATAATCATTTCAAGCCCGCCGAGTTCACTCATCTGCGCCCAAATTTTTCCGTTATGTCTTTCGATAATTTGGCGGGTAATAGCAAGCCCCAATCCGCTCCCGCTGCTCACATTTGTCCGCGCTTTATCGCTTCTATAAAACCTGAAAAATATTTTTTCTAATTCATCTTCCGGAACACCCAAGCCATTATCAGCTATAATGATTTTTATATGATGATTTTCTTCCAAACTCAACCCTATTTTAACTTTGCTTTCCATAATATCTGTTCGTTTGTATTTGATACAATTGTCAATAATATTCATTATTGCCCTTCGAAATTGAGTAGCGTCAATAGAAACCAAGGCTATGCAAGAGGAAATTTCCTCATATATCACTATTATTTTATGGCGTGCCAGTGTTGTTGACAGTTCTTCTTTGCAATCCTCAAAAAAGGCTGAAATATCAACTTTTTCAAAATAAAATGGTATTTTATTTAAATCAAGCTTTGACGACATTGAAAGCTCGCTAACAAGATTGTCCATATCATTAGCTGTATTGTAAATTGTTTTTAGATAATGAGCTCTCTTCTCCGGTGTATCCGCAATACCGTCAATCAACCCAGAAGTGTATCCTTTAATCGATGTCAACGGAGTACCCAAATCATGAGAAATTCCCGCAATCATTTCAACACGATTTTCTTCATATCTCTGTTGGGATTCAACGGAGCTTTTTAACTGTTGCCTCATCTCATCAAAATCAGAACAAACTTGTCC